>CAZRNR010000039.1:0-21312 GCA_964601505.1 uncultured bacterium | reverse complement strand
CATGAATGCAACAAAGAAAAATTATTCCATTTTAGTCCAATTCTTAATCAGTTATTTTTTTACTTATCCGTGAATTATTACCTATCAAGAATCTTTGATTATATAAGATTATAATAATTAAATTTGTTAATGAAGGATAACATGAAAAATCTCCTCTTGTTCCTGACGATTTTCTTCGCACTTGAGATTAACTTGTATGCTCAGGAAAATAGAGTAATAATATTACAACCAAAAAATCTCTCAAAAGATTCACAACTTGATTGGATATCTCAAACCTTTTCCAAATCAATACAACTTGAGCTGAGAAAAGATAAATTCAAAGCAGATATATTAGATAGCATACCGTCTTCAATATCTCCCAATGAATACCTGATATTATCTGCATTCAAAAAGTTCAATGATCGCATAATCTTCTTCATAAATTTTGTCAGGAAAGGGAGTTCCACAATAGATAATAGCTCTGATATGGATTTAATAGATAGCATCTCAATAGCTTTTATACCAGATATAATATATGAAACAAAAACCTATGTTTCAAGGTTAGCAAGGTTATACATAACATCCAATGCTAAGATATCTTCAGCAAAGTTCAACCCAGTATCCTATAAATTTTCTTCAGAGAAGATGACAAAGTTAAGCGAAATTTTAGGCAGAGTACAAAGCAATGTAAACTATGAGGATATCATAATGAACCCTGCTGAGCAAGATGGATGGCTCCGTGCCGGAATTGATAAAATGAAAAAAGGAGAAATCTCATATGGTTTATCCTTTATCTCAAGGTATATAAGTAAGATTTGCCCAGAGTTTAGTTCAGAAGAAGAGCTATTAAAAAATGACAAGATAAATCTGGCAATGGATATACTAAAAATCACACTACCTGGTGAATCAAAAGAAAGATCTGAGGCTTTAAAGCTATTTGTGATATCCCAATTCTTTGGAGATTTTTCGGAAAACGAGATTAAAAATCTTTCAAGCTCCATAGAAAAGGATAGATTCTTGTGGATGGCAATGAAAAAATTAGGCGACATATACTTTGCAAGGGGAGACTACAGGTCTTCTCTAACATATTTCAGAGATTATATATCTACTACGAATGAAGGAATCGGTTTTATTATGAACATTTCAAAGCCTATTTCTCTTGTTGAGGAACTTTCAAGAGGATTTTA
Organism: uncultured bacterium; assembly: GCA_964601505.1. GTDB lineage: Bacteria > Calescibacteriota > Calescibacteriia > Calescibacteriales > Calescibacteriaceae > DRWZ01. The sequence continues at coordinate 20,146 of CAZRNR010000039.1, read as the reverse complement.
GAATAACTTTTAACTGCATCGTAAATAGAAAAGACAGAAGCTGCTATGAAAATAATAAAAACGTTATATAAAAGTATTTTCAGCATATCAGGATGAATAGATGGTCCCTGAGGTCTTATGACAGAGTATTCCTGATGAAGTGTTCTCCAGATTTTTACTGCAAACCATACAAGAGGGACATTCAAAGCTCCGATTATTGATATAACAGCTCTTATTCTTCTGGTATTTTGACGCGTTTTCTCATCCATACCCGATATAAGATACGCGACATATATCATAAAGAGGATAAGAGTTGTTGTCAGACGAGCTTCCCAGACCCACCAAACTCCCCATATTGGCTTTGCCCATATTGAACCAGTAGATAATGCAAGAAACGTAAAAACTGCACCAACTTTAGCAAAAGACCATGCAAAGTTATCTGCCCATCCCCTGTTCTTAAATATATATATGAAAGAAAAAAAAGCAGTTATCAATATAAAACTCAAACCAACCCAAGCACTTGGAACATGGATATACATAATACGCTGAGCATCCGACTGTAGTGCATCAGGTGGAGCCACAAAAAGAGCCAGATATGTCCCAACCAAAACCAAGAAAACCAAAAAAAGTATAATGGGCGGAAAATATCTCATAAATACTAAATTTTATCCTATGAAGACAACCTTTATTGTTATTCCAAAATATATCATCTATAAACTCAAAATCGCAACATTCTTCACCCCTTTAATCCTTCAAACTTTGCAGATAACGGAAGCTTATAGTAGCAGCATACCTAATGAAATCTCATGCGGAGTATCCCTCATAAATGAAAATAAAACATGCACATTCTCTATACCACAAGGCAACTACACCTTATCAATCACACAGCCATACAATGTCTTTTCCCAACCTCAGTATAATGGGGGAAACATATCATTCTATTTCAAACCCACATCTGCTCAAATATTTTTTGCTGTTATGCAAGTAAAAAACAATTCAACATCGGAAGAAAAAAGTGTATTTCTCAAAGGTGAAGGATTCTCTTGGGAGAAGATCAAAATAAATTCTAAAACAAATATCGGAAAGGTATTCGTTGGGGATAATCCCACAATATATTTTGATATAGAGAACTTATCCGAACTTGGCGTAGTTTATATCAACAGTAATTATTCATGCCAATTAACTTATATTCTACCAAAAGATAAAATAACCTGTTCAACAAAACTTGATTACGGTCAGGAGAAAAAGTCAGATTTTTCAAAGGTATTTGATATCAATCTAAAAGTTGATAACTATCAAGGAACTATAACTTTCTATGTTTATGGAAAGTGGGCAAGTCCCAAGATAATTATTGAGGGAAGTCCTCAATTTGACGGAGTGCTTGTAGGAAGATCCGAAACAAAGTTTATAAAAATTTCCAACAAAGGTGACTATCCTCTGATCATTTCCGAAACTTTAGTTTCTCCACCATTTTATGTAGGCAATATTCCATCATCTATTGATGATGTATTCTTTCTTCCGATAACATTTATTCCTACATCAGTAAGTCAATTCTCCCAAAAAATAACGATTATCACAAACATAGGATACATAGAAATCGCGGTATCTGGCACATCTGTGATGAACCCACTTCCAACACTTTTTTCAGAAAGAATCACAACTGACTTTGGAACACTCATAAAAGGAGAAAAGAAAACCGAATTTATAAACATATCTAACACCGGGGCAGAAAATTTGGTAATAAGGAATATATACATACCACCAAACAATGCATTCTTCATAGATGGAAATATGAATTTTCCCATATTTATTCAGCCCTCAAAAAACTTTACAATCCCAATAGCTTTTAATCCACAAGTAGAGGGAGAATTTGAATCATACGCAGATATAGAATCCAACGACCCAGAGAAATTGAAGTTTCGTATAAACCTATACGGAAGAGCAAATATACCAGATGTATCTGCAACAACGAGCATAGATTTTGGATACATTAGAGTCGGAATAAAAAAGAGAAAGGATATAATCATATCTAACGAGAAATTTTTTCCCTTCATGATTTCAAACATAAACTGTGATGAGAAAGATGGATTTATATTTGAAAAAATAACAACTCCCAAAATCTTAAAATATCAGGAAACAATAAGCATACCAGTAATATTCTCTCCAAATGAGATTAAGAAATATGAAAGCGAATGCATAATCACCACAATTTTGCCAATATCCTCATCAGATTATTCATTTGAAAGAGGAGAGAACGTGACAACTAAATCGTTAAGAATAAGCATATCTGGGTATGGTGGATACCCATATATCAGTGTTAAGGACAAAATAGATTTTGGAGAAATATGGTCAGATGAAAGCAAGGAGATAATATTTCCTATTGAGAATACAGGAGATACAGAACTTGAAGTAAAAATTTTAACTGGTTCGGAAAAATTCAAGTTATCTACTCATGAAACGTCAGTTCGTCCAAAAGAATCCTTTCCGCTGAAGATTATATTTTCTCCTGAAGGAACAACAGGAGATTTTTCATCTTATCTAAAGTTATTTTCAAATGATCCCTTGTTCCCAGAAAAAAATATAAAAATAACAGCTATCTCAAAATCTCCAAAAGTAGTCTTCGAGGGTAAAGGGTGCAATTCATTTAAATCTATATTCGTTATTGCTGCACTGATTTATCTTTTCTATATAATTAAGCGATTAAGTCTTATATCTGCTATTTTTTTTCTCATAATCTTTGGAAGAGAAACTTTCTCTATGAACATGATTTTTACTCCAAAGTCATGGAGCAGATTTTTTTTCACATCCGAACCCAAATTCTATGCAAAAGGGACAATATCTCTTTCTGATGTAATTTACTTTTCGTATGGACAATTACAGAAAAATATATACAAAGATCAAAATCTAGTCCGTTCCGAAAACTTGATAAAGGGATCAATAATAAGTGAAATATCAACTTCTTACAGCCTCTCTGAAAAGAACATAGTTTATACATCCCTGCCATTTATATACGCTTTTGGTGAAATCAAAGGTTTTGGTGTAGCTGATCCATTTTTTGGATGGAAAACAATGATTTATGAATTTGGAGAATTTATTTTTTCCTCTGATGTTTTCGCCTCAATTCCTATCGGCAGTAAAAGAATGTACTTACAAAATTCTCCGTTCTCAGCTGGATTAATAGGTGCTTTTAAGATAAATGAATTCAATTCAAACGCAGGAGTAATATACGGTGGAAAAGAAATTCCTATTAGAGCTCTAATTACCACAGCCTTAAGCTTCAGACTTACAAAAAACATTTTCAACGGATATGAAGGATACATAATTTTCCCTATTAACGCTAGAATGGGTTTCACATCATCCGAGATTTCTACATCTTTAGGTCTTGATCTTGAAGAAATAACAGGTAAAATAGGATTATCAAAAGGAGTAATAGGTGGTTTTGGTTCGGCTGGTCTGAGAATATTCTTTTCAGCAACAGCGAACATAAACCCGAAATCGAATCCATCTGTGAAATATTTTGAATCAAGTGGTATAATAACCGATGGATTAGGAAACAGGATAAAAAACTGCAAAATACAAGTAAAGAAAATTATGCTATCTGAACACTCTATTGATGGAGAGTTCAGAATCAGACTACCAGAAGGAACACATGAGTTAGAAATTCTTTGCGAAGGGTTTGAGATAAACAAAACATATGTATCAAATATAAATCCAAACGCAAGAATAATAATGGAAAAGATTGAACCAACACTAATAGCATATTCAACCGATAAAACAGGGATACCATTAGAAAGGAATATAAAGGTCACTATTGATGAGAATGAGTTCGAGGTCGAAACATATTACATAGTTTTGAGAGGCCCAAAAAACATAAAAATTGAGTCGGAAAATATATCAAAGCATATCATGATTAATGAACCAGAATTCCTTTGGATGAGACTGGAAGAAAACAAAGAAAACGTGGAAACAGCAAATCAAGCTAATGAAGAAAAAGAAAAAAACATGGAAGATAAAGAAACAAAAGCTTCTGAGGGATTAAAGGAAAATGATGTAGAAGTCTCGGTAAAAGAAAGCCAAAGTGAAATGCGAGACAAACCGATTCAAAAAAATCTAGAGAAATTATCAAGTACAATTCAAGGAAAGGTTCAGGAAAAATTTTATGATATATATACGGGGAAGGAAGGAGAAGTAATATTTAGGTTTGTAATATCTGGATTTCCTCTGAATTCAGCTTCCATACCTATGCAAGGTCAGAAGAATATCCAAGAAGTAGTAGATTTCATGACAAGGAACATAAGCAAAATAAGTGAAGTATTAATTGAAGGACATACAGATGATGCTGGATCTGAAAGCTGGAACATGGAACTTTCTTACTTAAGAGCGAATTCCATAAGAAAATACCTTTTCGAAAAAGGTTTAACCATACCTATGAAGATAGTAGGATACGGCCTTATGTTTCCAGTGAAACGAACTGATAATCCAAATGCAAAAGCAATAAACAGGAGAGTAGAAATAAAAGTAATTATGAAGTAAATAATAAATCGACCGGTAATGTAATAATATAGTAAAAGACAAATATAACCGAAAGAAAAAATATAAGGCGACATAAGCAAAATGAGATCAAAGTTATTATCTTTGATTTTGATTTTTCTCAGTTGTCATAAGGAGATAACACCGAAGTTGTTTTATAGCATCGGGGATGTAAAAAGCGGAGAAACGAATTTTTCAACGGGAGGAAAAAGTATAGCGGTTATATCTTTTCCAAATCACCTCGGTAGATGCATAATAAAACTATATCCAGAAAGCTCTGTAAGTTTCTCCTATGCTTATGTGAGGCTAAAGAAAATAACAGTAAATATCTCTTCATACAATGGTATGATTTTTCTGCTTTCTCAAGACTGCAATATAAAAGTAGGAGAAGATATGAGTTGTAGTGAATGTGAAGCTTTTTTGAAAGATAAGAGCTTTGAAGTAATAGAGGGAAAAATGAAATACAAAGATATATTTATACGCAAAGGATTCGGATATATACCTTCTGAAAGAAGAATGTATGCTCTCAAGCCTAAGATAAATCCAGTATTTCCAAGAGACAAACAGGAGGTAACAATACCTCTTTTCTTATGGGAAAAAAGGGATGATGTGGAAAAATATTTCATTGAACTCTCACTTGATCCAGAGTTTCTAAACCCAATATACTGCGTGACCACCGAAGAAAACAAATTTTTTCCAGATCAGATGACCCTGAAAATCTTCTCAAGAAGGATATACTGGAGAATAATTTATGAAGACAAATACGGGATAGGTGGATTCCCTTCCAGCCCACAAGAAATGATAATACCATAAAACAATTCTTTATTCCTGACTTTATGGAAATGAAGAACGAAAAAATAAATTCTATAATGATATGAGGAACAAGATTTTCATCCCTCTTTTTATAATATCAGCAACAACTATATACCTTCTCTTGAGTGGGATGAAAGAAAGTGTATCATTTTACATAACGCCTTCAGAATTTTTCGAGAACATAGAAAAATATAAAGGGAAAAATCTTAAGTTAGGAGGATTCGTTTCCGATTTAAAATCAGAGGGTTTGAATCATATTTTCACAATCACAGATATGAAACATTCAATAAATGTAAAATATACCGGAGTTCCTCCGGACTTGTTTGGGAAAACAAGGGGAGCCATAGTAGAGGGGAAATGGGATGAAAAAGAAAAAATATTCATAGCAAAAACTATAATGGCTAAACATAGCGAAGAGTACCATCCTCCCGGAGTTTCAAAGGAGCTTGGGAAGGATGAAAAAGAATGATAACAAATCTTGCATAGCAGAAAAAGATAATTTCAAAAGCTTGAAAAAACTATAAGAAGATTTCACATCCAAAGGATTCCGAAAGTCAGATATATCTAAAAATAATATTCTCTTCCTAAAGCAGCATTTTTTTTTATCAATATCCATGATGAACAGAGAAAAAATATATATCCTGAAAAACCTTGAATAATCTAATATATCTTTCAAATATTCTGAAGGAAAAGCTGAAAACGATGTAATATATTTTAAATCTCGCAAATAGTAATCAGCTTCAATATTAAAAACCTTGAGATAATTCTTTATTATCAAGGATATAAAAGAATAAAAAAGTTCAGATAAAAAATCTATAACAATATTTCTTCTTTTTTTGCTTCTATTAATTCCAACTACTATAAATCCAGAATCCACCAATTCCCTTATTTCATCTAATTTTTTTAGAATATATGATATAGCATCTAAATCACACACTATAATGAGAGAGTCTGAATTTGATTCATTTATAAGAAACTTCATCCCTTGATAAATAGAATAGTATTGTCCGAAGTTCCTGCCAAGAGGAATAATTTTGAAACAATCTATTTCTTTCTCCGGTCCTGCTCCATCTACCACAAAAACAAAATTAATTTTCAAAGAAGAACCTATATTGATTTTTCCATAAAGGATTTTTGGGTCAAAATCAGGAAGAACAGGAACAATAAAATTTACAACTTTGAAAGACATAGCTTGGAATAATAAAATTTTCAGATATGAATCTTATTAATTAATATAGTTTAATAAACACTGATTCAGAATCGTGAGCTCATAATTCTGACTTTTGAATCTACGATTATTTTCAAATCCGACTATGCAACAAAAAACAGTCTATTCTATCACTTCATTTTCAAGATCAATATATCTCAAGGACTCTTTTAGCAATAACCTCTTCTTGAATTTCAGAAGTTCCCTCAAAGATTTTGAAAATTCTGCCATCTCTCCAGTATCTTTCGATCTCATACTCTTTAGAGTATCCATATCCTCCGAATATTTGCATAGCTTCAGATGTAACATATTCAGCCATTTCTGCAGCGTAGAGTTTAGCCATACCGGCTTCAAGGTCACATCTTTTTCCTGAATCTTTCATTTTGCAGGCATAGTAAGTAAGTTGCCTGGCTGCTTCTATATATGTTATCATTTTTGCAAGCTTTGCTCTCACAAGCTGGAAACTTGATATAGGGACTTCAAACTGGAACCTTTCTTTTGAGTATTTAACGGCAAGCTCAAAAGCACCTTGAGCAACTCCAACGGCTCTGGCTGCTGTCTGAATACGAGCTGACTCATATGTCTGCATAAGCTGGTAAAACCCCTTCCCAGGTTCAAGCCCTATTAAGTTTTCCTCAGGAACAAAGCAATCCTCAAAATGAAGAGTCCAGCAGTGCATCCCGTGATATCCGACAGTCTCAATAAGTTCTCCTGTTATGTTTTTATGCTTTATACCCTCATGAGCCTCTGATGGTTCTTTTTCTACTATAAAGATTGAAAGCCCTTGATGCCTTTTTGATGGATTAAAGGATGTTCTTGCAAGGACAACAAGAATATTAGCTCTGTTAGCAAAAGTGCACCAAGTTTTTGTTCCATTAAGGACCCAACCTCCCTTGACTTTTTCTGCTTTGAGTTTCATACCAGCAGTATCACTTCCTGCATTTGGTTCAGTAAATGCTGCCGCGGCAAAAATTTTACCCGTAGCAAGGTCAGGAAGATATCTCCTCTTTTGCTCTTCCGTGCCATTGTTAAGCAACAAAGTTTCTGCTATGATATTCCTTGTCATCACACTTCCAACAGAAAGCCAGACCCTTGAAAGCTCCTCAGCAGTTATAGCCATAGACATATAGTCTAAACCAAGCCCACCCCACTCCTGAGGAACAAGTAACCCAAAATATCCAAGATCTGCCATCTTCCTTATTATCTCCCATGGGATCTCCTGATCTTTGAGGTCATACTTATGCGCAATAGGTCTGACCTCCTTCTCCGCAAAGTCTCTTACCTGTTGTCTTATCTGATCATATATGTTATCACCAGATTGCATCATATTCTCTCTCCTCCCTTTATTCTATAAAGATAGTAGGCAAAATAAAAAATTTCTTATTATCCAAGAATTTTGTTAAATGCTTTGTCAAATAAATATATACACCAAAAATTGTCAACTTCCTCTTGTAAGTGGAGAATAAAAAAATTTTTTGACACAGCGCTTAACAAAAGAGAATATTTTTCACTATTAAAACATATTCAGGTGAATTTCACATTTCAAAGGAACAAACAAAAATAAGGAACAAATCTAAATGTATTAAGAACATTTTTCTTTAACGCTTTGTTGCATTATAGGGAGAACACTTTTAATATGTTACGATGGAGATTTCTTTAAAAAATCTAAACAACAAAGTGAAAAAACATTCAAACATAATTCTTCAAATCTGCCAAAAAAGGTAAAACTCTATATACAAAAGAAGGGCCATGATGCGCTAGAAAATCATATATTCCGGGAGTTATAAAAACTTTACCTGTTTTCAGTGCTTTAATATCACCTAATCTTTCAAAGAGAGATTTAGTTATTTTCTCCAAATCTCTTGACCTTGAAAACATTTTTGGTTCATATAATATGAGATCAGGTTCGTTCTGCTTTATGAAATCCGGATCGGGTTTCATCCATTCACAAGGGTGGTTGCCAAATATGTTTTCAAAACCAAGCATATTTAAAGTGTCTGTAATATAACTATAGGCTCCAAAAGTTACCGGACCGCCAAGATCAATCTCCACATAAACCTTGACTTTCTTCGCACGACCCTCTTTCAGAATGTATTGGGAAGCGAAACTAAAAAGATCTCTTTGAAGTTCAGAAGCATTTTGATTATATCCGCAAACAAGTCCTACCTCAACACATGTAGCAATAAGATCCGATAAAGTAATAGGAAGCCTAACAGCATAAACAGGGAAATAATTAGAAATATCACGAGCAAATTCAAGTTGATAACCAGTTGTCGTAAAGATTATATCTGGATTGATTTTATATAACAGTTCTTTTTTGTATGAAGAATAAGAACCAACTATAAACCTACCCTGCCTTATTCTTTCATCTGGATGAACACAGTAAACACTTATTCCCTTGAGTATATCACCTAATCCCATAGATATAATGGAATCTGATACGGAAGGGCTAAAGCTTACAACCCTCTGGCACCTATCTTGAAGCTCCAACCATTTGCCAGTAGCCTGACAAAAAATCTTACGAGACATATCTGATCTCCTTGAAAATATTTTCAATTATATTTTCACAAGATAATTCTGAATTGAAATATCCCTCAAAGATAACCTGAGGTTGGGCAAAAAGTTTGAATTTCACAAAAACTTTCTCGGCATTTATCTCGGAAAAAACTCCCAGAGGTAAAGAACAACCACCACCTAGTCTCCTGAGAATTCCTCTTTCAATCTCGCCAAGAAATCTTGATACGGGATTATCAACAACCTTTGAAATCTCATAAGCCTCTGTGTTTTTCCTAGTCTCAACAACTATTATACCCTGCCCAGGAGAATACAGAAAATTTCTCGGGTCTAATACCTCATGTGGTACTTTTGATAATTCAATGCCTAACCTCAAAACTCCAGCCAAAGCTAAAACTATGCAATCACATTCACCTTTCATAACTTTGTTAATTCTTGTATCAACATTCCCTCTTATACTGACGAAATTCAAATCTCCAAATATTTCACGGAGCAGATATTCTCTTCTTAAAGATGATGTTCCAACAGATACTCTCAAGCCATGCCTTACCCTTTGCATAATATCCTGAAAAGTCAGACCGATGATAACATCAGCAGGATTTTCCCTCTCAAGAAAAGCAGATAAAGAAAGTTCTTCAGGAACATCTAGAGGAACATCTTTAAGAGAATGAACAGCAAAATCAATATTTCCTTTTAAAAGCTCATCTTCTATATCTTTGACAAATAAGCCCTTATGAGGGATCCTTGAGAATGGAGCATCTAATATTTTATCCCCCTTTGTCTTTATTATGCATAAATCAAATTCTGCATCAGGAAAATTTTTCTTCATATTCTGAATAAAGATTTCTGTTTGCTTCAAGGCTAACTTACTCCCACGCGTTCCAACACGGAATTTCATAATTAAATGAGTTTGAGAATTAAAGACAAAAATACTATTGTCAAAAAAGATGAAATGCTATCTTAAAGATCATCTTAAATCCTTTGAATACAAGATGGCGAATAAATACAAATATTTGCTCTGTTTCAAAGTTCTGTTATGTAATTAAGAAGACCACGAAATATAACATAACAATACCTGCATCTTTGTAAGGAAGCTTTAAGCCAAATATGAAGATCCACGAAGGAAAACCCTGCAACAGAGCAACAAATATTAATAAAAGCGCATAAATCAAAAAACTAAAAACACTTTTGCTTTATTGTGGTACCATTAATATCAATGATCTCATATCGCTTCTTAACATCATCTGATACACTTAGTAAAGTATGAGGAACTGGATCAAAAACTTCAATACAGCTTCCTTCTTTAACAAGAACAAAAATTTTCCCCAAAGGTATATTCACTTCTAAAAATCTTCCTTCATCTCCGCCATCATATTTAGAAGACGGAGAAAAGTAATCTACCCATTTTCCCGGTGGTATATAAACTTCTCTTGAGCTTTTTCCCTTCTCTACTATTCCCGCAACCAAGATTGAATCACCAAGCAAAAATTCTTGCTCTATCGTCTCAAGTTTTTCAGGTAAATATCTAACAACTTTCGGATATTCCAGAAATATATGTCTTACAGCTGGATAGCCCTTTTCTTCTGCAAGCTTTGAGAGTTTATATATGTATGGAACAAGCTTCATATGTTCTGTTGCATAGAAACGGAAAATTTCTGTTGTTTCTGAATCTTTATCAAACCTCCAGTTCAAAAGAGGGGTCGTTCCATGATGAGTTCTGAAAACAGGCACAAAAGCACATATAGATACCCATCTTAAATATAGTTCTTTGTCAGATGGAATACCAAGAGTTGTGTAACCTGCTATATCTGGTCCAACATTAGAAACACCAGCTATACCTATAGATGTCATCATAGGTATTATAGAACCAAGACCGTCCAATCTTTCAAAAGTTGTGTTCTGATCACCTTGCCATACAACTGGAGAATATTTCCACGAGCCTGTAAAACCTGAGCGCGAGAAAAACACAAAATCTCCATCTGGTTTATAACTTTCCCAAAATTCTCTATTCAATTTAGCCCAAATATAAGGATACATATTATGAATTTCCCAACCGCTCTTCCCATCATAGGTAAAAATATCTGGAGTAACCCATTCTCCGAAATCAGCCATCCAACCACTAAACCCAAGTTTTGCAGCTCTTTCAAAATTTTCGTATATAAAATTTAGAGCTTTGGGATTTGAAAAATCTATAAGGGTCGTCTTTCCCTCAGCTGGGTGTAGATAATATCTTACACTACCATTTTTATCTTTCATTAAAATTCCTATAGATAGGGCATCTTGGTAAACAGTTCTCTCCACTGGAACGAATGTATGAAAATAACCCAGAAATTTGAATCCAAGTTCTTTCAGATTTTCAGATAGCTCTTTTATGTTCGGGTAAAGTTTTTTGTCTTCTTGCTTATCCCAACCTGCAATAGAGTATATATCCTGAGTTCTCCAAGTTCCCCCAGCCCAATCTTCTGTCCATATAGCTGAAGCAGGTATTTTATTTTCTCTTGCCCATTTCGCAGTATTTAAAACATACTCCTGTCCCAATACCTGATCTAACCAGTTCCCAAATGCCCAAATTTTTGGAGTTCTTTGCCTGCCTACTAATGCTGTAAATTTTTCTATAGCTTCAAATGGTTTTTTATTCCAAAAGAAAATAAAGAACTCAAAGTTATCTGAAAAAACTTTAACCTTCCAGAAATTCTGAGAATCACACATATAAAACTCCATTCTTGAATAACCAGAAACAAAGAAAGCATAATTTTGGGAAGAAATAAAAAACGGGACAGGAAAGTATGTACTGACCTCACCAAAAGGTCTTGGAGGATTGTTGTCATCACCAGTGCCGAAATGTTGCTCCTGAGTCCATATTTCTCTTTTCAAACCAGTAGCATCTGCATAATCAGCCCATTCGCCGAAGCCAAAAAATCTCTCACCTTCTCCACAGCGCACAGAGATCTCTACAAATGGCAGTATGTCATCCTTATAGCTTGCATCAATACCTGCAAAATTAACCTGAAACTTGATATAATCATTTCCATAATGTTTCTTTATAATGTCAAAACCAACAGATTTCCTTTCTATCTCCTCCTCTTCTATCTTCTGATAACCTCCAATGTTAGCGAATTCTGAAAAACTCAACTTAGATTTACCGTAATCTACTTTCTCAAACCTGCTAATTATACTTTGTTCTAAAGATTGTTTTTCTCCCTTACAAAAAGCAATTGTGAAAAATAAAACAAGAATTAAAGAGAATTTGTATCTCATAGCTAAAAATTTTATAAATCTACAATTTCAAATCTTGAAAACACATAGCTTTCAAAAGAATTCTCTGTCCTAAATTACGGAGTTTTTCCTGATTGTCAAACAGTATTTTATAGTTTCTTCAGCTAAAATTGGTTAAGAACCTCTATAACCGAGAAAATTTTATTGTTTCAAGATAACCATAATTCAACTTATAAAACATATAAGATGTAGTGATATACTATCTTGTTGGAGCAACACAATTTATATATTTCTGCCAAAAGATAACAACAATTAAAAGAACATGGGAAAAAATGTATCACTTCTGAACAGGTTGACAATAGTCTGTAGGAGATTTCGGATAGACATTATTATCAGAATCATCGCAATCCCCAAAGGTTGATATAAGTTCTTCAGCAGGATAAAAACCAACCTCCTGAGAACAAGAAGTAATACCATCGGAAAATCTATCTCTATCAAAATCTTTGTAATAAACAACTTCGCAGTCTTTTCCATCTGCGGTTATTAAGCATCCATTTATCAGGGCAAAAAGTATCACCATACAAATAGGAATACGACAATGTTTCATTAGCTACAAATTAATTTTACTACTATCTCCTTGAAGGAGATTTATCTACTCTAAAGACATCTACAAAAGCGTTTGGTGGGATTTCAACATTTCCCACCATCTTGAGCTTTTTTTTACCTTCTTTTTGCTTTTCAAGTAGTTTTATCTTTCTTGTAACATCTCCTCCGTAACATTTTGCTGTTACATCCTTTCTGTATGGCTTTATGGTCTCTCTTGCAAGTATCCGAGAACCAACTCCAACCTGTATCACTACCTCAAAAATCTGGCGAGGTATGAGTTCCCTTAATCTTGATGCAATCTCTCTTGCTGATCTTTGGGCTTTTTCTCTAACAGTTATAACTGAAAGCTCATCTACTTTTTTGTAATTAATATAAGTTTCAAGCTTGACTATATCACTTTCTTCCCATGAATAGAATTCATAGTCCCATGAAGCATATCCCTTTGAAACAGATTTTATCTCATCGTTGAAACCAAAAATTATCTCTGAAACAGGCATAAGGTATTTGACAACAGCGATACCAGAAGAAATTTTAAAGTCTAATTGTCTCCCTCTTCTTTCCTCGCAAACTCTGAAAACATCTCCCAAAAAATCTGGTCTTGTATGTATTGTGACCAACGCAAAAGGTTCTTTTATTGATTTTATCTTTTCCGGTGATGGGAACTCAGCAGGACTCCTGACTTCAATCTCCTGACCGTCTATTTTCTGCACTCTATAAGCAACTTGTGGGAATGTCATAACAACATCTACACCAAATTCATCTCTAAGTCTCTGAGAAACTATTTCCATATGTAATGTTCCTGAAAAACCTATTCTAAATCCTGCTCCAAGTGCAGGAGAGCTTTCGTAATCAACAGAAAGAGAATAATCATTAAGCTTCAATTTCATAAGAGAATCTTTCAATCTCTCATAATCTTCAGGATCAACTGGATAGAACGAAGCAAAAACGACAGGCTTTATATCCCTAAACCCTGGGATAGGAGCTTTGACGGAGTTAAGCACCCCTGTTATGGTATCTCCGACTTTAACTTCAGATATATCTTTTGTTCCCAGAACTACAAATCCAACATCCCCCTCTTCCATAAAATCTCTATCAATTGTTATCCCACCAATAACAAAACCAAGACGCTGGACCGAATACACTTTACCAGATGAAAAAATCTTAACCTTGTCTCCCTTTGACAATCTTCCATTGAATATTCTTATAAGAGCTATAACCCCCCAATAGTTATCATACCAAGAATCAAAAATAAGAGAAGACAAGGGAGCATCTTGTTCATACATAGGCGGAGGGATGTTCTCAATTATCTTTTGTAGAAGGTTTTGAACACCTTGTCCAGTTTTACCACTTACAAGAATATATTCTGATTTCAATCCTAAAATTTCTTCTATCTGCCTCTTTGTTCCTTCTATATCTGCAGAGGGAAGGTCTATTTTATTTATAGCAGTAATTATTTCAAGCCCTCTTTCAAGAGCAAGCTTGGTATAAGACAATGTTTGAGCTTGAACCCCTTGAGTAGCATCAACAAGAAGGACAGCTCCTTCGCAGGCTGTCATAGCCCTTGAAACTTCATAGTGAAAGTCCGAATGCCCCGGTGTATCTATAAGATTTAGACGATAATTATTTGAAAAGATTTTACACTCCATGTAAGCAGTCTGCGATCTAACAGTTATACCGCGCTCTCTTTCTACAGGAAGGTTATCTAAAAACTGCTCATGCAACCTCTTTTTATCAACAGCACCAGTTATCTCAAGTATCCTATCAGAAAGTGTAGATTTACCATGATCAACATGAGCTATTATACAAAAATTCCTTTTGTCCTCCTTGAAAAAAATACTCATACCTTGATACCTACCCCATTATTCAAAAATATATACAATTAACAAACAACATAATTATTTTTGTAATTCAGTAAATTATTGATACGAGAAGAAATGGAGATGATAGAGCTTTGCAAAAAATCTTACACTATAATATATGTGCGATACATTTTTCATATCACAAAAGATAACAGAAGATGGCTCAAGGATATTCTGCAAGAACTCGGATAGACCATACGGGGAAAGTCAGGCAATAGTTCTAATAGGTCCAGAAACAAGATCGCAAAACACCATAAAGGCAACTTATATAAATGTAGGATTCAAACCAGCTAAGCATACTATTTTTCTCGGCAAACCGTTCTGGATGTGGGGAGGAGAATTTGCAATAAATGAAAACGGAGTGTGCATAGGAAACGAGGCATTATTCACAAAGGTCAAAATAAAAGGAAACAATGGACTTTTAGGGATGGACATGCTCAGAATATCGGCAGAAATATCTGACAACGCTGAAGAATCTGTTGGAAACATAATAGAACTTCTTGAAAAATACGGACAAGATGCAAACTCTGCTTACAACAAAGAGTTTAGATATCATAACAGCTTCTTAATTACAGATCCTCAAAAAACATTCTATATAGAAACTGTTGGTAGAAATTATGCGGTCAAGGAAATAAAAGAGGATTTCTTTTCCATATCAAATAAAATGCAAATCAGAAGTAAAGAAGAATGTATTTTATCAAATATGGAATCACCTCAAAAATATGAAAGGAAGCTTTTTTCTTTTCTCGCAGGAGGAACTGAAAGAATGAAGAAGATAAGAAAAGAAATAGAAAGAATATTTTTAGAAGAAAAGAAAATATCCCTAAAAGATTGTTTCAGAGCTCTAAAAATTCATGGATTCGGTCCAAGGTCAGTATGTATGCATTATGGTATATTCTCCCCATCGCAAACCGCAAACTCAGTAGTAGTTAAACTTCACAAAAACGGGAAAATAATCCTATGGGCAACAGGAACACCACATGCCTGTATTTCTCTGTTTAAGCCTTTCTCATTCAAAAGTCAAATACCAAATCAGGAACTCTTTCTTCCATCTGGAAAACAAGATGAAACTTTGTGGTGGCTCTCCCTAAAGCTTCACGAAAAACTGTTCAAAAACAGAAAAGCACTCGAAGAATTCACATATGAAATAAACCAGATACAAGATGAATTGCTATCTTTAGAACATCAAATAGACGAAAAATCAATATACGAAATATCTCTCCAATCAATAAACAAAGAGTTACAAACAATAAGAAAGTTTTTGAAAGAACTCAAAATCAACTGATAGCAATGATAAAAATGCATCAAAATCTATCTTTCATCATTAAAAAAATCAAAAATTTTCATAGGTTGAGGAAATTCCTGAATTTCCAATGGCATAACAGATACACTCAATAGTAAGCCAAAAATTTTCTATATTAAAAAGCTACTAACTTCACCCATTTCCGAGATTTCAAAGTTCTTTTAAGTGAGAAATACCAAATGTAAAGCAAATTCCTGTAGAGCCACTATCTAATTTTCTTTTGAATTCTTCCGATACACGATTAATAAATTCAAAGATCAATAAATCATTAATGAAAACATTAAAGCATTTCAACAGTTGTATCTGCAATTTGGCGTGAGAGATTAACTACATCAACTCTTGGAAGGATCTTATATATTTTTTCAGCTTCGTTTCCATCCAAACCAGATCTTAAAAGAAGTATTTCAAAAGACTGAACAATCTTTGGCCAGTAATTATGAATGAAAAACCTTGCCATGTTCTCGTAGTATTTTCCATAGGGTTTATCTTTGTGCTTCGTAGCTCTTGCAATAGATGATTCTCCAAAGAAGATGCCGATGAGTATATCTGAGAATGCAGCGAGTATTTCTTGCTCATTTTGTATTTCTTCACCGAACTTTGCAAAGACTTCTTGTGTCTTAACAATCAGATACCTTTTTGCAACCTCAAGAGCGAAAAGTTCATCTTTTGCGACAAAATCAGATATTTGCTTTTTTATTTCATCTGGCTCATCTAACAATTTTTTAGATTTTTGAGCCCAGCCGAAAAAGTCAATTCTTCCACGCATTGCCCGCCTTATAATCATATCTGGTATGTTTAACCTATTTATCTCATTTGTACCTTCATATATCCTGTTGACCCTCTCATCTCTATATGCGTTTTCAACCTTGTAATCTCTTAGGTATCCATATCCTCCGTGAATCTGGACAGCATCATCTACTATACTCCAGAGAGCTTCCGATCCTCCGACCTTAAGTATTGTAGCCTCAACCGCGAACTCTTCAAAAGCCTGCCACTCCTCCACCTTTTCACCAAGCCACTTTTGGTCTATTAAGTTTGTTATACGGTAGGCTGAACTTTGTATGGCGTAAGTTTTCGAAGCCATATTCGCTATCTTCCACTTGATAAGTGGGAATGATACTATTGGTTTCCCAAATTGCTTTCGCTCTTTGGCATAATCAACAGCTATTTTAGTAAGAATTCTTCCTCCTCCACCGGCTGAACCACCCAATCTCATTCTACCAAGATTCAATGCATTCAATGCAACCTTGTGCCCTTTTCCTATTTCACCAAGGACATTCTCACAAGGAACCTTAACATCTTCAAGAATGACTTGACGAGTAGAAGAACCTTTCTGTCCCATCTTTTTCTCTTCTTTACCCGTTTTCACACCAAAGTTTCTTTCTACTATAAAGGCAGTGAAGTCTTTTCCATTAACTTTTGCAAACACTATAAATATGTCAGCAAATCCGGCGTTTGTTATAAATTGCTTTGTTCCATTTAGAACGAAGTATTTACCTCCCTCAACTGGTGTAGCAGTTGTTTTTGCGTTAAGAGCATCAGATCCTGCCTGTGGTTCAGTCAGAGCATAAGCTGCAATCTTTTTGGCATAAGCAAGATCTGGTAAGTATTTTTTCTTCTGCTCCTGTGTTCCAAAGAATATTATCGGATGAGAACCAATCGTTATGTGAGCTTCAGAGGAAACAGCAAACGATGTGTTATACATCATCATCTCATTAACAGCGAGAGCAGAAACTTTATCAAGCCCAAGCCCACCGTATTCCTGCGGCACTTCTATAGCAAAAAACCCAAGCTCACCAGCCTTCTTCAGAAGATCCCTAACAATCTCGTGTCCCCCATCCTCTATTTGTTCCTCTTTTGGTAGGACCTCTTCCTTCATGAACTTCTCAACCGTCTGAGCAAGCATTTTTTGCTCTTCATTCAGATCCTCTGGAGTAAATATATCCTTTTTTACGACTTCATTTAAAAAGTCACATCCGTTTGGCATTTTTTGTACCTCCGTAATTTCAAATTTGATAAAAATTTTCCAATATTCAAATTTTTCAAATTTTCTAATCTTCTATTAAAATATAAAATTCCTGCGAAAGTATTGATAAAGATTGACTAAGTTCAACATCATATGTTTCTGTTTTTCCTAAATTTGCTTTCTGAACTACAAATATTTTTTTAAACATGTTATCTTATGTGATATTTTTCTTAAACCTCACGCTTTTTGAAGCAGTAAAAACAGCTTTAGAGAAAAATCTTTCACTTAAATCTGCAGAGTATGTCGTAGAATCGGCAGAAGATCTTGCTAAATCTTCTCTATCTTTTTTACTTCCTCGTGCAAATGTAAATTTCAACTACACAAAACAATTCAAGCTACCTCAAATAGAGTTCATCCCCGGACAAAAGAGAGAAGTTGGCAAGAAAGAACAGAGTCAACTTGTTTTATCAATTGTGCAAGCTTTCCCAATAGATTTTTCAGTATGGTATGCCCGGCAAGCCCTGATTTCAGCTTATAAAAGTCAAAAATGGTCATATGAAAACTTAAAAAATGAGATAATTTATTCAACAGTTAGTCTCTATATTATTATTTCTAACCTTCTCAGAGCTAAAGATCTTGCCAATGAAAATCTTGAAAGAATAAAGAAAAGATATGAAACGGCTTCAAGACTTTTTGAAAGCGGCCTTATAACAAAAACAGATGTCCTAAGGATAGAAACATCGCTTTACGAAGCAGAACTTCAGATAAGAAATTTAGAACTACAGATACAAAACAATGTATCAAATCTCGCATCAATACTCCTTATGGATGAAAAATCTACATTACCAACACAAAGTATAGAGGAACTGATAGAAAACCTTAAACCAGATGAGGTGATAGAGAGATCAAAACAGGATAAATTAGAAGAAACCCCAGATATTCTTTCACTCAAGAATACTTTGGAACAAATCAGTAATCAGGCAAAAGTTGAAAGAGGAAAGTTATTCCCTCAACTGAATGTAAGCTTCTCTTTACTAAACACATATGGAACATTTATAGAGCAGAGAAACATACCTTCTTTATCTTTAGGTGTATCCCTGAATATAGATTTTGGTGGCTCTCTCTTTTCATATCTTTCAACTGTAAAAAGGAAAATATCTCTGACTTACCAACTAGAAGAAGTAAAAATCAGGAAACAAAAGGAATTAGATAACATATTCAAAGAGTATGAGATAATAAAGGAAAAGATAAAAACAGCTGAAAAGAGGTTGGCGTTTGCTCAAAAAACACTTGAATCAGCCCAAGATTTCTTTGAACAAGGAAGAATTACATCTGTTGACCTACTTGATTTTGAATTGCAATTTGAAAACGCAAAAATAGATCTCCTGAACTCAAAGTCAGAGATGCTTCTACTTCTAATGAAACTAAAGAGGATAGAAGGAAAACTAAGTGAAATATTCAACATAAGCTAAAATTTGGAGTTTATCTTGCCATATAATGAACTAAATAATAGGTTTTAACTATTCCGCTCAAGGATAGTTTTTAATCATCTGGAAATGCTTCTTTGCAAACATGGTTAAACATTTTGATTATTGGAAAGTGGAGGAGAATTTTTAAATCTTTTTGCATATCAGTAAATTTCAAAATTACAGAAGCGACAACAGAGGGGAATTTGTATGTTTGCTTTTTGGGGTTCTGAACATAACCTTTATTTTTCATCCTTTGTTGTAGGTATTATCTCATGTTCAATGGTTCATTTTTGATGAATGGGCATTTTCGGTTATTTTTATAAAAGTCACGCTTTTATTACATTTATGAAAAAATTTAAAAGAATTATGAGATATGAAACTTCTTTCAAAGAACTGATCTTGGGTGTAGAGCAAGAAATCCTCACCCTTATCATCGGTCTTAATCTTAAAATCCTGGAAGTTAAAAATGTTGAATTCCCCCAGGTCAGAGAAAAAAGAGTTGATAAACTCTATATCTCCGAATACAATGGTAAAAAATTTGTCTTACATATAGAGTTCCAACTCTATTATCAAAAATGGTTCCCAATAAGAATGCTGAGTTATTTTGTAGATATAAAAAATCAATTCCCTGATACCGAAATCTGGCAAATTGTTTTTACATTAGGACAAATTACAGAATCATCC
>CAZRNR010000038.1:0-21487 GCA_964601505.1 uncultured bacterium | reverse complement strand
GTTTACAATTTGAACCAACAAAACAAATCCGTGTTCCATAAATCTTATTTAATCCGTAAATACTTCAGTCCTGAATACAAGAGATTGAAAGAAAGATGAAATAATCAAAACTGTTTGCATAATATCCGGAAATTTGTATAGATGTATTTAAGGAGGTATTGTCCATTTGTTCCAAAGTGTTTCTTATCAAAGACATGTAGCAAAGTATAATGGATAAACCTAATACTTTATCAGTAAGTTTCATTGATCAGGTAAAGTTCAAAAATTAGACTTTGAAAATACTAAAATTTGCAATATTTAAAAGATAATAAACAAATAATAATTTGGAGCATATGGATAAAAAAACAAAAGAATACGAACCTATAATAGCAAAGGGAAAAAAAAGAGAGTTTCTGAAAGATAGTATATACGAAATAGGAGAAAATCTATTTGATTTTATATTTGATAGATGGAAAGAAATTCTTTCTGTTTTAGTTATTGCATTAGGTGGAGTTCTGATCATATCTTTAATGTTAAGCAGATCAAAACAGAAAAAAGTTGAAGATTTTATAAACTTTGAGAGGGCTTCAGCGATAACCGCACTATCTAATGACATAAATCAAATACAAAGTGCTCTTGATCTTATAAAAGATAAATCAGGATACATTCCCAGAATATACAAAGCTTGGATGCTTTCCAAATCAGGAAAAAATCAGGAAGCTATAGAGGAACTTTCAAAAATACTTGATGATGAAAAATCTCCCACGGATATAAGGAAAATAGCCGGGATTATGAAAATAAACACAACAGAAGATTGCAAGGAAACAGTTGAAACTTATGAAAAAATAAAATCACTGTTCATCCCAATTGATCCTACAAAGAATGAAGGGAAAAAAGGGTATATATCAACAATACCACTATTAACTTATTTTAAGTTAGCAAAGTGTTCGGCAGACAGACCAGATATAATCCAGAAAATAAGAACAGAACTTGACAGTATGTACCTTGTAGAGCAATTTCTTTCACAAGAAAGAGCAAAAAAAATACTTATAGCGAAGCAAGTCATAAATCAGATAATCTCGGAGAAAAGTAAAATAAATCAAAATTAAAGATATGGTAAAAAATATAATACTATTTTTTATCATACTTAACATTATTTCCTCAAATGAGACATATGGAGCAAACCTATATCTTGAATTCTTTACAAGGCCCGTAGAAGCAGATAATATAATATTTCAAACACCCGAAGAATATAAAGGGAAGTTTTTCTTCATAAAAGATAGGAAAATACTATTATTTGATAAAGAAAGAATTCTCAATCCAATAGAAATACTTATAGGAAGCGATGCGATAAGTGAAATCGTCAAGAATAGTAATTTTCTTTTCTGTTCAGATGATAGCAAAATCATAGAAATAAGCAGATTTGGCGTGGAGAAAAAGATAGATATACCATTCCCATGCATTTCTCCTCCGAGAAAATTTAAAAACAAAATTTACTCGGTTGATCTCAAAAGTAATGTATGCCTGACTTCAGAATCTGAACAAAAGTGTATAAAACTTAAGGAAGAGAAATTCGGAGAAATAAAGCTTATTAGCCTATCTTCTCCTAAAATACTTCAATTTAAAAACCAAATACTTGTACCGTATGAGAATGAACTATTTGCTATATCTGATGATCTTCGCACAAGATACAAAATGGTTGAATTTGAAAACAAAGATTTCATAAATTCCACAGAAATAATCGGAGATAGGCTTTATATTTCAACTCAAAAAAAAATCGTTATATTTGAGATATCATCAGAAAATGATATTTTGAAAGTTAAACAAATATTTAATTTTGAAACAAAAGACAAAATAATAGGAGCTGATTTTGATGATGAAAAAATAGCTTTCACATACGAAAAAGGATTTGGAATAATAAAAAATGGGAAAACATTTCTAAAACCAATAAGAGGGTTAATTGACATATCTTATCCCCTGATACATAAGAATAACATTTTATTTATAGGCCAGTTCGGTGAAAAGGTTGGAAGAATATTCGGTCCGAGAAAAAACTCACTGGTATTAGTTTCTATCAAGGAAAACGGAGAGCCTGCTATAAAAAGAGAATACATAATACATTCATTTGCCAGAAAGATCAAAAACTCTGGCAACAATCTTTACTTTCTAACAGAAGATTCAACCTTATATGTATTTAGATTATTCTCAGGAATTTACTTTCCAAATCTGTAATTTATAACTATTTTGCATATCTCCGGGGTTATTAAAGAATCACCAGAAGAAAGTTTTGCTCTCCACATAAGAGAGTTTCCAGTAGAACCAAATGGAAAGAAACCGGAGTTTGGAGGTATTTCAATCCATGTTGCTCCACCGTTGTTTGAGACCTCAAACCTTACTGAACATCCAGCTCTATCACAATTCAAAGATTGAGATTCGCATGAGGAGACAACAAGCTGAGCATCTTTTATAGAAACATTCAGGTCTTGAGTAAGATTTTTCGATTTAGCCTTTGATTCTGGCAAATACATAAACTTTTCCCTTGCAAATCTTATGATCTTTGCTTTTCCGTCATTATCACTAACTACAGCAAGCCCACCAAATACATCTCCATAAGATGATTTTACATTTGAGGACCAAATTTCTCTTAATCTGTCAATATATGTGATATCAACCAAAGATGTATAATCTCCCCTGAAAACAAGAGCAAGGTAGCCAAATTTTTCAACACCAGAAACCTGTGGAAGTTGAAGTGTTCCAACCTGTGCCATTCTCCCAAAAATTATTTGGCTCACATCATATAAAATGAACCCAGATATACTTTGAGCAGTGAATATATATTTTCCAAAAGAAGCTATCTCATAAACGGAGGAGGAGACGAGGTTATCAAGTAATAAAGAGAGATTTCCATCCCCTATCCTCAAAGCAACAACCTTTGAGTCCCTTGTTGAAACATACAAAACATCACCAGATATATCTATATCGTAAGCGGGTATATCATATTTTGAGACAGAACTCTCCGAAAGATTTGCGATATCAGAAAGGGGAAGCATAAAAACAGATTTTTCTCCTGCCACAATAGCATAATCACCGTATGAAACAATTTCTCTTATCTTAACTCCAGATTTTATCAATCCAAAATCAAGCTGTTTCAGAAGATTAACAGATGAGAACGGTAAAAGTTTGTATATATTAAGTTTATCTCCCTCACCAATCAGAATTTTATCACCCCAGATAAGATAAGAATATGCATCTGAAGAAGGAACTGATGTTATCTCTTTGGGATTGAATGGATCTAATGAATCAAAAAGAGTGATTTTATCTGATTTGCTTGTACCTGAGACAATACCATCAAGAGAAATTCTTCGGACAGAATTATCAAAAACAGAAGTTTCATAAGGTTTTGCAAAAGGTTCAAAAACTTTGAAAACGAAAAGACCAGAATTACCATCACCAACAAGAAGTCTATCACCGTAATGATACACATAAGTAGAAGGTCCTCTGTTATTTTGATATACCACATAAGGATTGGAGACATCCCCGACATCTATTATTTTTATTCCTTGATTATCTGCAACAAAAAGGAATCTTCCAACATGCTCAATATGATTTATAATTATGCCAGAGCTAAGTAGAATTGATGAAATATTTTTAACCTTTGATGGTTCAGATATACTCATAAGATAGATATTTCCATTATTTGTTCCAATAGCAACATAAGGGAAGAAGATTTTGACAGAAGAAGCAGTTTCACCAGATGAAAGGAAACTTGAATGTGATGTAATACCCTGCGGAGTAGATGGTCTTTCTATGGAAATTAATCTTAAACCTCCTGAACCTTCAGCAACAGCGACTATGTTCCCAAAAATATCTATCTGATTGGAAGCTGCTCCACCGCCAGATGCATTTATTCCTCCTATTCTTTGAAAGGAAACAGTCCTTGTTGCCGTCGTTTGATTATGAGATACGCGAACCAAAACAGAAACCTGATTTCCAGCAGAGACAACAACATATCTACCCCAAACCTTTATCTGGTTAGCCTGATTTTGAGGAATAGAAAGTTCAGTAAGAGAAACTCCACCAATTTTTTTCGGAGAACGAGGATTTGAAATATCGTATGCGTTAAGATCGGAGTTAGTAAGAACAAAAACTATATCATTCCAAACCTTAGCTGACCTTGCTTGGGTATCCTGAATTTGTGATATTATTCCTGGAGCAGCTGGAGAAGACAAATCTATGAGTTTGACACCTGCTCCCCGATCAACTATCACAGCTATCTTACCATATACATCTATATCAACAGTGCCTGTCCCCTGGGTATCTGCACTCCCTTCCTCCACAACTGAATCTCTCTTTATAATAAGTTTTCCTCCTCCCCATGATGCATCAGTTTCAGACTCATCCATGTTATCCTGATTTATGAATGTTTCTATATATCTTCCAGATACTTCACAATCGGCTTTTTTCACATCTGTTTTGTTGCCCGCCAGATCTATACCACAATAAAATACATAAGATGGTATATCTATGACTATGTTGGTAACAGGAGCAGTTCCCGAAAGAATATCAGGAGATGTTGGTGAACAAGTTTCCATAGAACATCCCGGGATCTCTTTATCACATATGAGCCAAAAAACTTTAACTTTTTCTTCGTTTGATTTTATTGTTCCGGAAATAGGACCTGAGTCAGAGAAACAACTAGTAGGTTCCAAAGAAACCTGTGGCGGACTTAAGTCTATTATGAAATCTGCCCTTCTTTGAGAATCATAAAGACCGCCCTTGAAAGCTCTAAAAAGAACAATATTTTTACCTTCCCTATCAAGAGTTATTTCACATGGAGATTGACAAGAATTTGAAAAATCTGTGGATGCATCTGGGAAACTAACTTGATAGCTTATCAAAGCATCTTGCGGTATTGAGTATATTTTCACCTTCAACGGAATACTGTCTCTTCCGAAAACTCCCCCCTGTGGAACCGAATAAGCAAATGGCTTATCACCTATAAGGACTATAACAGTTTTTACAGGCTCCTTATTGCCAGCTATATCTTTTGAGAAAAATTTTATTATGGTGTGATCTCTTATAGGTATATCTGCTGAATCTTTAGCTCTGTAGGTATTACCACCTGATTCTACAAACGAAGCAACATCATCATGAGGATCAGCTCCATCAACTGACCAGAAAATCTCTGACTGAGGAGCTTTATCATCAACAGTCACAAGACTAACCGTTACCGCCTTGCTACACCTAACGACTTCTTTCGGTTCTTTATCACATCCAGATATGCAACTACAGTTCTCAATTCCCAAAATATTTGTATTTGGAGGATTTTTATCTATATAGTATTCTTGTTTTATCAAATCAGACTTTATCCCTATAGATTTATCTTCTGCATAAACCTGCAAAACAATGTCATTTTGTACATTTAGTATAAATCCATCTTCAGCTTTGTCCTTTGGTTCAGAACCATCTGTAGAATAATAAAGATAACACGGTTTATTACATCCAATTGCAACGGTAATGTCTTTCTGATAATATCCCCCCGGCGGTGTTATATTTACAAATGGAGAAAGAATTATCTCATACCTAGCAACTACTATAACCTCCTCATTATCCTTTGATTTTGCAAAAATTTTCAAAGGAAATACTCCAGAAGTAGCACCTTCATTGAATTCAGGAATAACAGGGATTGTCAAGGGCTTACCTGCTTCTGCTTTAGTTTTAAATACAAATTCTCTTTCACAAGGTTTTGGATTATCCTTTTCCCTTATGGTATAGCACAAATCTGCATTCTTATTTACCTCAACAGTAATATAAAATGTAGAATACTGGGGATAAACTCCCTCTTTTGGAGATAATTTCACAAATAATGACCCGGTTTGCGATTGGTTCTTCTCATTCCCGCTACAAGCCAGAACAAAAGAAGATACAAAAATGAAAACCAGAAACGCTCTTGCTGATAATGATCTACAAAACATTATAAAAAATATATATAAGTCAAAAAAACTGAAAGTTTAAGCAAAAATTTCATCTATACGGATAATTTTCCACTATACCAATGGTTGCAAGCCCTTTCCAAATAGTTCTGTGCAAAAGAGCGTTGTCTGTAAGAACTTTTCCTTCCTTGTTCTTAACGACTCCGCTCTCCCCCTTATAAAGCCTTAAAACACCAGAAAATGTAGGGTCAGGGAAAAGGAAATAGAGAAGATCTATAACCTCATTGTTCCCATCACCCCCGTAAACTCCAGTCCTACAAATCAAACCTCCAGGTCCCACAGAATTTTTAGGATCCACCTTACCATCTGGCCAGTAATGATCTGAATCGCAAACATCAAATTTGTTATTCCCTCTAACCTTAACATCTCCACAATCACTTCCTTGACCATTTAAAATTCCTCCGTCATCATCCCAGGGCTCTGTAATGTCTCCTTTATCAGGAACTTTGTTATTATTTCTATCTTTCCAGTCAAAAAGAAGATTCCCTTCTGTTCCAAGATCAAAGTTATCTATACCCGAGTTTATAAAATTAATACAATCTCGCTGATCCCGAGGTTCTTCGCCATTATTTTTTCTCTTCCAAGCAGTATAGGCTTCTTCATTTGCACATTTCCCATCATCGTCCGTATCAAATCCATCTGATTCATTAGAAAAACCGACATCATCTCTCTCTGGATCAGGATTAGAAAGAGGATGATATCCGGGATAATCCCAAGAAAACTTTCGGTCAAGTCCTGTATCCAGAAAAGCTTCTGTATCTCTTTGGATTATAATACTTTTCTTTTCTGGATCCCAACGAGGAAGCATATCTCTCATAGAAGATGGAGAGACAAAGAATTCCCAAATACGCACTTCTGGGAAAGAAATTCCAAGCGAACATAATAAATCTCTCAAACTTTCATTAGATTGTCCTATGATCTTTCCTATGTCAAGGATGCCCCCAATAAAATTTTGTGCTACTATATCAAAAACTTTATTTTGAAAGATCGCCTGATATATTGCATTGCCAACCTGCCCAGAAAGGTTAAGAAATATTCCATCGTCGTTCCCAGTAAATTTGAACTTTTCTGTCCCTATTATTTCTCCAATATCATATTTTTTATTTCCTTCACCTTCATCTGGTTGAGAATAGGCAGGATTCCACTGACCATTTCTATTGAGATCAAGATATGGTTCATTATCATCTCTCTTGCCATTCCCATTTATATCTGCGTATTCGTCCTCTCTGTCACCTGGACAAACTTTATCTTTTCCGCAATCCCAATACCTTATGATATCGTCTGCCTGATCATCAGTTTCCTCGCGGAGAGAATCAAACATTCTCTGTAGAGCTTTAAAAGCATTGTAAAAAGAGGATTGGGCATCTTTTAGCCTATAGTAAGCATCTACAGAGAGTCCAAGAAAAGCAGGATTTGAAATAAGGTATCCTATAAATTCTTCAGTAAGGGCACGATTGAGTGGAATATTCTGATTTATCTTCTGAGAAACCTTGGGCGGTATATCCAAAAGAAAATCAATAGCAAGATTATAAGAAAGCACTAGATCAAAAAAACCAGAAATAAATTCAACAAATGAAATAAGGAAATAAAAATCAGTTATATCGTGTTCTCCACTTAAATTTATGTATAGCTTTTCTGAGATTTCTGTCTCTGGAAAATCTCTTATTACGTAGATTTGGAGGTTCTTGACCCTGAAAGAAAAATCCCTTGGGAGAGAACCAGAGTTTAAGACAGCTTCAAGGTCTGCCTTTGCTGGTTTAACTCCCTTGTCTAATATCAGTAGTATGTCTTCTTTCTTTAGTGTTCCGGTAAAATATTCCACAACAAGGTTTTGAAGCTCCGAAAGTATCAATATTATTTTTCCGATAGTCAAAGCATATACAACTTCCGCATCACATGAATTTTCTTTATCCACATATGTCTGCAAAGCTAACAAGGCAGATGATATCTTCTGGAGAGATTCTCTATCTTGAGAACGATCTACACCTATAACAATAACATCATTCTTGAAGATATCTAAAGATCTTTGGATTTCATCAGTTCTTCTAGTTTCAGAGGGTGAAACAGATATTCCAATACTAATATTTTCAATTTCATTTCCATCGGGTCCTATAACTCTAAAGATAATGTTCTGTTTCTCAACGGAACAGAACACGATATTAAGACCTGAACCGGTCCCCAAAACAAAATCTTCTTTTTTCCATTCAAATAGGCAATCCGAGCAATTTTTATTTTTACCATTATATTTTATATACATTTTCTTTCCTAAAGGAGCTTCTTGATTCTTTATGTTTATCCTTTGCTCTTTGTCTGTTCCGGGATTCACAATAAATTCAAAAGGCATATCTAAATTTTGTGTTTTATCATCCTTACCACAGCTTATAGCTAAGACTAAAGCAATAAGGCCAATCCGAGTAATTTTCCTCATAGTTTTAATATAGTTTTAATTTATACCTTTTATGTTTGATTATTAAATATTCAATATAGATAGAGAATAAGGGGCGAAGGTGAATGAGAAATTTCGCTTCCCTTCGCCCTTTATTTTTCATTGAGATGGTTGAGCAGGCTCTGTAGCTGCTTCAGGTGATGGAACTTCTTGTTGTTCCTTCTGTTGTTCTTCTGCTTTCTTCTCTTCTACCTTCTGTTTTACCGCAGGAGCTGCAGATATTATAGAGGTAAGTATTTCCCTGGCTTCCTTATACTTTCTTCTTTCTATTCTCACCCGAGCGTCATCTAATTTTGATTTTAGAGACTGCCACTCATCTGGAGCATACTGAGGTGCCCCAAGCTCCTCAAGCTCATTCAATGTGCTCTGAGCATCTTGAAGCTCCTTCTCTGGCTTCTTCTCACAATAAACAAAAACAAGACCAGCAACCGCAAGAAGCAAACTGTAATAATACAATAATTTTTTTGTTCTCATATCTTATGGTACCTCCCTTTTATTTTAACTTAAAACTTTACAAAATATTTGAGCGTTTCTTTATTTTCAAATTTGTTTTTCTTTACGGAATTTCACAGAAAGTTCTTAAAAAGAGAGAATCCTTGCTCAAAAAATTCTTTGTTCATCTCTGAAAAAGAGAAAGGTATCTTTAAAACATTCAAACCAAAACTCAAAAAAGAATTATAAAACATCTGAGAATTTGAGGCAAAAAATCTTTCAAATGATAAAATAGCTTTCATTTCTTTCTTTTCCTTTCTCGTCAATTTACCTTCAACAAGCATAGTTTCTAACCATTTAAGATCTTTTTCATCTAAGTTGTTATAGTAAAACTTGTTTAAAAAGACCGTATCAAAATTCAGATTATATTCTCTCGCTGATTTTACAAATTCTCCTGACTCATCGTGAACAACATGTTCAGGTAATGAAACAAGGACTATTTTTACATTTTTGACAAATTCATACATTTTCTCAAAATCAGATTTTACAAGTCCTCCAGCTCCCGATTTCAAACCAGCTTCTGGTATCTTCAGCATAGACAAAATTTGTCCTGTAGGAAGAGCATCAAAAACGTAAAAATCATATTTGTTTGTATAAAAGTCATACCACATCTTACCAAGAATTATCAGTTCGTAGAAACCCGGAATAAGTTTTGAAAAAACACGGAATATTGAAGATTTTGATAGAGGATACCAAAGAAAAAATGGGAGTTTGATCTTAAGATATTCGCGAGCTTCAGTCTCTACATCCAAAAAATACATTTTGACTTTTTGATCCACAAATCTATAAACTGGAGAAACGGTGCAGTAATAAAGGACTGTACTTCCTTTAGAAGAAAGGTAATTTGCAAGAAGAACTGAGCAAGTAGATTTTCCAACACCACCTTTACCTGTTATTATGTAGAACAAAGGGAAGATAGAATGCGCCTGGTGGGACTTGAACCCACGACCTCCGGATCCGCAATCCGGCGTTCTTCCTCTGAACTACAGGCGCAAATAAATATTATTAACGCACAGCTGAACAAAAAGCCAAAATTAAAAAAATAAAAATCCCAAAATAAAACGCGAAAAAATAAAATGCAAAAAATGATTCTTCACAAACAATTGATAAAATATAAAAACCATGGGGAAAAGAGAAGAACTTATGAAAACCTTGAGGGAACTTGGCAACGAAGAGCTGCAGAAAAGAATAATGGAACTGCAAAAAGAAATTTTTGGATGGAAAGCATTAACAAAAATAGAAGGAAAAACTAATCCTGCAAAAATAAGAGCTTTAAAAAAAGAAATAGCGAGAATAAAAACGATATTAAGACAAAGAGAAATCGATAACAAACAACAAAAACAACAGCCAAGATAATGATACAGAAGAAAATTCTGGGATTTTTAGAATCCCAAGCAGAAAAAGGAGGATTGCTTGGGAAATTGGTAAAAGATTTTTTCCCAATAATCTACATAGCTATAAAAAACCCGAAAAATTTTAAGAAAAACTTAGAATCCTACTTCTCATATAAAAAACTCTACGACTTTAACTCAGATGTGATAAGATTCTCCACTATTGGTGCAGCAAATGAGCTTGGAATCCTAAAAATTCTTGATAACTGGAAACCATGGGATGAAATAAAGGAAAAATTGGGATTAGACGAGAATCGTCTTGAGGCTTTACTTGATGCACTTGCCTACTTTGGTATAGCTGAAAAAAGAATAAAAAGTGGTAAATCATTCTATAGAGTGAAGAGTTTTCCCAATAATATAGGCTTCATTTGGGCTCAAATGAAGGGACTCAGTCAACTTCCAAAAATAATAAAAGAAGGCAAACCATCCGAAAACCTTGACATATACAATCTTGAAGGAGAATACGCAGAATTACTTTACAGCGTGAATTCCTTTCTCCACACAGCAACCAAAGAACTTATGAGAAAATTCAAGTTTGAAAACATAAAGAGAATTATGGTCGGTTCTATGGGCATATCCTTTGCAAGAAATATTCAAAAAGCATTCCCAGATGTTCAAATAAACATAGGATGCTATCCCCACTTGATAAAACTTGTTCCAAATCTCATCTTAAAATATAAAATTCCTCAAACAAGCATAGCAAGCATAAAAGGGCACAAAGGCGTTCCTTCAGAGGACAAATGGGGAGATGAAGAAAAAGGCTACGACCTTATATTTTTAACTAAAAAACTGTCTTTGAGATCCTTAAACGAATTCGGAAATGAATTTCTCGGTAAGTCTTTTAATCTACTTAACTCGGGAGGATATGCAGTTATATGGGAATCAATAGTCGATGATTCTGGAACGAAAGGTCCAATTGAAGAAAGTATTCTTGACCTTCTGACAAGCTACACCGGAAAAAGATGGAAAGAAAGCGAAATAAAAAGCTATGTCAAATCTTTCGGTTTTAGAAGAACAGATTTAGTAAGATGTCTTGCAGGTAAAACGACTTTCCTTGTAGCGGTAAAATAATCCTTTCTTCCTCCAAAAGCTTTCCGGGGGAGAGAGTAAAATAGATAATCCGGTTCAATCATGGTAAAGCTTAATTGATTTAAATTAATGAATTTTTTCATCAGCCTGAAAAAATATTAGTTGATCCAAATATTCGGCAATGGTTAAAAAACTGAAAAACAAACTTTGACCTATGAAAATTTATAACTTAAAGTATTATACCTAATATTTATATACTTATTGCCATTATTTTATTTTTACATTTGGTAAATAATAGATAAAAGCCATGGGAAACGGAAAAACAGAAGAATGGATGGAAATAGATGAAATAGAGGAGAAGGATAAAGACAATAAAACCAACAATAATAAGGATAACCAGTACACAGCAGAGCAGATAAAAATTCTAAAGGATCTTGAAGCGGTCAGGAAAAGGCCTGCAATGTATATTGGATCCACTGGGGCTCAAGGTCTTCACCATCTCATCTGGGAAATAGTAGATAACTCCGTAGATGAAGCAATGGCAGGATACTGTGATAGAATTCATGTCAGATTGTTTGAAGACGGTTCTTGTGAAGTAGAAGATAATGGGAGAGGGGTCCCAATAGATATTCATCCTGAAACTGGGACACCAGCTCTTGAGGTTGTTTTCACAAAACTACACGCTGGAGGTAAGTTCGAAAAAGGTATATACAAAGTATCAGGGGGTCTTCATGGTGTTGGAGCTTCAGTAGTAAATGCTCTTTCAGAAAAACTCGAAGTCTGGGTCAAGAGAGATGGTAAATTAGCTTACCAAAAGTTTTCAAAGGGTAAACCGCTTGGACAAATGAAGATACTTAAAGATTCTGGAATAGAGGAGACAGGAACTCGTGTTAGATTTAAGCCCGATCCGCAGATTTTCGAGACAGTTGAATTCTCATATGAAACGGTAAAAAACAGACTAAAGGAGATATCGTTCCTAATACCTAAACTTAAGATAACCCTTACAGATAAAAGAACTGACCAAAAAGAAGTGTTCCAATCTGACGAAGGTCTTGAAGGTCTTGTAAAGGAGCTATCTGCGAACTCAAATGTTCTATTCAGAAAACCCATACTGATCAAGGGGGAGAAAGAAGATGTGAAACTTGAGGCAGCAATGATTTACAGAGAGGAGCCGGAGGAGATATTTTATTCTTTTGTAAATACCATAAGAACCATTGAAGGCGGGACACATGAAACTGGATTCAAAACAGCTCTTACAAAAGCACTAAATCAATTTGCTCCAAAGGTTCTGAAAAAAGATATAAGCTTTTCCGGAGAAGATATAAGAGACGGTCTTGTCTGTGCGATCTCTATTTTCATATCAGACCCACAGTTTGAGGGACAGACCAAATCTAAACTTGGAAACACAAAAGTCAAAAATATTGTTGAATCAACGGCTTACGACATTCTTACCAAGTTCTTTGAAGACAATCCAAAGATCGTTGAGACAATAATAAAAAGAGTTTGGCAAACACACCTTGAGAAAGAAGCGGAAAAGAAAGCAAAAGAACTTGTAAGGAAGAAAGCTAAAGATGAGATAGTTCTTCCTGGAAAGCTATCAGACTGCCAAGAAAGAGATCCAGATAAAACTGAATTATTTTTAGTTGAGGGAGAAAGTGCAGGAGGTAGCGCTAAACAAGCCAGGGACAGAAAGTTTCAAGCCATACTACCGCTCAAGGGTAAAATTTTGAATGTTGAAAAGGCTTCTGTTTTGAAAATGCTAAAGCATGAGGAGATACAGGCAATAATATCTGCAATAGGCTGCGGTATAGGAAAAGAATGCAAACCAGAAAATTCAAGGTATAGTAAAATAATCATACTATCTGATGCAGATATTGATGGCTCACATATAAGAACTCTGATCATGACTTTCTTCTGGAGATATATGTCTCCACTTATCGAGGCTGGTAAAATTTATATAGCTCAACCACCGCTTTATAGAGTAAGGGAAAAGGACCAGGACATATACATAAAAGATGATGCAGAACTCAAAGAGTACATAGTAAAAAGAGGCTTGAGAAAATTGGGGAAAGATGAGAATTTAGCAAAATCTATTATCAAATCACAAAACAGTGATGAATTAGAGAAAATAGAAGAAAAAGGGAAAGAGGGGATAACAATACAGAGGTTCAAAGGTCTTGGGGAAATGACACCAGAACAACTCTGGATGACAACACTTAATCCATCAACACGTGTTCTGAAGTTGGTCACAGTAAAGGATGCTCAGAAAGCTGAAGAATTATTCCAAACTCTTATGGGGGAGAAAGTTGAACCGAGAAGAGAATTTATAATTAAAAATGCTCTATATGCAACAGCTCTTGATATTTGAAAGCAGATCAAGAACTACAAAAAGCACTCTTATATTCCTCTGCATTCAATCATGTATGGAGAAAAAGCTTTATTACACCCACAAAACAAAACATATTCCACATTAAACTTAAAGCATAAACTCTAATATTCTATATTCCGATTTTATCGAATGTTTCATTGCATTGAGATTTCATAGCTCCCTTAAAGACCTTTCTATAACTCTGCAAAAGAAAAAGAGAATAAAACTTAAACAAAGATCAATCAGCTTCTTCCCAGTTGCCTTGAAGTTTCTTCTGTATCTCTGGAAGTGTGGTATATTCGAGTTCTTCTGGTGGTAGTATCGCTGGCATAAACGGTCCATGTCTTCTTATATAAACTGCATACTCCATGGCTTGTCTTCTGACATAATCCCAGGATGAATCTTTGAAGTAGTCTACAGGGATATGGTTTCCGGGTTCAGACTTTTCCTCTAAACCTTGTATTGCTCCGTCTTTTATGTGGAAACCCAGGGCAACTATTCTTGGGGGGCCATCGAAAAATGTAGGATTTGAATCATCTTGAGAAGATGGGTAGAAAGGTCCCCAATGAGAACCACGCATCCATCCTGATACCATTGCAGGGAAGGCAAAAGGTTGAAGTATTTCTCCAGCTGCTGGCAATCCAGATTGAGATCTTATAAGAGCAACGGGATCATCCTTCC
Source organism: uncultured bacterium (assembly GCA_964601505.1). GTDB lineage: Bacteria > Calescibacteriota > Calescibacteriia > Calescibacteriales > Calescibacteriaceae > DRWZ01. Next base: position 7,108 of record CAZRNR010000038.1, on the reverse strand, counting down.
CGACATATTTACCTGCTATAAGTGAGAGTTTCTCTGTTGATACAGTTGCAGCTATTCCTATTGATTTATCTTTTGACCATATTCTTTTTATAGCATATCTTGTTATATCCCCGATAAAAGCTAGAAGGTCGTGCAATCCTTCAGGAGTTGAAATCCTAATCTTTTTGTGAGCTTTGACATCAACGACTTCAAAAATAAAACCATCGTGCATTCTTTTGTCTATTATTAAACCTGTTGTTGTAAATGGGTCAGCGAATATTCTTGAAAGAGGTAGATTGAAAGCAGATGGTTCTGTTTTATCTGCAAGTAGGGCTATCACAGGTTCAGATTTTCTCTCTTCAAATGTCATTTCTGCAGCTCCTGGTCCAAGTCCCCTGACATTTCCAGAAAATGCTTCTGCTAAAAGATCTTGCCCTGCTCCATAAAGGTGCATTTTTTTTGCTTCCTCCGCTGCTTCCATAAAAGAGTCCCACGCTAATTTGTGAACTGATGGATTATTTTCACCTTTCTCATGTGTCATTATCAGTGAAATATCGTCTCCACATCTTGCAGTCATAAAATCGTTTATGATTCCAGATTTTACTCCACCACCAAGAACACTTTTGACTGCTTGAAACATTCTCGGATGCGGTGTAGTGTGCCCAGCTACCGAACCAACATCTGCCTTTATCAAAGATAATGTAACCTTTGCCATATTCAAACCTCCCTATGATTTTAAGCTAAAATTTTTATAGCGCAAAAAATAACTTTCCAAAAAGTTATGTCTATAGTTTTCCATAGATCACCATTGTAAGTTTGTAAATATATGTGGAGGAAAAAAAATTATTTCTCTATAATTCCAAGTTCAACAAGTTTATCATATACAATTTTTGCAATAACGAAGTATCCTTCAGATGTTGGATGACCATCTACATTTGTCAAGTAAATACTTTTGCGACGATTGATTTTCAAACCAGGCAATGCATCTATCCAATATATATCATTTTCATCGCAAAACTGTATTATTTGCTCACGAGCTTTTTCTTCCATCTCAACAAGTAGCTTAAAGCTCTTATTCATACGTTCAGGTGGGACATCATCCACATACACAAGTTCCTTTGTTGGAATTAAAAGGATAATCAGAAAAACTCCTTTTCTCCTAACTTTATCTTGCATTCTCAGCATCATATCTTTAGTAATTCTCATCCCCTCAGCGATCCGAGGATCGTTAAGATTCAAAGCCAAAAGGCGGTAAGCTGGTGTAAATACTCTCTGAACATTTCCATCATCATACACAAGTCCATATTCAGGATGTGTTTCCGCCCATAACTTAGCTCGGTGAAAAGACTCATCAACTGGAATTAAACCAAATCTTTTAAAAAGATGAACCATACGGTGATTTATAAAACTAAAAACAGCTGAATTACTTAACAACCAATCTTTCCATGTATAGTTCAAACCATATCCGAATTTTTGATATTCATGGGCAATATTATCTACCAATAGTTCATCACCAGCTTTAGGATTTCTATAAGATGCATATCTTTGGTTAGTATAAACCATTCTATAGGCGTCATAAATATCATTTCCAAAATAAAGTCCAACCACGATGATTTTTGGAGAGAGTTTAAGAGCGTCATCAACAAGTTCATTGTATTGAACTGGACCATATCCACCAAGTCCCATATTATAGGTTTTCAGACCAGAAATTCTCTCGAGAGCCTTTGGCCAAGAATCCCCACGAGTTGCATTAAGTCCATATGTCTGCGAGTCTCCGATTGCAACAATATCAGCCTTATCAGGAACAAAATCATTGCGAAATCCATTCCTATCATGACCTCCACCATAGGGAGGAATTAGATTTCCTAATCTTTCATCATATACCATAGATAAAAGAACTCACGAGACTCTGGAGTATCTGACTTCTCTTTTCTAGAAAATCTCAGGACCATTTCCAGCATCAAGAAAACAATCAGGAACAACAAAAAGGAAAGAAAAAGTCTTGAATATACTAACTTGAGAAACCAGATTTGAAAGATACGAAAGTACAGGGTTATACCAAATAAAATAAAGATCAGCCCTAAAAGTAATAAAACCAGCTGACTTCTGCCAAAACCACCTCTTCCCAAGCCAAAATAGTCAGCCAATATGGAAATAATAACGGCGGAAATGCCCAAAATAAAGAAGATTAGCTGGATAATCTTAAATGATCTTTCTTGAATATCTTTAGTCATATAAGAATCTTTTAAGGAGAATTTATACAGCAGTAATAGATTTAAGAAAACGAGTTCAAAATTGCTCCGCCCAAGAACACTACTGATAGAATATTTTTTCTCTGTGTTTAAGAAATGGTTTGGTGAGTATTTGAGCAATATGAAGTTTGAGAACATAAGGTCTGAGATGGTGTTTAAGGTATGGATAATAAACCTATTTTCTGGTATGATGAATTAAGGTATATGCTTGTGTTAAGTCAAGGATGTTTTCCTGAAAAAGGAGTTTTTGGACATAGCAGTTCAAAATTACTTTTCAATGTTAAATCCAAATTGCATTTATTTTAATGTTTTTGAGCTTCCAAAATCAAGATAAAAATAATATTGAATTTCAGTCAGTTAATTGTTAAACAGCTCGTTTAGCAGGGAAATGAATTATCTGGGAATATTTAATCATAAACATCTGAACATTTCTGTGATAAACCACAGAGCATAAAAATCTTTGTCATTTTCACTTTAAGTGATGGAATAAGTAATATTTAATGTCAGTAATTCAATAAATTTAAATTAATAAGGATAGTATATGGATGATTTCTCAAAGACAGATGATACTTGGGAACGTCAAGAGAAACAAATTACTATCATCAGTGCCAAAAAAGGATTAGGGTGGATCAACATACGTGAGATCTGGGATTATCGAGAACTGCTTTATTTTTTAACATGGAGGGATATTATAGTACGGTATAAGCAGACAACGATTGGTGTAGCTTGGGCAGTTCTACAACCTTTGGTTATGATGATAGTCTTTACCCTGTTCTTTGGTAAACTCGCCAAAATACCCTCAGAAGGAATTCCATATGCTCTTTTTGCATATACTGGTCTCCTGCCTTGGCAATTATTCTCCAGAACATTATCGGATTCTACCAACAGCCTACTCAGGAATCAAAGGCTTATCACTAAGGTTTATTTTCCAAGAATCATAGCTCCTCTGGCAACTACTTTAGCAGCCGTTGTCGATTTCCTTATAGCCTCTGTCTTACTTGCATTTTTAATGCTTGCTTACGGTTTTCCTCCGTCGGCAAATATCATATTTTTTCCAATTTTCATATTACTCCTGATTGCAACTGCTTTAGGTGTTGGACTCTGGTTATCTGCTCTTGTTGTGGAATACAGAGATATAGTATATGTGCTACCTTTTGTCAATCAACTATGGCTGTTCTTGACTCCTGTAGTTTATCCAAGCTCCATTGTGCCTGAAAAATGGCAAATTCTGTATGGAATCAATCCAATGACTGGAGTGGTTGAAGGATTCCGCTGGGCATTATTTGGAATTGGCAAAGGTCCATCCACTATGATTCTTGTTTCATCGTTGATTGCTATACTGCTGTTTATCAGCGGTATGATCTGGTTCAACTACAAAGAACAAACAATTGCTGATGAAATGGGGTCATAAGAAAAATGAGCGACATTGCAATCCGTGTTGAAAATCTTAGCAAGCTTTACCGCATTGGCGAAAGGAAAACTTATAAAAATCTTCGTGACACCTTGAGCGATGTTCTATCTAGTCCTTTCCGAATTATTCGTTCAGCATTAAAAAAATCTGATAATAACGAGAAATCTAAAGATAACTACATTTGGGCATTAAAAAATGTTTCATTTGAGGTAAAGCAGGGAGAAGTTATTGGAATTATCGGGAGAAATGGTGCGGGGAAATCAACACTTCTCAAAATCCTCTCTCGTATCACAAAACCAACCGAAGGAAGAGCCGAGGTATACGGCCGTGTTGGAAGCCTACTTGAAGTTGGAACCGGATTTCACCCAGAACTGACAGGGAGGGAGAACATATATCTGAATGGTGCCATCCTTGGAATGAAGAAAAAGGAAATCGATAAAAAATTTAACGAAATTGTAGCTTTTGCTGAGATTGAAAAGTTTATAGACACACCTGTAAAATTTTATTCAAGTGGGATGTATATTCGCCTAGCTTTTTCGGTCGCAGCTCACCTTGAACCTGATATCTTACTTGTTGATGAAGTGCTGGCAGTTGGAGATGCTGCCTTCCAGAAAAAATGCTTGGGAAAGATGGGGGAAGTCTCAAAAGAAGGAAGAACTGTTTTATTTGTAAGCCATAACATGGGCATGATTACTTCCCTCTGTCCAAGAGCAATACTACTTGAAGAAGGGAAAATAGTCGCTGATGGTCCAGCTTCCGAAGTGGTAGTCAAATACTATAATCGTGGTCGCCATGCTCCTCACATAGCAGATTTTACAAAGGTCAACCGCAGAATAGGGGACCATCTTGCAACACTACTTGAAGCCCGCGTAGAAGACATGAATGGGAACGCCGTTTACGAGATAGATATTCGTCAGCCATTTAAAGTGAAAATGCGATATGAGCTTCATGAAAAGGTTCCAAGAGAACCTTATCCGAATTTCCACTTTTTTGATGGACGCGGAGAATATGTTTTCGTAGCATCTGGAGGTAATTTCATCAACTCGTCTGGTAGAGAACCCGGGATATACGAAGCAGAGTGTGTTATTCCCGGATACTTTCTCAACAACGGTATTTACTTCATTGGTCTGGCCCTAACTTTCACCCATTCAGGAACCCATGTTAGTTTTTACGAAAAAGATGCCTTATCAATAAGTGTTAAAGATCCGATAGAAGAAACATTAGATGATATTAGACATAATTATGCTGGACCAATTCCTGGACCTGTTCGCCCAAAATTGGATTGGAGAATAGAAAAATTATCATGAAGGTTGTCATACTTGCTGGAGGTTTTGGGACACGTCTGGCGGAGGAAACAGATAGAATTCCCAAACCTATGGTTGAAATAGGAGGAAGACCAATATTGTGGCATATCATGAAATACTACTCCCACTATGGGTTCAATGAGTTTTTCATCGCACTTGGATACAAGGGAGAAGTTATTAAACGCTACTTCCTTGATTACTATCATCTGAATTCCGATATGACAATCGATCTTGCCACAGGCAGTGTTCAAGTGCATCATAAGGATCGGGAAAAATGGATAGTTCATCTTATTGACACAGGATTAAATACTCTTACAGGAGGACGTGTCAAGAGATTAGAATCATGGTTGAAAAATGAGACTTTCATGATTACTTACGGTGATGGAGTAAGTGATGTGAATTTACACGAACTGCTTCGTTTCCATCGGAAACACGGACGTATTGCTACAATAACTGCAGTCCGACCACCATCTAGATTTGGAGGAATTGAGTTTGATGGAGATATTGTTGCTAAATTTATTGAAAAACCTCAAATTGGTGAAGGTTGGATAAATGGAGGATTTATGGTATTTGAGCCGAAAGTATTTGAATACATAAAAGGAGATAACACGAGCTTGGAAGCTCATGTGCTTGAAAGACTAGCAGACGATGGACAGTTAGCTGCATACCGACATGAAGGCTTTTGGCAGTGCATGGATACCATAAGGGATATGCGCTTATTACAAAGCCTCTGGGAAAGTGGTAATTCACCGTGGAAGATATGGGACAAATGAACGATTTCTGGAAAGACCGTAAAGTACTTGTCACCGGAGCCACAGGTCTTATAGGTTCTTGGTTAGTAAAAGAACTTGTTTTGAAAGGTTCTCATGTTGTAGCATTGGTAAGAGACATAGATCCGCAATCTGAGCTTTATCGTAGCGGGACTATAAATAAAATCAGCGTTGTGAACGGGAATTTGGAAGATTTTTGGACCCTTGAACGGGCCATTAATGAACATGAGCCAGACACCGTGTTTCATCTTGGGGCTCAAACGCTTGTGGAAGTTGCTTATAGATTTCCCCTGCAGACTTTCGAATCAAATATACGTGGCACATACAACCTTCTTGAAGCCTGCCGGATTCACAGGAATATAGTTCAACGCATAGTTATTGCCTCCAGCGATAAAGCATACGGCGAGCAATCCAACCTACCCTACACGGAAGATATGCCTCTCAAAGGTCGGCATCCGTATGAAGTCTCAAAAAGTTGCACAGACCTTATTGCACATACCTATTTTCACACCTATGGACTTCCCATAGGAATTGCTCGGTGTGGTAATGTATATGGAGGAGGAGATCTAAATTGGAGTCGTATAGTTCCTGGAACTATCCGAAGCTTGATCAAGGGGGAAAGACCCATCATCCGTAGCGATGGTACATATGTCAGAGATTATATCTATGTGAAAGATGTAGTAAGTGCTTACCTCCTTGTTGCCGAAAGACTAGATGACAAAGAAATTCAGGGACAAGCTTTCAACTTTAGTAATGAAAAACCAATAACTGTTATGGAAATAGTAAAAATAATTCAGAAGATTATGAACTGCGAACACATAGAACCTGATATTAGGAATTATGCAAGAGGAGAAATTAAAAGCCAGTATTTATCAGCGTCAAAAGCCCGTAAATTATTGAAATGGAAACCCATGTTTGATTTGGAATCTGGAATTCGCGAAACAGTTGAGTGGTATAAAGATTTTTTCGGAGATAAAAAAAAATGAACCCAGTTTGTAGAATATGCGGAAGCGCCGATCTTTTGCCGATATTATCGCTCGGAAAAATGCCACTTGCAAATGCTCTGCTTACAGCAGAAGAACTTAATAAACCTGAATCAAAATACCCATTAGATCTTGTTTTCTGTCCACATTGCAGTTTAGTCCAAATCACAGAAACTGTACCTCCAGAAAAATTGTTTCATCAATATTTATATTTTTCATCATTCTCCGATACTGTCTTACAAAATGCTCGCTCAATTTCTGAGAGGATGATTTCATTACGTAAGTTAAATGAAAAAAGCCTTGTTGTTGAGATCGCAAGCAATGATGGATATCTGCTCCAGTATTATCATAAACATGGCATTCCCGTTCTCGGCATAGAACCTGCAGTAAATGTTGCGCGTGTAGCAGA
>CAZRNR010000037.1:0-21760 GCA_964601505.1 uncultured bacterium | reverse complement strand
TTTTCTCTGACCTGAGGGAATTCAACATTTTTAACTTCTAAGATTTTAAGATTAAGACCTATGATAAGAGAGAGGATTTCTTCCTCTGCACCCAAGATTAGTTCTTTGAAAGAAGTTTCATATCTCATTTTTGCTTATAGATTTTTTTGTTTTGTGATGAATGTAATACGAGTATAGCAGGAATTTTATAAAAATATCAGAAAGTGTAAAGAAATTGTTCTTTTCATAATCAAGTGAGGAATAGAATTTCTTCTAAAAATAGTACGATGTTATAGTAGGTCTTGAAAATTTCAATGGAGTGAGGGATCTTGTGCCTTCAATGGTTCCACTATTTTCTAAATTTCATTAGGATTTGCCTTAGTAAAATCTTCTATCAGAAAATCCACTCATAGCAATACCACAAATCAGCTCAGAGAAAAAATCATTTAAAAAAAGTACAGCAAAGCATAGGAATTCTGTTCAAATTTTTCCAAATATAAAGTATAATATCTTTAAAAATATATGAAGCAAATAAAGAGATACCTGCCTTTTATAACGATAGCGGTTTTTATCTTGCTTGCAATTTATATTTTTTCTAAATCAAACAAAGTAGAACAAGAGGGAAAAACTACAAAAACTCAAGAAGTTCATATAAAAGAAGAAACTGTAGAAACTCCCTCCGGCATAGAAAAAAGAGAAACCGAACCCGTAGTCATAAAAAATTTTGGATGGAGACCTGTGGCAAAAATTATGCCAAAACCGGGATACATATGGGAATGGGCTGTTGAGATAGAGAATCAATCTCCCGCGACAGTAACAGTGCAAATATCTTACGAGCTTAAAGACCACGAAGATCAGATCGTAGGTAAAGGATTAGGAGGAGATAATATCCCACCCAAAGAATCAAGAATAATAGTTGGAAAATCATCCGCCCCGGAATCTATAGAAAGAGCGAGAAAACAGATAGTTAGAATAATGACTTCTCCATTAGTAAATGATATTAACTGGATCTGGCCAAACCCTTACGAGATTATTGTAAGAAGATGAACGACATTACCATGCAATTTCGTCACTGCTGAAAACTGGACCATACCGGCAGCAGAGTTTCACACCGTTTTTCGTTTTCACAGCGCACGAAAAACATATACCTATGCCACATGCCATTCTTTCTTCCATCGCTAAAAACAGAGGTTTATCCAAAATCTTAGCAAAATCAGAAACAGCTTTCATCATAGGAACTGGACCACAGCAGAGTATAACATCAAAATCACCGATATCAAGTTTTTGCATAACATCTGTAACACGACCTTTGAATCCTGCTGAACCATCCTCAGTTGATACAAGAACCTGAACTCCAAGAGAAGAAATTTTTTCAAGTAAAACCAGGTCTTTCTCCGTTCTCCCACCAAAGACAAGAACCTTTTCTGCCCCATCAAAGTGCTTGAAAAGCGAAAAAATAGAAGCTATACCAACTCCTCCCGCTACAAAAAGTATCCTTGAAAAATTTCCAGAAAAACCATACCTTTTCAAAGATGTTATAAAACCTGAACCGCAAGGACCAACCAGATTGACCGTGCTACCAACACTCAAAGCAGAAAATTTCTCTGTCCATAAACCATAGACCTTAAAGAGTATGCTCAAACCATCTTGATCATCATAAGAAAGAATAGAAAATGGCTTTGGTATTATCCATGGTATAGAAGGAGAGCTTATCATAACGAACTGCCCTGGCTCATAGCCGATTTTACAATCTAGATTGAAAACAAAGGTCGAAGGAGCAACCTCTTTTTTATCTATAATCTTCGCTTCAAATATGTTCATTATTGTTCAACTTTTATCTGAAGCATCTTTCTGTTCTGAACAACTGGCGATATCTTCAATGCCCTTTTACTCATTTTATCCTGGAGCTCAAAGAGAACTTCATCAGACTTACCCTTGAACCAAATTCTGAAAGTCATAAGATTCTTCGTTGAAACTTCTCTTTTATAATCTGAAGACATCTCTTTTATTGAATCAACAGCGTCTTTTTGCTTTTCTAATGTTGAGAAATCACCATAAAGCATTATTAAAAACTGCTTGCCCTTTCTCATATCAGATTTCCAGTAATCCATAACTTGAGTCAGAACCTTATCAATCGCGTCTCTGACTGCTTCAGACATAGTGACTCTATCTTTTCCTGGACCGGCAACAAGCTCTTTTGAAAACCCAGTGGAAGAACCTATAAGTCTCGCGGTTGTCGTTTCAAAGGCTTTGACCGATGCAACCGCCTTGACAGTCTTATCTCTACCAACCTCCCTCTCCTCAAACTTACCCTCAAAAGTTATATATATGTCTGAACCAACAGAAAGAGCTATTTTAGCAACAGGATCTTGTGGAAGACCTTCCAATGACTCTACCTGCGATGCCATACCGTAAAGCTTATCAAGGGTATCTGGATTGAGAACCTCAAATTTCCTTGTTGTGAGGTAAGAATTTATCTCATTGGCAACAAACTCTGCCCAATCTGCGTTCCTAACAGCATCAGATGGTATAACAATAATTGACGGATTTTCAAGCACCTCTATTATCTCTTCTCTTTTCTGTATGTATCCTGCAGAAACTAAAGAGTCTTCAAGCAATTTTTTTCTCACCACGGCTGTTATTTGTATATTTATCTTTCCCTCTGGAGTTTGCTTTCTTGAAGGACTTCCCTGAACCATAACAAATCTATCTATATCTGAATATACTCTCTCCTTATTTCTCTCAACGAGAAGTTTTTCCTGATCAGTTTGAGCGAGAGTCTGGATAACCACCCATACTGCATTCATCTTTGCTTCAAGCAGAGCACCTTCACCGTTCTCCCATGTTCCAGAACTTCTGACCTGAACAGTCTCCGGATCAAGAGATGAAATAATCTGAGCGTCAAATGTATAAGGATACTTTGGAAGGCTTTTTGCACAAGCCACTGCACTAACGAAAGCAATCAAAAAGATTTTCAATCCTTTCATTTCTTTTCCTCCTTTATCTTTGTAATACACTATATCATTAGTCTTGGGGAAAAATATTTGCTGAAAAAAAATAATTTTTGCTCTGTCGCAAAATTCAGCTTTTAGTAGGAATAAATTCTTATGGAACACATCAAAATCACGACAAATATCAAGAGTTGTAGATAATATAGTGATTTTAGAAGTTTTGGAAACCAGTTGTCTCATAAAAGGTTCAAAAACCAAGTGGATAACAAAATCAACTGAAATACATAGTAGAAGTTATGCTGGCTGTGAAAAGATATACTAAAAACTTTCGACCTCAACCGCTAAGCAAATCCAATCCTTGGTCGCATCTCATATCATTTCATATCCAGATACAAACTTCAAGATACTGCCAATGAAATATGAAGATTTACTAACATCAACAAACCAAATAAAATTGAATTGGAAAATCCAGATAAATCTATTGAAAGGAGTTCCATAAAAATTGTTCATTTACTCAATTGAAATTATTTTTATTCCTCGTCTGGTCCCTCGGGCTTTATCCTCGCCTGATATTTGGTAGCAGGCAACAAATGTTTTGGTAGAAATGAAAAATTAGCGACCAATGTAGGAATCACTGCACTAGCAATAACAGCAGCCACCAGAAATGAATACTGAGATTCTGTTATTATACCATGGGTAAAACCATACAAGGCAGATATGGTTCCAAAAGTTAGACCTGTAGACATCAAAAGTGTGTAATACCATCGTTCTGAATATTCCTTTCTGAACAATCCCACAACAGGCTGTAATCCTAGTATCTTTGTTGCGACTTTGCTCATAAAAAGAATTATAAAGGTCAATGGGGCTGATGCCAGTGCCGATATCGAAACAAATGATCCGGCCCTGATAAAATAAAATGGTGTTAGGAACCCAACAGTAAGAGTTCTCAGGCGTCTTATCCACATATGATTTTGAGAAGCAAATTCTGCAAGAATCATTCCAGCTATGTATGCTGGCAAAACAGCTTCACTTCCAGACCAGAATGCTAATGCCCCAAGTGCGAACAACACAAAAGATACCCACTTGACACGAATCGCAGCTGTTCTATTACCATATACCTTGGTGAAAAATGTAGTTAAAAAAGGAAAAATAGATATCACAATTGCAGAAACAACGATAAAAATCAGAGTCTTATAAGTGAAAGGAGAGAAAAGCAGACCCAATGCAACAACAGTTCCAAGATCATTAATAAAACACGCTCCGAGTATGCCCTTCCCAAATTCTGTTCTATTAAGGCCAGTCTCAAGCATTACCGCATATACTACTGCCATCGATGTAGTTGAAAGAGCAACTCCCGCTAACAGACTTGCCTGAAAACTCCAATTTAGCAAAAAATAAGCAACAGCAGAACAGCCCAAAAATGGTGATAAAAATCCAGTAAATCCTACAACTAGCACCTCTTTCCACTTCGTTCTGATTATATTTGGATCCAACTCCGATCCTGCAAGGAAGGTAAGAAAAACTGAACCTGCAGAGGCAAGAAATTTAACCCATTCAAGATTATTCCCAAGAGAATTAGCACCAAAATATCTATTGGCGATTGTTCCAGCAATCATTCCCACACAAATCTCAACCAGCGCAATAGAGACTTTAAGGTGATAGGCAATAATTGCGGACAAAACGGCAAAACCTAGCCACAACGCACTAACAAAATAAACTTGCTCCATATATTCAAGGTATCAAAATTTCCGTCGAATTTAATCTCCTGAAAATCAAATGAAATATTTCTAAAAATTTGCTATTATAGTAGTTTCTTCCAGTCGTATCACAATTGTGCTCCAGACAAAAGAAGGTAGAAGTCTCGAGATAGTATCATCAATAAGATAAGAAATAAAATCTATAATCAGAAAATATCTGCCTCCTCCTCGACTTCTTCAATCTCAGCTTTTGTTTTTGTAGCCTCGGCTGGAGGTGAAAATGTCGGCTTTGGAAGAATCTCTGGAATATACCTTGAAAGAAAAACATCTATAAGATAAAGGTCAGAATATCCAAGTGGGTATACCGAAACTTTCTCCTTTCCGGAGATAATATCTATTGAGAAACCATCATCAACCTTTGCTATCTTCAGAGTTTTATCTTCGCCCTTTCTTCCAAATTTTCCAGGAGTATGAGTTATTTCTATAGGCAGCTTCTTGATCTCCCCTCCAGCCAATATCCTTCTTGCAAATGCTCCAAGAATAGAAGCTTCGTTTCTGTTCAGAGATATTGTTATTTTCTCATCCCAAAGATATCTTCTCTCTCCTTTTTGAAGCTTTTCTTGTCTCTCCCCACCTATTGGTTTTGCAAAGGAAACGAAGATTAAACCCCTGATTGAATCCGGAGCCAAGCGCATAGCTCCTGACTTCTTATATATAGTTAAAACAGACACTATTCCCCAACCTCCTTTTTAAAAATATTAAATATAAATTTTTTCAACTTCAAAAAACCGATAGTTTTATCCTATTTTTTCCTTATCGCACAACAGGAAAAAATTTCCACCAAAGCTTCAAAAATCTATTGAAATTATAAGAATGAAATGATTCATGAAGAGAGTTGTAGTTGCAATGAGCGGAGGAGTAGATTCATCGGTTTCCGCAATGTTGCTCAAACAGATGGGGTTTGATGTAGTAGGTATAAGCTTACTTTTATACGAAACTAAAACTAAAGCTTACGGTAGGACATGCTGTTCTGTATATGATATATCCGACGCAGAAAGGGTTGCACAGAAAATAAAGATACCATTCTACACAGTAGATATGAGAGAAGAGTTTAGAAAATATGTCATAGAAGATTTCATAAATGAATATAAAAATGGAAGGACTCCCATACCATGCGTTCACTGCAACAACTATTTGAAGTTTGAACTGCTTTTGAAAAAGGCTGAATCACTTTCGGCAGATTACCTTGCAACAGGGCACTACGCAATAAAGTTAAAAGATAAAGGAAACCTATATGTCGCCAAATCAATTGATCAACAAAAAGATCAATCATATTTTCTATTTGGACTTACATCGGAAAAGCTTAAAAAGATAATATTCCCTGTCGGAGGTTTAACAAAAAATATAGTAAGGAAAATAGCTCAAGAGTATAACCTACCTGTGGCAAACAAACGAGACAGTCAAGACATATGTTTTGTGGAGGGAAGAGAGATAAAAGATGTTCTAAAGGAATTCGGTATTGAAGAAAGATATGGAAAAATAAAAGATGAAAACGGGAACTATCTTGGAACACACAAAGGATATTACTTTTTTACTCTTGGTCAAAGGAGAGGACTCGGCGTAAGAATAGGAAAACCCGTATATATACTCAACATAGATAAAACGAAAAATGAAATAATAGTTGGGGATAAAGAAAAGTTAATGCAAAAAAAATTCTGTGTTGAAAGATTCATATTCACAAACGAATATGTTGAGCAAAGAACACAACATGGTATAGAGTGCACAATAAAGGTAAGGTATAGCCATCAAGGAACTAAAGGTATTATCTTAAAGAGAAATAACACGATTTATGTGGAGTTATATGAACCATATGGGCCAATTGTGCCTGGGCAGGCATGCGTATTTTATGAAGAAAACAAAGTTTTAGGTGGTGGATTCATATCAGATCGTTTTGATTCAGATCTACAAAAAAATTTTACTGCTGTAAATTCTTACAAAAATTAAATCGCTACCATTTTTCTATAATAATTAATTCGTGCTGAGCAAAGCCACGGGATATGCTATACAAATGCTTACATGGCTTGCCAAAAGGTATGACGTTAAAGAATCAAATAAACTATATTTCGTTCATCAAATAGCTGAATCCCTATCCATTCCACAAAACTTCCTTTCAAAAATAGCAGTTATACTCTCAAAAAAGAAGATAATATCAGCTCAAAAAGGACCGAAAGGTGGGATATGCTTAGCAAAACATCCAGAAAAAATAACATTATATGATATCGCTCAAATATTTGATGATGATATAACAAAAAATAAATGCCTAATAGGAAAACCGACCTGCTCAGATAATACTAATTGTCCAATTCACAAATTCTGGAAGCATGAAAGATTAAAATTGATTGAACAACTAAAAGATATAAATATAATGGATCTCGCAAAACAGTCAGATTAGCTGTAAATGCCGCATCTAAATCGTCAAGATTTTCCGAATATAAGAATTGAAAAAATGTATTAACAGTATTCTTTCATTTTCAAAAGAGCAAACTGTAAGAAAATGATAAATTGAAAGCAAAAACAAACAAATGTCTATAGAAGAATAAACAAAACACAACACCGTATTTGGGAAATTCAATTGTAGCATTGATAAAACCTGAATTGAACTAGTGAACTACTCCATCTTATAGAAGATGAAGCTTCCTGCTTCAAAGAGATTTTTCACCTCTCCACAGGCGTAAGTTCTGGACGTCCCAGCCATACCATCCTTGACAACCCTTTGGTTATCAGGGTTATGTATTACAATCATAATTCAAAACTGACTTCTTGTCAAGTATTTGCAATTCATCTCCACCCTGTAGAGGATTGAGACTTCTTGCAAGATTCAGGTTAATTAAAGAAGGGAAAATAAAGAGGAATGTGCTTTCAAGCGGGGGGAGGTTGAATAATATTAAATGAATCTAAAATGAAATCCTCTTTAAAATCAAAATATCAATGCTTTGGTGAAAAGGTCTGATTTTACACTGGTTCCTACCCAAAGAAATTTCTCAAGAACGCAAGCGATTTATCTAATGCTCAAAGCATCCTTTTCAAACTTTTTTAATATTCCTCTCTTTGACTTCATTGAGATAAAACTGCAAAACTCCTGAATATATGATGAAGATTGATCCATCTTTCTTATTTCCTCTACGGCTTCTTCTATTTTTGTAGATGAGATGAAAATTTTCAAAGCTTTCTTTAAATTCTCTATTTCATGAGAAGGAACACCGGCTCTTTTTAGTCCAACGATGTTCAGACCTACTATTCTTGTCTCAACCCCTGCTGCAAGGACAAAAGGTGGGATATCTTTTGTAGGAAACGAACCAGCACCAATCATAACAAGTTTTCCGACTCGGACAAATTGATGTGTTCCAGAAAATCCCCCGAAAACAACTCTATCTCCAACCTCAGTATGTCCTGCAAGGGCCGAGAAACTAGTAAGGATACAATTGTTTCCTACCTTACAGTCATGCGCAACATGAGCGTAGGCCATAATGTAATTATTATTTCCTATTTGAGTTATACCTCCCCCAACTTTAGAACCGGAATGAATAGTTGCAAACTCCCTTATTATATTCCCATCTCCGATTTTCACATAAGTCAGATCCCCCTCTTTATGCTCCAAATGCTGTGGAGGTGTTCCTATAACAGCATATGGATAAATCTTATTTCTCTTTCCGATCTTAACATTTGGTCCTATATAAGCCCCATATCCGATAAAGGTGTCATCCCCTATTTCAGTTCCCTCTCCTACATAAACATTTTCTTCTATAATAGCAGAACTAGATATAACGGCAGATGGATGCACTAGCCTCATAAAAACCTCGGATTTATGGGAAAATTAGAAAAAACAAATTAAAAATATGGATTAAACAATAAGTTTCTTCAGGATTTCTTCTCTCATCTCTTCTTCTTCCTTTATGAGTTTTGTTATAAGCACAGATTTTACATCAGAAGATCTTCCAGGAATTCCCTTGAACTTCGGTACATCTTGAACAAAGACTATTGCACAATCCTCATCTGGGGAAGTATTCAACCTTAAAGTATCTCCAGCTTTCAAATTGAGCAATTCTCTCAAGGTTAACTTTGCTTTACCTATTTCAACCCTTATTGAAGCTGGGCATTCCTTTATTCTAGTCACAATACGCTCAATCCAACTTTTATCCACTTCCAATGTTGTTGGTTGATAGGCCGACTGAATCTGAGACTTTATAGGTTCCAAAATAGCATATGGGATAGCCATATACATTCTTCCAGATATCATTCCCATATCTATGGTATAACGAGTTGAAACAACAAGATCAGATTCAGGGACTATTGAAACAAACTGAGGGTGGCTTTCTATTCTAACTATTTCCGGATGTAGCTTTATCACTGGTTCCCATGCTTCCTGGTAAGGCTTGAGCATAGTATTAATAACTCTGCGTATGAGCCTCTGTTCTATTCTGGTAAATTCTCTACCTTCAGCTTTTTTAGGTTTTCCGACACCACCAAGAAGTATATCGACCATAACCACAGCAACTGTGGCGTCAAAAGCCCAAACACAAAAACCCCTCAGTGGCTTCATTGATATAACAGTGAAAACTGCTGGCAAAGGAACATTATCCATAAAATCCTTAAATTCAATAACAGAAGTATCAACCATTGAAACGTCTATAAGCTTTTGAAGAGCAACAGAAAGTATAGATCTTGAATCAGTAGCGAATCTCCTATGTATAACCTCAAGCGAAGGAAGACGCATCTTAGATATGAAACGGCCAACCTTCCTGAAATCATACCTTGGATACCTGTCCTTTGGCCTCTCTTCTTCGGCTTTAGCTTCTATCTTTATCTCGCCCCCACGCAGACTTCTTAGGAGAGAATCTACCTCTTCCTGGGAAAGCAAAGGTCCTTGATCTTCTACTTTTCTTCTCTCTTCTTCTCCTTCCTCCTTTTCACCCTCTTTTTCTTCTTCCTCCTCTTTAGCCTCTCTTTTCTCCTTTATTTTTCCCCTTTCTTCCACTTTCCTCTGGGGCTCGGTCTTTTTCCCTCCTATCATAAAAATAAATTTTAAACATCCTGACCCAAAGAGAACTAATCTTGAACAAGAAACATCAGTGGATCAACTGGCCTACCTTTGAAAGAAATTTCAAAATGAAGGTGAGAACCTGTTGTTCTTCCAGTCAAACCCACAAGCCCAACTACCTCACTCTTCTTTACATAATCTCCTTTCGATACAAAAACCTTCTTCAAGTGTGCATAAGTAGTAGTTATACCATTTATATGCCTTATTCTCAAATAAAGCCCATTCAATTCATTTCTTCCAACCTCTATAACCTTACCGCTTGCAGAAGCTAGAACAGGAGTTCCTTCCGGAACAGATATATCTATTCCACTATGAAACTGGTAATTTCCCTCAATAGGACTAATCCTATAGCCAAATCCACTGGTTACTCTTCCTTTTACAGGCCAGAGTGTGGGAAGATGCCCAAGCGCCTCTCTCTCCTTTTGAAGCTCATTATAAACCAATTTCAAGCTCTCGGAAACCACACCTATACTCTGTAGTACATAGTCATCTTCAAAATTAGCACTTACAAACTCCGGATATACCTCATCTCCACCAAAAACCAAAGAAAGAAGCGATTCATTCAGAGTTTTGAGCTTGTTGACTTCCTTTTTAAGATCTGATATTCTCTTTATAAGCCCATCTGTGCTATCCTCATAAAAGGAATTATAGATAAGCTCAAGTCCACGACTTTTAAGTTTCAAACTCAACCAATCAAAAAAGAAAATACAAAAAATCAAGACCAGAGGGATTAAGAAAAAATATTTCCTTCTATAAGAAAGATCTATCTCATACTCATTCCTACTAGTCTCTATCTTTATTTTCAGTATTTCCCATTTACCTTTCTTTTGTTTTTTTTCATTATTTATTTCTCCCTCAAAAAGCATTACAATAGAAATTTATAACCATTAAGATGTTTTTGTCTTGTTTTTTTTAAAATTTTTCAGTGGAAAATTCAAAATATTTTAACAATCCGAAACTTTGTTTTATCAGATAGCATATCTAAAAACTATTTTATCCTTATTTATTTCGGTTCAAGATAAATTCTCTGATTATGAAGTTTGCCTATACAAGGTGGATGATAAAATGTTCTCTTGGGTGGCTGATTATTGGAAGTCTAATAGGAACAATGATGTTCCTACAGAGGAAATATAACTTTAATGTATATCTGCTACCGGTGCACTCTCATATAATACTTGTTGGATTTCTAATACAGTTTATATTTGGTGTCGCATTCTGGTTATTTCCAAGGCTTCCTGGTGGAGTTTTCACATCTCCCATAAAAGGCTGGATGACTTTTATACTCCTTAACGCAGGAACAATAATTCGGGGTGTATCTGAACCAATTTTTTTAAAAAGCGATATTGCTTTCTGGATTTCATTTCTTGGCGGAACAACACAGTTTTTAGGAATAGCCATCGGAACGACTGAAATATCAAAACGAACAAGAGCCCCTAACTATTAATTCTGAAATTACAAATCTCATACACCTGCCATTTATAATTGCAAACTTAAGTGAGAAATGATACTAGTAAATGGTAAAGAAATATATGAAAAAATACTAAGTGAAACAAGGGAGCTGATATCTAAGCTAAATAAAAGACCAAAGCTATCTATAATAGCAATTGGTGAAGATAAAGAGATGGAGATATACATAAAAAACAAGAAAAAAGCAGCGGATATTTGTGGGATAGAAGTTGATGTTATAAATCTACCTTGGGATGTAAGTCAAAAGAAACTTGAAGAAAAAATAAATGAAGCAAACGAATCAGATGCTTGCGGCATAATTGTTCAACTTCCGCTTCCGGAGCAAATAGAGAAAAATGTTCTTGATTTTATTTCTCCTTCAAAAGATGTTGATTGCTTAACATCAGAGAATCTCGGCAGTGTTTTGAAGAGCCTTAAGATGTCGCGCTTCATTCCCTGCGCATGCCTTGCAATGCTTGATGTGTTTGAAAGATACAATGTAAATCCCAAAGGTAAGTATGCCGTAGTTGTTGGAGCATCAGATCTTGTAGGCAAACCATGCGCCTCGGCACTTTTAAACCTCGGAGCAACTATCACAGTATGCCACAAATATACAGAAGACATAAAAAAATTCATTAAAGATGCAGATATAGTAGTATCAGCTGTAGGAAAACCTCACCTGATAAAAGGAGAATGGATAAAACCTAATGCGGTAATAATAGATATAGGAACAAGAATAGTAGATGGGAAAATATTTGGAGATGTTGAATTTGAAGAAGCTAAAAAGAGGGCTTACCTAATAACTCCTGTTCCCGGAGGCATCGGACTGATAACAGTTGCTGAACTTATGAGAAATGTTGCAAGAGCTGTATATATAAGTTCAGGCGTTGAAATACGCTACTCTATTTCCGCTATCAGATCACCCTCCCCAACTGAACCACCTTCAGAAACATAAATCTTCTTTACAACACCACTTACCGGTGAATCTACTGGAATCTCCATCTTCATTGATTCTAAAATCACAATCGTAGAACCTTCAGATACCATATCTCCCTCCTTCACCAGAACCTTCCAAACATTAGCTGTTATTGGTGAATTAACCTTGCTTGCCATATAGATGACTATGTAGCAAAAAAAATTTTCAGTTTTGCCAAAAACAAAAATTTGTCCATCTGTTCAAATAGAATTTAAAGAATATATAGCCTTCCTATGCATATCACAAAGTTTCAATCCCTTTATCTTTGAAAATATAAGTTCGTCTATTGTATGGGAATCGCTTAAAAGACAAAACTTATTTGAACAAAAAGGTATCCCCCCAAAATTCCATAAGATAGATTCAAGGATATAGGCTCTTGAAGCAATCGGAATATTCTTATGTATATATTCCTTCAGATCATAGCTCTTTATCAAAGCTAAATCCTCATTTACCATTTTTGTCAAATGATAATCCAGAGGTTTGGCTGGTGCAGAAAAAAAACCATTAATAGATATAATAGTAGGAACCCCAATCACACAGATGCGCAAATGATACCTCCCATCTTCCCCAAATGTTGCTATCTGCCTGTTCGTTATTACTATGGGTAAGAAACTAAAATCTTGGAAACTATGTGCCAAAACCTCAAAAAATATTCCAGAAAGTAAAAATCCATCGTATATGACTCCAAAAGAATTTATAATACCTTTTATTCTCCTTAGTTCAAAATTAATCTCCGCCGGAGAGACAAAATCACAAATGGACTGATCATTCCACTTGAAAACTCTTATTTTAACAAGTTTCTCACATATCTTCTCCTGATTACTCAAGTTCTCCCAAATATTACCCTTTAGAACGATATCCCAATGCAATCCAAGATCCCTAAAAAGGTTATCTGCAGAGTAAATTATCTTGTTTATATCCGATAGCTTTACACCATCTGAGAAGAAGGAGATTTTGATATTATTTGTTTTTAGCTTTCTGCTTGTTTTGTTTGATTTCATTTAGTATAATCTCTGCAACTCTTCTACCAGAGAGAAGGACACCTCCAAAAGTTGGCCCCATTCTTGGGAGACCATGAGTTTCGGAGACCGACATTCCGGCGACATAAAGACCTGGGAAGACCTCACCTGTATGTTCAACTAAAAGATCCTCGGACATCTCAACCCACATAGCTCCCATACCTTTTGTCTTAATGAGTCCTCTTGCTTCAAGGCTTTTGACAGCGTAGGCGTCATGTCCCGTAGCATCAATTAAGAACTTGCACTCAAGAGCTACTGGGTCAACACAGGTTATCTCTCTTGGCAAAGCAGAAACTGGCGTCCAATTCACAACAACCCCGCAAACTCTTTGATCCCTTAAAACTATATCATCAAAGGATGTCATCTGAAGAAATTTAACACCAGCATCACAAGCAGCAGAAATAAGCTTAGCCACAGCTTCAGGACCATATGAAACATATAGTCCAGGTTTTACCTCCTCAACTTTGACTCCGATCTCACGCAGGATCTCCTCACCAGGAGATCTAACAGTTATCGTGTTCATAAGGAAACCACCTATCCAGAACCCACCACCGATATAGTTGTTTCTTTCTATTACAAGAACCTTGACCCCATTTCTTGCAAGATCTCTTGCTGCGACAAGACCAGCTGGTCCACCACCGAGAACTATAACATCAGAAAAAGAATATTCCTGAAGCATGCTCGTAAAGCCACTGACTATTGTATATGTTATATCCTTTTCCCCTATCTCTGAAAAGATTTTTTTCTTCTTGCTCATCTTATTCCTCCTTCCTCTCAAATATATTCACTCAATCAAAAGATAGATAAAACTTTAGTTTATTTTGGATCATGGGTTCTGGGTCAATGAATCATCGGGGAATAAGCCAAATTCAAAAAAACACAGCTCAAGACAAAATAAAATCAAAAAAGAAACTCCTTAGTATACAATCTTAATCTCAAACCTCAAGAAAAAAGAAAACAAAGACATAATAAAATATAAATTTATTTTTGAATATAAGATTAAAAACAGCATAGAAGATATGAGAGCAGTCTTTCTCTTCAAAAGAGATCTGAGGATAAAAGATAACGCTGGATTAAGCAAGGCAGCAGAAAAACATTCGGAGATAATTCCATTTTTTATATTTGATAGGGATATAATCAATGAAATTAAGGCAGAAGGAGAAAGATTAAACTATGTTGTAAAAAGTATAGAAAATCTTTCATCAAAAATAAAGATATATTGCCTTTATGGAGAAACTAAAGAAGCTCTTGAAAATCTGTTCAAAATAGCTAAACCAACACATCTTTACACATCTTCATCCTGGACATGGAGTGGGAAAAAAAGAAATGAACTTATAAAAAACCTATGTAAAAACTATGGTATAGAATATGTAGAGGTTTTTGAAAACCTCCTTGTAAGGCCTGAAAAAATAACTCCCAAAAAGATTTTCACACACTTTTACAATGAATGGATAAAAAAAGTTGAATTGGAAACAAATGAAATAAATGAATTCAAAGTTCCCGATCTCCCACTTCCGACAATTCAAGAAATAAAAAAACAACTCAAAATCAAAAACTATGAAATCTTTAAACCTGAGGATTGTGAAAAGAGATTGGAAAAATTCGAATTTGAAAAATATGACAAACTCAGAGATTTTCCTGGATTAGATGGATCATCAAAACTTTCACCCTGTATAAGATTCGGGATAATATCTCTCAGACAGATATACAGACATGCAAATGGAAGAAGCGAAAAGTTTATAAAAGAACTTTGCTGGAGAGAGTTTTGGTATCATATCGCTATAAATTTTCCAGAAACGCAAAACATTGAATTTCAAGAGAAAAGAAGAAAAATATCATGGGAAAACAACGAAAGATATATTAATGCATTCTTCGAAGCGAAGACCGGATACCCAATAGTAGATGCAGGTATAAGACAACTTATTCAAGAAAAATGGATTCACAATAGAATAAGAATGATTTTAGCAAGCTTTTTGACCAAGGTAATGAATGTAGATTGGAGAATAGGTGAAAAATTTTTTAAGGAACACCTTCTGGATTACGATGAAGTAGTAAATATAGGTAATTGGCAATGGAGTGCATCTGTTGGAGCAGATCCAAGACCCTTCAGATTTTTCAACCCTATCCTTCAGGCAAGAAGATATGATCCAGATTGTACATATATAAAAAAGTATATACCAGAATTATCTAACATACCATGCGACCTACTTCATGACCCACTGAATAACAATCTAAAATACCATAAACCAATCGTAAATTATTACGAGAGAGTACCACTTACTAGAAAAATTTTCAACCTATGAATTCAATAAAAACCATATCATTTTTAAGATAAGAGTCTCAGAATATAGAGGAGAAAAAACCTTTTCCTACTTTTTTGAGTTTATCATAGATGAACTGAGCTGCGTAAATAGCTCCATCTGCAAAAACTTTTCTTGATGTAGCCGAGTGTCTTATCTCAATTCTCTCACCATCTCCAAGAAAAAACACTATATGTTCTCCGATCACATCTCCACCCCTTACTGCAAATATCCCAAGTTCATTCTTTTGTCTTGGACCAACTATACCATCTCTGCCGGTAATTCTCTTTGTATCCGGTGAGCTCAAAACTTCAGATAATTTGACAGCGGTTCCAGATGGCGAATCTTTCTTCATCCTGTGATGAACCTCTACGATTTCAATATCAAAATCAGGAATAGATTTCTTGATTTCTGGGAGAATCTTCAAAAGCATGTTTATACCCCTACTCATATTGTAGGATAATAATATTGGTATGTTCTCTGAAAAATTCTTTAACTGATCTATCTCATCTGGAGAAAAACCCGTTGTCCCGATAACCAAACCTAATTTCAAGCCTTTTTGACATATCTTATCAATGTATGGGATTATAGCCCCTCTGACTGAAAAATCAATTATAACATCTGGGAAAGGCCCAACATAATTTTCAAACTCCTCCGGTGAGGTTATAATAGGAAAATCCCTTTCTAAAGTCGGAAAAATTCTTCTAGCTGTAAATCCTTTGAATGCTTCCGATTCTATCCCAAAACATACATTTATACCTTTTTCCAAAGCACAATAAAAAATCTCTCTTCCCATTCTCCCAGCAATGCCTGATATCCCGACCTTCATAGCTTTTAGTTTTTACAAATTATGAGAAAAGATAAGTTTTTCCGTTTTCATTATTTATCTAAAGAATGATAATTTCTCTACATCTGAATTTCCACCTCACAATCAGTCTCAGGATACTTATATATCTCACTCAATGGAACTGATTAAATTGTATAAAAAGTTGAAGAATTTTGCTATTAATTTTAAGAAACAACCCTAAAAACAATAGTATGAATCCCATTTGAGAATATAAAGAAGAAGAAAAACCAAATCTGAATAAGAAATCTGACAATCAAGGTAAGAGGAAATCATCTGAAAATCATCCAGAAGATCTGCATAAAAATAAGGGAAATAGAAAAGAACAGCGGATACAAAACACAAATGAAGCGAATTTTAAAAATCAAATTTCCTAATTCCGAAACGACGCTTTAACTATAAGATGTTCTGAAACAGAACAAGACCTTTCCATTGAATAATTATGAATAATCTAAGGGATGTTTCAATTTTGGGCATTAATATTGCAAACGAGTAAAAATTTTTTTATCCTTTTCTGATACCAATCATAAACTCATATAAAGCTATTTTGAGAGAATTAGATACAACAAGATTAAGCAGAAGAGCTTCTTGTATACTTTTACCGGCACAAAATATTCCATGAAATTTAGCAACGCAGACCTTATACTTAGAAACAAACTGAGCAACATCATTATATTCGACGAAATTTATTTTATCCACATAAAGCTTCGATTCATAGTCAGTTGGAGATATACTTTCAAACACATAAGAAAGGACGACCGCTTCTGGAGGATGTGAATGCAGAACTGCGCCAAATTTATCTCCTCCAAGAATATATATTTTTCTATGAATATCAAGATCTGAGGAAGCAAATTTATCCTTTGGTGTCTTTTTTGATATGGGGAGAACTATAAGGCTATTCTTCCTTAACATTCCCATGTTCTCACCTGTCCTCTTTATCAGCATTTTATCTTTACCTAATCTTACACTCACATTTCCGGACCTCACATCAACTAAACCTCTTTCAAATAGAACTTTACCTGCTAGGAAAATATCTTTGTATAAATCGCTTTTCACCATCAATTATCTGATTTAGTTATAATGGTAAAACATTTTACTTTTTGATAAATATATGGCAAAGACAAATAAGCAAAGTTTCTATAAAAGATTTTTTTGATTTCTCTCAAATATCTTTTCTACTCCTTTCAATCTTCCTGATCTAAATAAAAAATTTTCATTGCTCTACCGCAATGTTCACTCTTTCCATAATTATTCTTCAAAACTGTCGGCTAAAACGATAAATTTAATTCATGATGAAATAAAAAATTAATTGAATAATTTTAGGAACAGGTCAATAGTTTATTATTTCTGTCAGCTTGGACAAAGAAATTTAAGGAAAAATCACACCATTATACCGGAGTGAATCAAATAATAACTTCACTAAAAAAACTTCTCAAGATACCAAAAATCTATTATCAAATTCATACAAATTTTAGATTAAATTTCATAGCTTTTTCAAATAGTTCCAGCAAACAAAACTTACCGGATAAAACAAACTCAGGTAAAAAGCTGAGAATAAAATGCATTTGTCGTAGAGAAACTTTATTGCAGGTTATAAAATCCTTTTGAAATTTATTTAGAATGTATAAATCAAAGACAGAAAACCATGTGAGATAGAATTTAAACTTTCTTTTTCCTTGATAAGGAATAATCTTTAGATTTTATAAATCTATTGCATTTCATAAACCTACAATTTTGCTCTATATTAAAATATCCCGCATCCCCCGACATAGTTTCAAATTTTCATTCACCATAAACAATTTCAGTTTTTGAACTTGAATAAAAACTTGTGTAAATTTTTCAAATGTGAGCAATTCCGAACTAATAAAATCTCTTCTGAAAGATATAGTAGATGGGAAAGATATTTCTCTTGAGGATTCAAAGATTTGTGCTCAGGGTATAATAGATGGTGTAGTTTCACCTGAGGTCATATCAGCACTTCTTGTTGCTTTAAGAATGAAGGGTGAATCTCCTCAAGAGATAGCAGGTTTTGCTTACAAGATGATTGAAAAATCTCTGAAGCCCAAAATTTCATTTGAAGTTTTTGATACTTGTGGAACAGGGGGAGATCAGGCACACACTTTTAACGCTTCCACCGCAACAGCGATCATATTATCTTCCATGGGTATTCCAGTAGCGAAGCATGGAAACAGAGCGGTATCCTCATCTGTAGGATCAGCTGACATACTTGAAAAAATAGGAGTAAATATAAATGTCAAGCCAGAAGATGTTCCGAAAGAGCTTGAAGAAAAAAAATTTGTTTTTCTTTTTGCTCCACTTTATCATCCCGCTATGAAAAATGTTGCGCCAATAAGGAGAGAAATTGGAATAAGGACAATCTTTAACTTACTTGGTCCGATAACAAACCCCGCTCGTCCTCAATCTCAGATTATAGGAGTCATGTCTGAAACAATCGCCGAAAAAATATCGGAAGCAATAACAATACTCGGATCTCCCAAAAACGCGCTCATTGTCGTTGGTTCATTAAACGAAAATAAAAAAATAGATGAAGTTTCCATCTGTGGGGAAACCCTATTCATAGAAATAAAGGATTCTAAAGTTAAGTCAAAATACAAAGTATCTCCGGAAGAATTTGGAATAGAAAAATCAACAGCTGAATCTATAAAATACAATGGAGAGCCTTCAAGAGAGTTCTTAGATGTCCTAAGCGGGAAGGGAAGGAAAGAACTTATAAACTTTGTTTGTGCTAACGCGGGAGCTGCTTTATTCTTCAAAGGGAAAGCTAAAAATCTAAAAGAAGGATTCGAAAAATCAAAAGATTTCATTCTATCTGGAAAAGTTATAGAACATCTCAGAAGTCTAACAAAAAAATAATTCTATTCTCCCTTAATAAAATCAACATTTCGTATTTTCTGAAATTACTCAATAAACATCAAAACTGATTAAAAGTTGATTAATGCTATCTGATGTTATAGATCAACTGAAATTAGAAACATACAATTTTCTTTCTCATTCAGTTTCTGATAGAGAAAATGTAATCTGTGGTCTAGATCTTAAAAACATAAGGAATTTAGATATCCTAAAAGAGCAAACTCAAGATCTTGTTCCATTTATAACTTGTGGCAGAATAGAATTCATTTATCTTTCTGATAGATTCATAAACATTGAAGGTTTTGACAAAAAATCCGGAATCGAAGCAATAGAGCATCTTGTTTCAGTTGTTTCTGGACTCAATTCCCTCATAATAGGGGAAACTCAGGTAGTAAATCAATTTAAAAAATCCTTCTATGACGCTGTATCATCTGGATTAGCTACTACCAGGATCCTCTGCGTATTTTCTGAGGTTATGAAGATTGCAAAGAGAGTTAGAAGGGAGACAAATATCCCCTCAATTTCATTTAGTAGTGTTATAAAGAGCAAAATTCAAGAAGTTTTTAATGATACCGAAAATAGGACACTTTTTATCATAGGAACAGGTGAAATAGCACATGATGTGTTTAGACTATCAAGATTTTTCAAAAAGACACTCGTGTATTCACGCAAGAAAGAAAAGGCAGAAATGAGTGTGAAAAAAATTCAAGATTTTTTTGGAGCCAAAGCAGAATTCATTTGCTCTATCGATGAAGGAATAAAATTATCTGATATAGCCATCGTTGCAACCAACCATCACGGCTTTCTAATAAAAAATCAACATATCAAAGAAGTGAATAAAAAAACCCTTATTATTGATCTTTCAGTTCCAAGAAATGTTTCACCCGATATATTAAACAATCCGAACATAATCCTGTATAATATTGATATAATCGGTGAGAATAAATTAGATCCTAATACCATAGAATTAGCAAAAAAAACAATGAAATCTGAAATTGATAAATTGAAACTAAAATTGGATATGGATAGGAAAGTTAAAGAAATAGCTTGCATAAGAGCTGATTTTGAGAGGATCATATCTGAACATGTAAGACGGTATTTAAATTTGATAGATGAAGGTGAAATATACGCCTTTTCCAAATCCCTCTCAAACAGATTGCTTGGAAGATTTTTTCAGGAGAAAAAATCATGTGATTTGACCGAACAACAATTAAGTAACAAAAAGCAATAGTAGGATTAAGTCAACTTTGTCATACTCCATAGAATCATGGCAAAATAAAAGATAAAGATCTTTGTAATTTCTGAGTTGCTTTATTTGACTTTTATGGAACAATTACGCTGTTGACAATTGAAAAATTCATTTGATAAGCATAAGAAGGGACAGTTTAAAATGAAAACTAAATTTCAAGTAATTGGTATTATTCATATAAAAATTTTTCTGGATTATATTCCAAAGGGGTTCTTGAACCGAATTCAGTATGGAAAGTTCCATCACATATAAGTTTTAAGTTCTTTCCATCCAATTCAAATTGTATTTCAGCACTTTCCACTTCACTATTATGGCAGAATACCTTTTCTCCATTTGGGTCATCATATATAGCCATTATAAAGTTTTCTTTCTTCCCTTGCATCTTAAGAGAGAAATTAGACTTCTTTGACCTAAGATACCAGTAAACAGAATGATCTCCATAGTCCCATTTTGATGAATTAAATATTATGTCTTTTATGTTATTGAACTCAAGAGTTTTTCCTTTGTATCTAATGGTAAAGATACTAACCGGTGGAACCCGCAGCGGGCCAGTTTTCTCAACAACGGTTAGTCCCTCAAAGAAAGAATCTTCTAAAATATCTCCATTTTCATCTTTCAGTATATTTGAATGTCCCCAAACCCACTTATAAGCATGCTTTTTACCCCATATGTGCGTTTGATATCCGACACCATCCGAGAACCTCAGATCTTTTATGATATTTCCGCTCTGTATATCTTTAAGTGTTATGAATCCAGAAAATTTCAGATTTGGATTTGGCGAAAGCACGACAGTATCAACAGGAAGGTAGTATGCGAAGTCCGGCAAGTGTCTGAATACATACCCTGTCGGCTCAAAATCAAGTTCCCATGAAGCAAGAATATTTCCAACAGTTATTCTACCAATGGCCTTTCTATCTGAAAGCGAATTTGATTCCCCAACATTTAACTTAAAACTACGTACCTCCCACCTAAAATCATTCAATGGATATTTCCTACACACACCAATAGGCTTTTCACCTCTTTTGAAAATAGCACACCAAACACCTGACCAATCATTCAAGCCACTCTCGGAAACATTCAAGGTGTATCTTATCCAAAAACCGTGATCCTTAGCATTTCCTGTTATATACCAAACTTCATAATGCTCCCTAACCTTTCCGGACCAACGCGGAAGATTCTCTACTACATACTCTGGCAATTTAGCTTTCCTTTCATGTGCTTTTTGAATCATCGTAGATAGAGTTTAGATGAAAAACATAATATTTCGGAAAATTTCAGATTTTCTCAAATTTATTAAAACATGTAGAAAAATTAGATAGCCCAAATAAAA
>CAZRNR010000036.1:0-21888 GCA_964601505.1 uncultured bacterium | reverse complement strand
ACTTGACTTTGACAAAAAAATTTATTATATTATTACGACGTCAGTCTAAATGGCCTAGTTGAGGCCCCTGACGTCATGCATAGTTTCAACTGAACTTGGTAAATATAGTACTGGCGCTCAGGCCGGATAAGGCCGGCGCAAGTGACGCCATAGCGGCGTTGCGGCACCAAGTCTAAATGGCTCAGTGTGGAGCCCCTTGGTGTTTAGACATACATCAACGTTTTGGTACCGATGCTGAGTCTAAATGGCTCATTTAGAGCCCCTCAGCATTAATCGCTAGCGCTAGCGAAACAAAAAGCAAGGTATTATATATACCTAAGGCCGTATTACGCCCTAACCCGAAAACCGCCCTTTAACGCCGTTATAGGCCTACCCGGCCGAAAAAAACAAAGGGCAAAATTGGTCTATTTCGGCATCAACGGCAAACAAAACAAAAGAAGGCAAAAACGGCAAAAACGGCAAGAACGGCAAAAGGGTGGTGGGTGGGGGAAGGAAAGGGAGGAGGAGGAGAAGAACGGCAAGAACGGAGGAACGGCAGAGAGGAAGAGGGGAAAAGGGAAGAAGAGGAGAAAAGGGGAAAAATAATTCCTGCCGCAAAATCGAAAAAAAAATTTTTTTGAGTTGCGTAAATTTGAATTTCGCGCCGCGCGCACAAATTCAGTACGCCACGGCGTACTAATAAAAAAAATGGGGCATTGCTGCCCCAAAAATCATTAGTAATACGATAAGTACTCACGTAACTTAGCCTTCCTTGCTCGTATCCTTAACTTCCGCAAACCTCGCTCTCTCAACTGCCTGATCCTTTCCCTCGTCAGTTTAAACATCGCAGCAATTTCGTCAAGTGTCAAAGGTCTACTGATGTCAAGGCCGAAATAAAGCTTTATGACCATTTTTTCTCTGGCCTCAAGAGTGTTGAGCAAGGCTTCAAGTTCCTCTCTGAAGCTTTCGCGCATTATCTTTTTCTCTGGGTTCTCATCGTAGCTCGGTAACGTATCCAGCAAAGTCAGGTCGCTATCACCAAGTGGCGCATCAAGCGACAAAGTGTTGCCCTTTTCAATTTCAGAAATCTCTTTTATCTCGGCGGCAGTCAAATCAAGGTTTTTGGTGATCTCATCTATGTCGACGTTGCCATCGTGGAGTTGGGCCAGCCTTTCGTACTCGTTTTTGTATTTGCTGTAATTGCCGAGTTTGTTCGCAGGTATCCTGATGTTGAAGTTTTCGGAAATTGCTTGTAATATCGCTTGCCTTATCCACCAAACGGCGTACGAAATGAACCTGAAACCACGGGTTACGTCAAATTTATCTATAGCCTTGAGCAGCCCAGTGTTTCCCTCGGCAATCAAGTCTTCAAGTGGCAAGCCGGAGCCCATGTACTGCTTTGCTATCGTCACGACAAATTTCAGGTTGTGCAGGACAAGTTTTTCCCTTGCCTGCATATCACCCTCTTTGGCTTTTTTAGCCAATTCGACTTCCTCATCAACCGATAGCGGCTCGTATTTCTCGATAAGTTTGTAGTAATAGTCGGATCTATTCATCTACTACGTTCACGCTCGTTTGTTTTAAATCTGTTAAATCAACAAAAACAACTGGCTCTTTGGGTTCCTTGAGATATGAATACATTGCCAGTTTGCGCAAGAAATTTATCTGCCATTCAAAAGAACAATTAGGACAAGAAACTGGTTTAACTCCTACAACTAGAAAGAAATAATGTATTGCAAATTTATACCGGCAGGTGCAGCGAAAAACAACTGGTTTTTCAAGAACGCTTAACTCCTCTATCGACTGCGCACTCTGCCGGGCCAGCTCCAGCGCCCTGTGCGGCCCAGCGCCGGAGCCGCCGTCGTCCTTTTCGGCATTTTTAAATATTCCTAGTATGTCCATCGATTTGAGAAATTAGTTTTTTTGCTTCTTCAAGTTCGTTTTCGGATAACTTAATTTTACCTATTACATCGAGCAGCCTGTCAGTCAAGTCATACAGCCGTAGCTTTTCGGCAACGTTGTAACTAAGATATGCGATCACATACTTTGCGATGTTTACATTGGGTATATTCATCTTTTTCACCTTGTTCTGAACTGCATAGTAATAGTTCTGCCAACTCCTCGTTCTGCTTTTCGGACCCGCGATTTCGTGCAATTTATCAAAATAATAAACTAGGTTTTTTAGATGCGATGTTGCATTTTTTAAATAACTATAATCTTTTCTGTTCATTAGGCTAGCATATGCTTTTATGTATTCCTCAACATAGTATAGCACATCGGAATAATTTTTAAACTTTTCCGTTTTCTCGAGTTTTGCGACGAAATTGGTGATTATGCCATCATCAATTTTATATTGCCACTGGTAGTTTATACCACATTTTTTAAAGGCGTTCAGAACCGTCTTCCTAAGCTCGTCGATTTTAACAGGTACAAATTTCTTTTTCCTCGCCGAAGTACCTGTTTTAGCGCAAATTAAATCCATTACTGTGGATACTTCGCTTGCCGTCAGCGGAAGCATCTGCGACACGAGAAAAGTCGCCAAAAGCGTGCTTATCGGCCAACCGCTATACTTCTTCGCATTTGGATTGATTTCGTGTATCAGCTCTTTCGCCGACAAGGCGCCGACAACAGGCCGGCTCTCGTCGAACAAATGCACGATATCGCCGTTTGACGGCACAGGGGCGGCAACGGCGCGCTTGCCGTCAACCAGGCCGAAAACGGCCAGCTCTTCGACGATCGCCTCGTTTTTTATTTCTGTGTTGTTGATGAGGGAGTTCAGGTAAGCTATTTTGGCATCTGCGCTTATCAGCTCTGAAAATATCACCCTGTCGTCAGCTTGTGCAAATTCCACAGGTTTGTTTTGTTCCGTCAAAAGTGGCGTTATTGTGACGGGATTGAATTCTATTAGGTTTTTCCTAGCAAGTTCAACTAAGGCTAGTTTCAGTTCTGCAAGCGTCATAAGCCCTTCTGTTTTAGCAAGGCTATGGCCGTTATAGAGCAATATATAAAGCAATTTTGCGTATGAAGATATGTTGCTATTTAAAATTTGCCTCGGTATTTTCATACCTGTTGAAATTAGTTGTTTATTTAGAAAGGGCGGCATCGTTATTTATTTTACCAGGCCGGATTGAAGATGGGAGGGTTAAATCAAATGAAAAAAGGGAGGGCTTAATTCTCCCTCCCTCCATTAAACTCAAAGCAAATTTTTGAGTTTTTGCCTGATCTTAGCAAATTCTCGCCTGCTACAGAAACCAAGCTGTATAAGCTGCGTAGGGCTCATCCCTTGGCAGATAAAAGAAATGATTACACTTTCTCTATCGTTCAAATGACTCTTTGCATATTCAAAAAATGCATGCGTTTCTATACCGTCCTGGCTGATGTTGAAAATCGTTTCTTCGAAATATCTTAATTTCTCTTCGTTTTCCTCGTCTTCGTTGGACAAAATCATCGTTACTTTACGGTATTGAGAGGTTACATCCCTTGTAGAGGAGCCTGCTTTTCGCACGTTTAAAGCCATTTCGTATAACCTCAGCCTCAAAAAGTTGTAAAGCGAATTGATACTGATCTTTTTATTTTTCTCGCTCAAATTTAAAAGATTTTTCCAAGCATGCATGGCGAGCTCCTGCTCTATGTCGCAAAGCTCCATGGCTTGCTTAGTCATAATGATTTTAGCAAGCAAGTCGTTTTTAGAAAGCACCCGCGAGACAATTGACTGGATGGCACGGGCATCATCCTCGCCAGGAGGGTTTGATTGCGGGAGAGTTAGCCGGGTTGGGATGCTTTGTGAATCTGCCATGCAATTTCTCCTTTTAATTTTAAAATTGCATGTTTGAACAATAATTTTAATTTTAAAATGGGTCTCAAAAATTATACACAAATATACAAAATTACATCATGAAAAACAAGAAAAAAGAGTTTAAAGTTTGCCGCAATTGCGGCACAACTAATAAAATCGATACCAGTTTTTGCCTAAAATGCGGCAAATCTTTATCTGAAGACCTTGTAAAAGCGGCGGCTGACGAACAAGTGTTCTTTAAGCACGCAATGGTACTAACTAACAACGAAATTGGTGATGAAAGAGAACCTATCAAGTAAACTTGCCAGGATAGAACTGAAAATTGATCAATTGCACGAAAAAATCAGAGAGATAGAAAATCAGTTCTACGTAGAAATGGAAGAGAACGGAACAAAGAACGTTAGAAGCATCAAGGATCTTACAGTTTCAGCCTGGGCCAAGATCAAGGCTATAGAACGCGATATTATGCCGCTCAGATTTGTAAATACGTTTCCGCGCATAATCGCAATCGTCCTCATCGGACTTGCTGCATTTGTCGGCTTGAGCTTCCTGGTCATCAAAAACATAATGTCAACACTTAGATGAAACTTTCGGCGCTGAAGCTTTACATCATTCTATTTCTGATAGGATACGGAACTTTCTTTGCGGCACAAATAAATGACGAATCTGCCCCTGCCAGCCTTATAGGCCTCCTAAGCATGTTCGTCTTCAAACCATTCCTCAAATTGCTGATCCTGTATACAGTTGCTAAAATCGATTTTGTAAGCGTTGATTTTGAACAAGAGGTGAAAAACAACAATATCGCAGCAGCTTTAACCTACCTAGCAATTGCCATTGTGATCGCAACAGCGTTTTAAGCTTGCCCTCCCTCCATTCGCCGTTTAAAAAACAAAATAACTCAGTTATCATGAAACTGAGGTGCTTGATTACCATCTTCATAACTTTGTTACTCTCAGCAGGTTTGCTTGCAGTAACGAAATACGATAGCTATATACAAGAACAAACGTTATTGCATTTTGGGGATGTGTCGTTATGGAAATGGCATAAAGCGAGATTATACGTCGAGAGCGGTTTAAATCCACAAGCATACAACCCAAACGATCCTGCTTATGGCATAGCCCAATTCACTTTGCCGACAGCTAAAAAATACAACATTAAATCGCCTAAACAACTTTACGATCCGTATATCTCAATACGGATCATGATGCTCTATATTAAAGACATCATCAAATACGTTTTCGGAACGATGCTATCTCCAAAAGAACTACACGACCGCAACGTCCAAATGCTCGCCGATGCCGGCTACAACGCCGGACCTGGCGCCGCAAAAAGGGCTTACGACCTGAGCGGCAAAGTCGCCAATTGGCAAAAGAACAAAAAGTACTTGCCCGAAATAACAAGAAAATATTGCGAAAGGATACAAAATGTTAAAGAAAGGTTTTAAAATAGCGGTTGAAATCAGCTCCCTATGGCCATTTTACTTTATGGCACTTCTTGTGGCTATTGTCGGGATCGTTTACTTCACTCGCCAAACTACAAACTTTTATGTGCCAGGTCTAATAAAAGACGACAACGCAACCGAACAAGTTGGCAACTTGTCAATTATCAAAAAGGGCAAAACAGAGGAATTCAAAGGCAAAATTTTCGTTGATACGACATTTAAATCGAAATCGTACGCAATAAACATCAAATTTAATAAAGATAGCATTTATACACTCACCTACGAAGCTAAAAGCGAAACATTAAAAATACCTATCAGCGATGAAGTAACATCGATTGAAACGGAAAACTACGTAGTGATTTTTGAGCCCAAAAGATCTAAAAAGATTTTTGTAGACGCTTATGTAGGATACGGTACAGACATTCAATTTGGGCTAGATCTGGCACTTGTGTTCAAAAAATTTAATAGCGGGTTCGGTCCTTACATCGGAATTGTAACGCAGGGAGATAAAATAAACCTTGTTCCTGGAATACTTTTCAATCACAAAAAATTTTATTTCGGCGTGCAATGGCAACTCGGCAAACACGGCGGTCCGGCGATGTGGGCCGGCTACGGCATCGGGCGGTTTGTCGGCGGCATCGACGTGCGACGCGGCTATGTCGGCGTGAAGGTCGGTTACGGCGTTGAGTTTTGAGAAAAAAAAAGAAAAAAAGAGGGAGGTAAAGACAAGCGAAGCCGTTTTTTAGGCCTCGCTTTCTTCTTTTTCTTCGACGTCCTCCTGGTGCGGGATATTTGTAACTACCACCCCGCACCACGGACAAACTATCCATCCTGTCTCTTGGGCGTGCCATTCGAACTGACACGCCCAGCATGTTACCAACGTCATTTTTTTTTTTTTTTTTTTTTTTTTTTTTTTTTTTTTTTAATTTGGTTCATTATTATTTTACCTGCAATCAATTGCTTTTATTGTAATGGCAACTTATCTTACCTAAAACACCAACTAACAGCGTCCCAACATGGTTAAAAATACCAAAATTGTAAAACTTGCAAACGAAATCAGTAGGGAGTTAACAAAGCGAAATCTGATAAACAATTACAACCTACAAGTTAAATTATTGCAAAAAGTAGCCGAAGAAAAGAGTCTTACTCCGCACGAACTGCAGGCATTGGTCAGCGAATTAAACAAACAACTTTTGCTAGCTCACTACCAGTCTGGGGCCAAAGGTAAATTTTCGCCTATCAAGGTTGAGGATGTAATGCAAGATTCATTCGATAAAATTTTCTCGGATGCTGTAAAAAACATTAAGACCGCATCCAAAGTAGATAATTTAGATGATTTCACGAGACCAAACGTTAAAGTAGGACAGATACAAGCAACGTCAAGAACAAGCCTTGACAAAGCGTTTTACAAAAACGTTGTCAAAAGGCGCAGCGGAGTCGTAGAATGGGACGATCCAAATTTCTACACTGATCAGCTGTTTGAAAAAATCGCTGCTGAAAAGAAAAAACTACAGGATAATAAATATTTTAGACAGCTAATTAAGACGGCTTCTGATGCTAAAAAAATTAGAAATGAAATATCTAGCCTAATAAAGACGGAAATATTGCGCGACAATTTGACTCCGTTTGAATTACGTGTTTTGATGACGAAAATAGCCGAAGAGGTGGCGCCGCAAACGGCTGAAGAGCTCAAGCAGGCTGTAAAAGATGTCGCAAAATCAATTGAACCAGTTGATCAAGAAAAGGCCAGAGAGGTCGCCGAAGCCGCCGAAAGGCCGATGAGCATTGAAGAGATAGAGCAATACG
This sequence comes from uncultured bacterium, assembly GCA_964601505.1. GTDB lineage: Bacteria > Calescibacteriota > Calescibacteriia > Calescibacteriales > Calescibacteriaceae > DRWZ01. Next base: position 14,866 of record CAZRNR010000036.1, on the reverse strand, counting down.
AAATAGAGATATTAGATCAACTAATGTACCTTGTGTCGCAACTAGATGCGAAAGTGAATTTTATTATAAAACTTCTGTACAAACTTAGTGGGCTTGAGCAGCCAGAGACAAAAGAAAAAACAAATTCAGGCGAAGTAGAAGGAGAGGGAGGAGAAGGAAGGGCCCCGGCTTCTGAAACTTAATTTAACACCATCAAAACATACCTAGGCGGGTCAGTTTTATATGTTATCAGACCCACGAATAGGCTTAAACTATAAATTAAAGTTTCTATCAACTCTTTTGGTTTTATTTTTTCCTTTTCCTTTAATAGTAAGCTGCTTAAACCTTCGAGAACATATTTAATCGCACTACTTGAAACGGATTTTAAAAGCTTATCAAGCGTCAGCAATTTAATGTCGTTAACTGCGCTGTTTGACACATCGAACTTAACTAGACCAGCGAGGTAAAGATTGAAATATTTCGGGTCAATTGTAATTTTGATGTGGCCGGGGCCAACTTCGCACATTAAACCCTTCACAAATACCTCTTTCATGTCGACGAATTATTTTAATTTTCCGACGGAAATAGTTTAAATTTCTTTGGTGTTTCCTCAAAAACCCAAAATTCTCCGGCATCTAAACCGCAATAACATTCGATCTGATAATGTGCTATCATAAGTAACTTTTCTATACCTTCCTGGATGCTATAATTCATTTCATCGAAGGCTGGCGCATACGTGGCTATGGCAAATGCCAACATTTTCTCTTGATCTTCTGACAAATCGGTTATGTTTTTTATTGACTCATCGGTTTCGGTTCTGCACAGAAGGGCTACAATAGCATGAAACAACCTGCAGTCCTCAAGTAATTTAATGTACTCCTCTGAGGGGAACAGCTCAGCTACATATAATACTTCCTTTTCTTTGTTCTGAAATCTTTCAGGGACGATAATTGTATCGCCCTGTTTTAAAAAAATTTCCGATTCGACATACTTTACCTTCATGATAAAAACCCCATTTTTTTAACAAATGTTCTTTTTTATTATACCAAGTTTACAAAACAGATTTTGCTTGTAGTACAGCGTGTAGTATTGCTATGCAACCTTTCTTCACACACCCCTTTTTCTTGTCCTTGTAGTGGGTGTTTATGTATTTAACGGCGTTGCTCAGCGTTCTAAAATTTTTGTGCTCGATAAGCCTTTCGCCTATCAAATCATAAACATCAACTGTGTATTTGATTGCTTTGTCTTTATGATCCGCCGTGAACCACATAAAGACATTACAAAAAACTCCTGCAAATTGCGGGAGCTCGAAAAGGTTCTCGTTGTAACGTTTTGTCGTCATGGCTGTGTAGGGAACTTTGTTTTAAAATCAAAAGAAATCCGGCCGGACAAACGCCAGCCGGTTGAAATTACCAAAGTGAATTAACGTAATCTATAAAATTGTTGAGCTCGTCTAACTTGTAACCGCGGTAATGCGTTTCGCCTAGTTTAGCCAGCTCGTTGAATTCGGCTCTTGCTCTATCTAAAATTTGTTTTACAATGCAAGCGTGTTTTTTGCCTAAGTGAATCGACCTTCTCTTTTTGATTTTGTTTAAAATGAACACTACTAAGTCCTGGTCAACCGGAGTCTTTCTGTAAAAGTCTTTTATAATAAGCTGCATTTTGTCAATGAGTTTTGACGGCTTTCTCGTGTTAAAGCGGCCGTTTCGTATCCTCATATATAAACGACCTTATTGGTTTTTTAGTTTCTGTTGGGTCGAGTTTTGAAACGCCGTGCAAAACTGGTCTTAAGTTGAAAACACGGGGTAAATCTTTGCTCACCTTTTTCCATATCTCTTTTCTAAATTTGGAAAGCTTTTTTACCCAATCGACGATTGTTGGTATCTCGAGATACTGGACCACGTTGCCGAACAAGATGTAGAAGTTATAAAGCTTGTTTTTGTATTTTAAATTTGACTTTGCTATGACCTCGACGGTGTCAATGTTAACTTTATTTAATAGCAATGCCCAAATGAACTGTTCGAATATATAAGTTGATGTTTTATACGAAAGGCATTCTTTCGTTACAGATGGCGGTATTCCATAATATTTGTCAAAGTAATATTCGGATAACTTGATTGTATAATCAGGCTCTTCAAGCGTTACTAAGCCAAGGTCGACTATTTTGAAGCCGGTAATCCAGCCGTCTGTCACTTTCTCAAGCCTTCCGTCAAAATTCGTAATGGCAGTTGCCGAAATCACATCTGGCACGTAATACTCTGAATTGATCTCTATTACCGTTGCCGGCGCTATGCCAGCCGGGCTGTTGTACAGTATAAGTATGCCGTTATTTGAGCACCACCAAACACGACCTGGAAATTGCATCTTTAGTTCGCTTCGTTTGTTTTGGATTGATTTTGAAATAAAAATGGCTCAAAATCGCACGTACAGATTTCGGGCGTTATGTAAATGTGTCCTATTCCCAAGGCCGTAACGCCTTTAGCCACCGCATCAAACCAGGTATAACATATGCCACCAAGGTCTCGTATATTCATTATATCGTCTAGTGTAATGTATCCTTTCTTTTCGTATGCCACGCACAGCTCGCATGTTCCACAAGATTTAATATTCATAGCGCTTTCACAATTTGTTTACCAAATAATAATTTTAACCAGCACATATTCAAATTGTTGCTTTAGCGAAGTTGCCATATCTTTATTAACAAGTAAACCAAAATTACAAGAGAAAAGTGCAGCGATTACACATAAATGATTTTATTAATAAATCAATAGAACAACTGACCAGAGATGTATTTGACACCGGGCTGGAAAACACAAAAGAATTATTAAAAGCTGCTGGCCGAAACGGTATATACTGGATGAGTTCGCCTGAAATAGTAACGATTCAAGAAACTTCTCCACAGCACCAGGGCGATTTTACAATACAAGCAGTTGCTAATAACGACGCATTAATTTTAGTCAATAATGAATTATACTATTTGCGAAGGACCGAGAGTAGCGAAAGCTATGAGGACCAAAACTCTTTTGACGGCAGCATAGGCGCAACATACGTCGTTTACGCCGTGCCCGACTCCCGAACGGCCGAGTACGCCGCGGCGTACCCATACGCCGGGTCCGGCGATAGGATGGAGTATAGGTCGGTTAACGTCGCAAAACTTTTGGTTTCGCGTGTGGCATTTAATGGTCAATCGCAAATAAACACAGATGCAATTCCGCTAGCTTTGTGGCACAGATATCCATTGGAAAACGGAACGACCCAAAAATTACTATTACAACTTTCGTACTTATACTATTTAGGCGACAAGCGAAGCGTAGCATTTAATTTGCCCGAGTACGTATATACAACATTAAATAAAGTTCCATTCATAGGCGGCAGATCAGTACTTGCTCACGACGGCTACACCGAAGCAGGCGGTTATAAGCTAAGGCCAAAATTGAATATCAAACCTGGAGTAGGGATTTCTTTCCAGAAAGCAGGATTTTCAGGTGACGTCCGTTTCACAATTTCAAATGACCAATATATAATGGATTTTAAAGCAGAATATCCAATCGAAAGCCTAACAGATGGAATTAAAAATATCATCAGTTTTTACCTTAAACCTCATTCATTCGTAACATTTGGTTATTTATACAATAGCCTCTGGAATTTTGCCAAAGGAATTGTAATTCATCACGCATTTTACAGGGAAAGTAATAAAGAGTACCTCCATATAAGGTTTATCTTTGATAAAAAATTCAATTTTTTACCCGGTGATCTAACCCAGCTGGACAACTGGTTTTTGAATATCACATGGCCTTTTGAGATATGTTTAATCGCCGTTCATCCGCAAGTATTCATGACGCACCAAGACTTAAGTAACATTGACCCGGATAGACTTAAAGGGATATGCAAGCTCACTAGTATTAACGAAACAAAAGTTATAAAGTATAACGAGTTTAATTCACTTATTGATGTCTCGCCTAATTTCATTGTAGACCCGCAGCAGTCAAAAGATGTAGTTGTTGGCATACAGTATCCACGTGCTAGTGGACAAGCCGAAAGGTTAAATCCAGCTTCGGATTTATCTTATCAAATACCTAAGGAAACAATTTACTCCAGCATACATAGAAAAACGTTTTTAATACCGAGCATACACGATGCGAATTTTATTGAATCGCCACAGATACTGATAGACCTGCCCGCCGGTGTATATTTTGATGTTGGTATAACTATGTTTTTGATAAACAAAAGTAGACTGCAAATTTCAGATACGTTTGCTCTGACTACTATCGTTGATATAAACAGCTTATCCAGCTGGCTTGTAAACGTCATCAACGCAGATAATCCAAATAACTGCTGGTTTATTTACAACAAAGAAACAAAAGTTCTCGAAGTCAATAACGCCGAATATAGGCTGACATACTTAAATGGGCAAAATTATAGCCCTAACTTGTTGCCGTTTACGTCAGTGTCGGCATACGTCAACAATATTCACTTAACAGATATCTTGTTAACATCAGACGGGAACAGGGTTTTTGCTCATTCGGATTATACACAGATAAAACTTTTGATGCCGCCAGGAGTCCTGGAAACTGCAAACGATAATGCTATTTTGCCTGGAAGACTGGACTTTGTCTTTCCAAATGGGCATAGGCTGATTGCGAAGTTTAACAACTTTATTAAAGTTATTGGGCAATTGTAGTAGGAGGGTTTATTTTGTATATTATACTGCCCTCCTTCTTTTGGAAACTTCGCAGTCGTCCGCCTCTTTGTCCAACGAGCCGCCCCTTATTTAGGGGCGGTGGATTGTTTAAAATTAAGTTATGATGTTATGAGGACTATTAACAGGTTTATTTCTTCTCAAGAGCTACTTGTATATAACAGCTACATACGCAATTTAAATACAAATTTAGGGTTACTACTAGGGATGGACTTAATACCAATTGTAAGCCCGATAACACTTAATTTAACAACGCTTCGGATAAAAAATACGAGTAACAACACATATTACGAGCTGACCTGCTATACAACCGTATATGTTTCAAATGGTGCAGTCCACGGCGTTTTATTCAATGTAAGTTCGGTAGCTATGTTTAATAAAATTGTCTTATTTTTAAACGGTATTCTATTAATGCGTAAGATGTCTAGCCAATATACACCTAATGACGGTCGCTACGATTTTATCGTTGTAACTCCAGATAGCGAGCCGTCAATTAAATTTGGTAACGCCTATTACCCCATTCCACTTGCCCCAAATAAGTTTGTGTTTGCATTGAATCCAGAGGTCAGCTATCAATCTGACAGCGACGTGCTTCACATTGGTAATATTTCTGGTGTGACAATTATTTGAGGTTAGTTGACAAATGGACAGCGGCAAAACAAACGAAGCTTTAATGTTTTATTTTGCCGGGCTTGTACACGGTGACGGACATGTCGGCGAAAAGTATTTTGTTGTATGGCTTAAAATACATGACGGTTATGAGTTGCTTTTTGATTTCTCAAGTATGCTCAACGCCAGATTTTTCGTGCCAACCTACCGTTATTCCCTGATGTCGGCTATCAGGGGCAAAACCGCCGACTTTCTCAAGTATGCCAAAACGGCTGATTATATCGCTGGGCTTGATGATGATAATTTTATTCATTTTCTGCGCGGGCTTATCGACGCTGATGGTTGTTTTAGCATAACGAAAGCACGAAAACGAGATAAGATTTATTTAAGGCATCAGATATTAATAACCTCGGGAAATATCGAGGTATTGAGAATTATTCAATCGAAGCTCAAGAGGTTTGAGATAAATTCGGTTATCTGCAAATCTAAACCTGGTTCATTTAACTTATACATCGTAAACTCTGATGTCAAAAAAATTATTGACCTACTCTATAAAAACAGAGGCCCATGCCTTGGCAGGAAATTCGCAAGGGCATGGGCCGTTTTTCTTTCTGCAGTTTCACCAAATAACAGAATTAGCGATCTTGTTGTAAAGAGATTTTTGAGGTATGGTTTTTAACTGGAGCAAATGGATTTATCCCTCGCTGTCTCACGACCTCGATGACGGAAAATTTTGAAATTGGCGAAATATCAACTTTAGCTTCATCCCGCAAAATTAAATTTTTAAATTCCTCGTACAATACAGCTTTATCAGAGTCGTCCATATCAATAAAATCGATTACGATCAAACCGCCGAGATCCCTTAGCCTTAGCTGTCTTGCGATCTCCCTTGCCGCCATGATGTTTGCTTTTAAAATATTTTCTTTTCCAGAACTGAAAATGGTCGCATTAACATCAATCGTCGTTATTTCGTCCTCTCTTATGTATAGCGATGTATTTAAATCGCCTTTTGTGATGATGATTTTATTTTGAAGTAGCCTGTTTACCTCATTTTTCATCTCGGCCCACTTTGAGCCAGGTTTTATTATCTGGACGTCGAAATTGCCTAGGGCAAGTTCCTCTGAATACTTGGTTAGCAGCGTTGGGGCTATATAAATTTTTGCAATTTTGTATTTAAAGAGAATATTGTTGATGATGAACGAAGAGAAATCATTTTGCCTGAAAATAAGCCCAGTGTCAACCTGCAACTGAGATTTGATCAAGTTAATTTTGTTTGAGATAGTATTCACATCCCTCTTCAAAATTTGTCTCAATACCTCTTCTTCGTAGTTCAGAATCGAGCTTCTAACTATGATACCGTAATCTACTAAGGGCGAATTTTTTATTTCCTCCTGGACGATGTTAGAGATTTTTTCTTTTTCTTCATTAGTAATCCTCCTTGAAAAGAACATTTTTTTATTATCCTTATCATGGTTAAGTAAGGAGGCAATCAGAATTCTTCCATGTAAAATGATCCTCCCCGAAACTTTAGGATGCTTTTTGTTAGTCGTATTCACCATCGCCAGCAACCTGCCGTTGACGGCGGGTGCGGCGTTACAGAGGCCGGCTGTGTCGGCCTGAAGTGCCGGACTGAGCGGCAGGAAATCGCCGAGCGGGGCGAATATCGACGGCTCGACGCCCTCTGCGATGCCGAATCCGGCGTTGAGGCCTTTAACGATGTGTGTTAGCCTGAAAATGATTATGTCGCTTGGGATGAGGGAGTTGTTGTTGTTTTCGAATAACCGGTGTATTTCGCCATTTTCTAGTAAAATGGCTATTTCGTTGTTGTTTTCGTTTATGTCCAGTATCAACTCCGTCATAGTGAGTTTAGTACTTTTATTAGGAATTCAGCATTTGCTTTATTTATTTGTTTTAAATCGTAAATTGTTGTTAAAGTCAATTTAGTCCCATGAAGTTTTATATTAGGGCTTTTGCCGGTTGTTATCACAGGGTTGAATATTTTTAGTGGCTCTAGCAGCCAAGAGGTACTATTTTTGTATTGCATTATTTCTTTGTACTCTTTGTTGCGCTTTAGTAGGTCCGAAATTAGCTTTATCATAGCCTCATTGATGACGTTTTTGACCTGTTTAAGCGTTTTCTGAACATCATCTGTCTTTATTTCGAGTGCGTAAAACGTTGCTGTGTTGCCGTTTTTTTCGGCTAACAAGATTGAGATGCTTTTCATAAGTTTTTTATATTTAGTTTTAGTTGTTTAACCTTTTTAAACGATTTGTAATTTTTTCTTAGCAAGTACTCCATATCTTCGTCTGTGTAGCCGGAGTTATACAACTCCGTCACAAAACTAAAAGTCCTCTCATCGTAATCAAAACCTTTGCCAAAATCTCCTATCGCAAGTTTAAGATAAGCATATTCCGTCTCATGGATAAATCTCGCAATCATTGATGCTGCTGCAACAAAGATATCGGTCTTATCGTTATCATGGCCTAGTACAACCTTGCCTTCTGTGGCAAGACGCTTTAATACTGTATCATCGCTTAGCCTGCTGAGGAATTTCTGTTCCGTTGGGTCGGCGTTGTTGATCCTGACTTCGAGTATGTTTTCGTATCCTATTGTTGATACAAGCTCGTTGGTGACTTCATCGGACATCAAAGCTTCAAGTTGGTTTAAATTTATTTTGTTTCTGAATGATTGGTTTATATCGGGCGGCGTTCTAAGTCTAAACGAATAAAATGTCGAAGGGAGGTTGATGAGGTTGTAGATCCTATATGCTATTTGATGTAACGTTAATTCTTTGCAATCTCTGACCCCAATCGATTTCAATTGTGCTTCCATCCAGGCGGGCGCGGCGAAACCGGCGACGACGAGCGAGCCGAGCCAGTTGCCGCGGCCTGAATCGTCGATGCCGATGATGTATTTATATGTTTGGTATGTTGATTTCGATGTCATATTCCACATTCACAGTGTTAGATTTTTCTTTTTTCCAGAACTCGATAGTAACTACCATCTTGAATAGCATAAACGTCGGCAGAAATAGATTGGTGTATACCCTCCATCCTCTTTTATTGTAAAAATTAGTTGTGTTAAAAACGTAGATGCTTTTGACATACTGATCTACCCGTTTCTCGAGGTTGCTGTAGAACCAGGGTATATTTACTGTTTTTACTAGCATGGATTTGGATAGATCTGCTTCGGTGTTATAGTCGTATTTCAAAGCTGCTCTACCAAGCGGATTAATACCTGGCGCTATGTTTCTGTTGAAGCATTTGAAACTTAGTATCATTCTATTTTACGATTTTGTTATGGTGGATAACTACCGATAAGTATTCCATATGGGCTTTTGGTTTTAACAGCGTCAACCATGATGACAAGAGGCTGCTCGAAATAGATGTCCTTTGTTAGCCTCAATAAAGCGGCATCTGTAACATACAAAACCGTATAAGCCGTCAAGACTATGTACGGGCTGTCATAATCTGACGTGTTCAATTTCTCGTCCATGAACTTTTCCAGGTTCTCTTCAATTTTGAAAACAAAACGTCCTCTCATAAGCTCGGTGATAAGTGCCAAATCCAAAGCCTCTTTGGGCGGCAATAGTTTAGATAAATGTTCGTATACTGACGTGCTTTGTATATTTTTGATTTTATAATCCAATTGAAGCGATACAGCAAAGGTTTGGTCGTCAAATGACAGCACGCTTGCGCTTAGATATTTGTCTTCCTTTAAAGCATGCGACATCAAATCAGTATGGAATGGATAGATGACCACCGAGCCTGTCCCAATTTTTTCGATGAACAAACAATCCTGACCTGAGCATAAAAATTTCTCGATTTCACTCCACTCTATGTCATGATCCGAAAGTAGTGACAATCTTACTTCGTATAACTGGCTTGAACCCTCGTAATCCGAATCAAGTATAAATGTTCCCACCCCTACAGGTGTAAAACGGTTGAAAACACCAGGACTGAAAACAATTGGTGAATGGTGGCTTCCAAGTTCCGGGTCGATAGTTATTATATATTCATCATCTAGTTTAAAGTCAATTGTTAGCCCCGATCTTGCTAACTGCCGTATCTCTTCCGGCTTTAGATCTTTTGATCTAAATAAATAGATTAACTTATCATCATACGACCTAAGATTAAAACGGGATAAAGCAACGAAATCGTCGTAATGCCTTTGGATTACATCAAAGTACGCCGCGGCGTACTTGGAGTTCTTCAAGAAATAGAGCAGGTTGTCGAGGTAAATGTACGGGTTCATCATTGACTCTGTATTAATCTGGGGAGAAAGCGTTATAGAAACATCATCTATCTTTTCATACACAATAATGTCCTTGCTTTCCTGAGTACCCATCATCAATCCCTCTTCGTAGGTATATCCCTTCATAACTGCATTGTAGAATTCACTAAAGACAACGAAATCCGTATCGTTGGAATGCTGCGTCTTTACATTCGTTTCAAGCCGTTCGATGCCAAGATCGACCGCCGTTTCGGCGCATTCCGGCAGTTCGGCGTCAACGGCGTAACTGCACGGCTTGAGCTGGCCGTCAACGCCGAGCGTCATGTGCCGCTGGCCGGCGCCGCAGCCGAAATAACAGGCTGGCAGGCCGATGACGGCAAGGCCGAGTTTGCGGCCGAGTTCGGCGATTGGGATGAGGTCGCGGACGGCTATTTGTCTTTTGTTGTGATGCAGCGGAAGAAAGACAAAATCGACGTCCTTGAGCCTTTTAAGCTTATGTATTTCATTGTCATCAAACGTCGTTTTGTTCATAACGAAGTTAATTCTGGTTGTCATCACTTCGGCAATGTTATTAATCGTGTCTATTATTTCATCGCTAATATAGCTTACTTCATCTGCAGGAATTGAAATGGCGACGCCATCAAGGCCTTGGAGTTTACCCTTTTTAATCAGATAAAGAAAACGTCTTGCATCTCTGTGATTAATTGTGATGCCTATAGGTATATCAATTAGATCCTGTTTAATGGAGCTTATTAAACCGTCTAGCTCAGGGTAAAGCAGTGGATTGCCGCCGCCAAGTGTGATGAATTGGGGTTTTAATTTTTTGATTGTTTCAATGATAATGCTTGCCGACAGGTCAATTTTATCTCTAGCTGTCCGCTGCGCAAAAAAATAACAGAATTCACAACTGTGGTTACAACTAGTTGTTAGTTCAATATTTAAAACCATTTTAAAAATGCCTCTTTGTTTTAAAAAATTGACAAACACTTGAACTTTATTTTACCAGAAGTTCCAATAAAAAAAAAAAAAATAACCAGCAATGGGGGGCTTGTTTGCCCCCCTTTTTTTTAATCTTCAAGAGATATTGCCCGCTTGTTAAATGTTATTTTTGTTTTAGGCTTTTCGTTTCTTTTGCTGGCTTTGAATTTTTTTCTTTTGTTGATTTTGAAATTTTTGTTTAAATACTTTAAGGCTTTGACCATTTGCAGGATGTAGTAGACGATTATTGCTGCATATACTAAAATTATACTAACAGCAATTATTGAACTAATAATTTTTGTTTTCTTCATCTCTAAGCTCCTTTTTATTTTTATTTTTTTTACCTCAGCATTATTCTACCAAAATAAGGCTATTTTTACTATGTCGCCGGTTTCTAGCCTGTTCTGGCAAAAAGGGTCAAATTGCTTAGAAACGATTTAAATCTCATATTTGACTTAGCGTGAACCAGAGCATAACTGTAATAGATACAAACATAGATTCTACCAGTTTAAATGCCGAAACCAAAATTACTACAAATGACAAAAAGGGAGCTTAAAAGCTTAATTAAGCAGGAAGCACAGAAACTTATAAATAAGTCTATACCCAAGCCTAAGTCAGAACCTAAACTAAAATCTAAGTCTAAACCACCCGAGCCCGGTCTTATTAGCGGATTCTTCCAAAAACATTTCGGGCCCGACTATGCAAAGACACTCAAAACCGGCTTACTCGAGGGTTTCGCCCTGGCGCCAGGACTATTTCTAGGTGAAATGGCTTTGAGCAAAGCTTTTGGTAAAGAAAGTTCCCTTGACTCCTTGTTAAAGAACAAGCTTAGTAAAATTGCTGCTCAAAAGAAGAAAGGAAAATCTAAGAGTAAGACATTTGGATTTGGTGTCTTTAAAAAGCTCAAACTGCCTTCTTTAGCAACATACGGTCTTATGGGTGCTTCAATTGCCCTGCCAACTTACTTTCTAATCAAATCAATAGGCGAATCGAAAAAAGCTAATGAAATTGCCAACCTGCAGTATCAGTATTAACAACAAAAAGTTTGAAATATGAAAGGTAGTAATTTGCCAGAAATACTGGAAAGCATTCGTAAGCCCACCATAAAAACATACATGATACTGTTTAAGCTCGCAGAAAAAGACCCACAAATAAACAAGTATCTTACGGAGTATTTTGAGTTTGCCCAACGTTATTTGGAAAATCCAGATGCAATAACGAACCCTGTACTAAGGGCTTTGGTTAAAACTATCTTAAATACCAAGATTAGCAATGTAAAACTTGCCGCTGTAGACCTACTTCCTACGGGGCTTGTTAAGACAGTTAAACCACTAAGCAAAGTATTTGTCCCATTTGTATCGGGCCTTGCCGGTTATCTTAATTTGCTTAGTGCATACTATAGTCTAAAACCACATATAGACGAATATTTACTAACTACAAGCTATACCCCAAGCGATGTTTATACTATGCTCGTAGGTGTTGATCCGGAAATAAAAAACCTTCCAAAGGAGGATGTTTTAAAAGCAATTGCCTCGATACTTTCGTCTGCGCCATCACTAATTCAAAACCTCACAACGCTTGCAACTGCTGTCAAAAGTTTGGCTTATGGAAAAACGGGGATACCGATCGAAACTTATATGAAATTAAGAAGCGAGCTTAGCGGTATAGGCCCAGAAAATGTAAGTGCCGCGATTAAATCTTTACAACAGTACTTAGAATCGGTCTCGCCACAAAAATTAAAACGCAAACGTAGAAAATAGTCCATGAGGGGCTTTGTAAAGATCGTACCTGCCGATGATAAAACCCCGGTTATACTACTTGATAAGGGCGGTATCAATAAAGTAGCTTACCATCCAGTCGATAGAGTTTCAGAAGCCTTGAAAAGCCTTAAACCTTCGAAAAATATCTACGTCGTTGCCGCCCCTGTCGGCGCTGGCGAAACTTGGGGACCTAACAGTTGGGGCGACTATTTCCCTCGTGAACAGCTTATCGAATACGCTAAGACGTTTGAGAAATATGCAAATGTCTACATTGGCCATAATAATTCTTCCCCGGATTATGCTATAGGTAAGGTTATAGCTTCTGATTTCAATCCTGAAACAGATAGAGTAGACGTATTATTCGAAATTAATCCAGTACTACTTGAGACACGTGCACCATCTTGGGCTCAGGAAGCCGTTAAGTCCTTCGTGGAAGGCAATGGAATGATCAAGTTAAGTATGGGTTGCAAAGCTGAATATGACGAATGTTCGGTGTGCGGAAAAACAAATAGATCCAGAACCGAGTATTGCGATCATCTTAAATATCACATGAACGAATTTTACGATGGCAAACAAGTTTATGCTATTACATATGGACCTGTATTTTTTGATTTATCGATTGTTCAAAACCCAGCCGATCCGGTAGCATTAGGATTCAAATCGTTGCTGTTTAAAACAGCTTCAGACGGTAATAGTAAGCGTACTCGGCAACATATCACCAGCTCCGAGACAAGGCTAAAATTTGAATCTTTGGCTACTTTGGGCAGCCTTTACTACCATAACGACGAACTTCTTAAAACAGCTGAATATTATGTTAGAAAAATAGGCTTAGATGATTTTATCAAGGCAAGTAAAATAGCAGGTATTCTATTGTCCTATAAGGAGATACAAAAGCTATATGGAGATACTTCAAATGGCATTTATAACCCTAAGCTCCAATTCTTTGAACCCGATGAAAGATTGATAAAAATCGCTACCGAGCTTAAATACTATCAAGGTTTGCGCCCGCCAAAACCGGCCAACAAGATGCTCAAGTCGGTATCGGCGGCATGGGCGGCGTACTTGGCCTTGACGCCGTCAAAGGCCCTGGTCGGCGAACAGCTGCAGCCGGAAACGGCAGAAACGGTGAAATACGCCTTTTATTCGCCGTTTGCTTATGTTGAACTCGTGGATTATAATGATAACCGTAGTTCTTACAAACCGATACTTGAGCTAATACTCAACATTTAAACAAACAAATACAGAGTAGGTCATATGGCAACAATAAAGGAACTTGTTCAGGAGCTTGTAAAAGAAGCCGAGGCTCCGTCAAAAGATGGAGCATTGGCGTTTGAATGGGTTGACGAAGTCTTTTCTGCCCTGAACGATGGCATCATAAAGTCAGCTTCTGATGATGTAACTGCTGATATAGCTGAGATCTCCAACGCATTATCCAAAATAGGTCTCTTAAAGCTTGCCGAAGAATATGATTTTGATCTTGACGATCCAAATAACGAAGAGACGGTTAAGAATTTTACTGTCACAGGGGATTTAGCCTGGTATGGAATTAAAGCATTGCTTGAAGACGAAGCAGAGGAGCGCGAATTAACAGAAAAAGAAGAAGCCTTGTTGAAGATTGCTGATGATGTCGTTGAACAAAGACCATTGGGAACATCACTTGTAGCGTTGTATATGAAGGGCATTATCGACGATGAGGATTTGGTTAAATTTGCCCTCGATCCCGATGAATTCACAGAAATGATAGCCGAAACCGAATCTTATTTACTTGATGATGAGGATATTGATGAATTTGACTTCGAAGATGAAGATTGGGATGAGGATTTAGACGAAGAGGAAGACTGGGACGAAGAAGAGGACCTTTTTGATGAAGACGAAGATATCTATGACGAAGACGAAGATTGGTATGACTACGATGAGGATTATGACGAGGACTACGACGAGGACTACGACGAGGAAGACTTGGACGAGGATTGGGATGAGGATTGGGACGAAGATTGGGATGAAGAGTACGACTACGACGAAGATTATGATGAGGACTGGGACGATGAAATTGATGAAGACGACGAAGACGAGTTATAACACATTGATGTAATGCAATGAGTTTAATCGATAAAATTCTTGCTTCTGAAGAAATTGATGACGCGCTCGATAAAAAGAAAACAGATCTAAAAGACGTTGTTGAAGAGGCCAGGCGTGTCGCCGAACGCCTGGCCTATTGGGCTAAATTGATACGGGAAATATCCGATAGAATAGAAAAAACTAAGTCCAAACCAGAAGACATCTTATAATATGAAAAAGGGGGCTTCCAAGGGGCGTGGTTTATCGCAAATTGATGCGATCGCAAAAGACCTGATACTAGCCAAGAATATGTTGATCAAAATGGCACACGAACTAGAGAGTGTTAAAAAGGAACGTCAAAAGCTACTTGAGGAATTACGTACCTATAAAAAAACGGCTGAGTATGTGAAAGTTGCTAATTACCTTGAGGAAAAAGGGCTTGCTCCGCTAGATGTTATTAGGATGATAAGGGAAGGAAAAGTTGATGACGAGACATTTGATAAATATGCTCAACTCCTCAATGTCGATATAAACCTCCTTATCTCTCCGC
>CAZRNR010000035.1:0-21909 GCA_964601505.1 uncultured bacterium | reverse complement strand
AGAAAGAAAGAAAGAAAGAAAGAAAGAAAAGAGAATCCTTTGTAAAATATCATACTTTACATTTTAGCAAAAATGATGAGAATTTTCAGGTTTTAAGCTGTTGGGAAATTTTAGACATGTGAAAGAATATCTATTCATACATAAAGACTGTATTTGATCTATGTTTATAAAATAATTAAAGTGTTCCGTAATTCCATCAACATCTAAATTTCATTTTAGTTTCCTTTAATAAGCTTTACAGAGAGATGAAATAATCACCAATGTTTTTATTCGGCCCAAATTCTTTTATTTTGGTCATGGCAACTGTTGCAAGCTCCAGAAGAAGCACTCGTAGGCATATATTTCACTCCACCCCTACCCTCAACTGCTGGATATAATCCCTGACCAAAATCAATATTTTCTGTAGTATAAAAATTGCCACTTTTATCTACCTCTAAAGTATATTTCAATTCTCCACTCCCATTTGGTCCTGTGTATAATTTTACAGTAGTTCCAGGATATATCTGACCATTCTTATCATATACAGTGCCAGCTACCTTGAACACCCCCTCACCAGTGCCACCTTCTTTATGACACTCCATACAATTCATACCGCTATTATGGCTACTTTTAGAATATGAACTCTTTTTCAACTCATGCTCAGAATCTTCATTTTCCTCATATCTATCCTCATATCTATATCTCGAAGAATCCTGTGCTGAATCATCAGATGTTGTACTAGTGTTGCTTACTTTCCCACTTTCAGTGCCACACGATAATACGAAAAGAAAAACTAGAAAAAGCACCCAACCTTTCATATAATGAGCATTAATCACATTGCAGTGCCTGACAAGATTTTCAATCAATAGAAAATCTCAAATTATAGCATATGTAAATTGATAAATTCTCATATATCAGAGTTGTTCATTTGAGTTATATTTAATTTAAATAATTAAGGCGATGCGGACATCAAATATGAGCAGATCGGTAAAAATTATTGAAATCTAAAACTAAGTATCAGGTTAATCTACAATAAAAAGATCATATTAATCAGCGAATAAGGAGAAATATGTTCAAAGTCAGAGAATCCGGATCGAGCGTCAAAACAGAGATAATTGCAGGTGTAGCTACCTTTATGACAATGGCATATATCATTTTTGTTAATCCAATCATTTTGAGCGAAGGGGCTGGAATGGATTTTAAGTCAGTGATGGTTGCAACATGCATTTCCTCAGCAATCACTACTCTTCTGATGGCATTCGTTGCAAATTATCCAATTGCACTTGCCCCGGGTATGGGAATGAATGTATTTTTCAGCTACGAGCTTGCCAAAGGTATGGGAGTTCCATGGCAAATTTGCCTTGGAATTGTATTTTTGTCTGGAATAATCTTCATTTTCCTTACACTTGTTGGAATCCGGGAGAAAATATTCATTGCAGTTCCAGATTGTATGAAGTTCAGCATCCCTGTCGGTATAGGGATATTTATTGCCTTCATAGGTCTAAAGAATGCCGGGATAATTGTTGGTTCCCACGAAACCCTTGTTCATATTGGGGACTTGAAAAATAAGGGAACCTTTATCTCAATAACTGGTTTTTTAATCACAGTAATTCTTGTAGCAAGAAAAATAAAAGGTGCAATACTCTTGGGATTGATTATAACTGCCCTGTTAAGCGTAATCTTTGGAACAGTTGAATTTTCAGGGAAGTTTTTTGAGATACCATCTATGTCAGAGACATTTTTGAAGCTTGACATAAAAGGGGCACTGAAACCAGAATACCTTACACCAGTGTTTATCTTCCTGTTCTTCGCAATGTTTGATGCCATTGGAACGATCATAGGAATTGGTGAGAAAGCAGGATTTTTGAAGGAAGGAGAATTTCCAAGATTGAACAGAGCACTTCTTGTAGACGCAACTGGGTCTATTATAGGATCAATTTGTGGTACATCTACAGTAACATGCTACATTGAAAGCTCTGCGGGAGTTGCTGAAGGAGGTAGAACAGGACTTGCGAATGTAATAACGGCGATACTTTTCTTCATCGCTATTTTCTTCACACCGTTAGCTGAAATCTTTAACTCTTATGTTGTGGCACCGGCCCTCATAGTTGTCGGAGCAATGATGATTGAAACAGTAAAGAAGATAAAATGGGATGATTTTTCCGAAGCTCTGCCCGCATTTTTGACAATAATTAGCATGCCCCTGACATTCAGTATAACAACCGGACTCACCTTTGGTTTCATTTCTTATACCTTTGTTAAACTTTTTATCGGGAGATGGCGTGAAGTCAATTGGATAATCTACATCATCACAATATTAATCATAATAGGATATTTCTTATAAGACAAAGCAAGAACAACAGAAATCAAAAGATTCTAATTGATTTTTAACTCACAACAGAAATAGCATAAATAAACCTTTGCCAAAAACTCCAACATACAAAATTGATTCCCTCAGGAATCTGCTAGGATATTTCACTAAATTCATAGAATATCAAAAATAAAAAAACAACAAATAATAAGTCAGCAAACAGAATCAGAAAGATTGCTCTAACCCAATAAATATAGATGGTAGCCTTCCGGGGATATCTAATCCGGAAAATCCTGGTTCCCAATATCTTTTACCAAGCAGAGAAGCAATCCCATCTACTCTTATGAAGGCCGAAGTTGAGTATCCAAGCAATTGAGTTGTTTCAGCCCTCGCAGATAAACCAAAATCTATATAAGATGGGAGATAATATTTTTCTTCTGGATATGATGATCCCGTATAAAATTTCATTGCAACGGTAGGAGCAGATCTCTTCCCAACAAATCTCCCGAGAACACCTAATGAGACAAGAGAAAAACTTCCTATGTTTTCTTTCTTTAAAGAAAATTGCAAGTTGATGATATTTGATGGGAAAAACTCATCGTGATACTCAACATCTTTTCCAAATTCCTCATCAAATATAACAAGTTTTGTGAGAGAATAACCTAAAAGTATATCAAATAATTTTGCCCTGACCGAGAGATTTATATCTCCTCCGATACTTTTCTGTTCCCTAATGTTGGTAGCTTTTATGAAAGCTCCTTCTCTTTCAAACTTTATAGCATCTCTAACATCTATGATGTAAAATGACAACTCTGGTTTAAGGGAAAACTCGTAAAATTTAAAATCACCTCCTCCAATGACCTCAAAAGTTTTTGCTTTTTCTGGTTTTAGAGAAGGATTTCCTGTGAAATCACCCGCTACCTGTGGCGATGTAAAAAGTTGTTCTGGCGATGGAGCACGGAAAGAAGTACCATATATCCCCTTTATATATGTTAGAAAACCAGACCTTTTTAACGGTAAAAGAACCAAGCCAGCTCTGATGTTGAAAACATCCTCATATATACTGTGATCATCATACCTTACGCCAATGAGTCCACCAATCCCCAAAACAGAAAAATCACCAAATTCACCGACCTCCTCCACGGGGAAAATATATCCCTGACCATAGAAACCTGTGTTCCTAAATATTTTCTTCGGTTCTTCTGGTCTTTTGACCTCCGTTATTCCCGATGGAAGTTGCTGATAAACAGTAAGTATTCTTTCAACATCATTCATAACATCTACGCCAATAAGAAACAAATTTTTGTCCTTTTGCACGGAAATTTCAAACCTTCCATCTAATGAATCTGAACCGAACTTTCCAATATAAGTTCCAGTTTCAACGACTTTTCTATCTGGTAGAAATATTTTCATTTTGTCTGACGGGAAATTCTCTGTTATAGGGGAAGAAGAAAACAATCCTGCATACAAAACCGGTTTTATGATGAACCCATCTACATTAATTTTATATGATATCTCACTGGATAAGGCAGAATTCATTAAAGAGACTCTATTTTGCGGATTGAGAATACCATAATCAAGAAACTGTGCAGATGCAGAAAACCCTTGAAAGATTCCTTTTATTTTAAGGTCAACGTCTCCGTATTTCAACCCTGTTCTTCCAAAGAGGCTCAATGTCGTAAGATCATCATTTTGATTGAATTTATCAAGATATTTTTCTCTATTCGAGTTTCTTTCTTTAACATTTGTCACATTTGTTGATTCAGAGAAACCTATTGAATCTGGAGAGAAATTCATACTGTCTCTTTTCCAGTGGGTAAAATATACTCCAACAGCGAATGGTATCTCAAAAGCCCCCACCGTATTAATCACCGAACCTGAAACTTCACCAATCTGAGAGAAATTCATTTTTTTCTCTCCAAAAACAAAGCCTGGCGCAATTCTTATAAAGAGAGGATCCATTTCATCTGGTTCCTTTGTTCTTATGTTCAAGACTCCAATAAACGCATTAGCTCCATATAAAGCAGAAGCTGGACCTTTCACTACCTCAATAGATTTTATCATTGAAATCGGGATAAACTCTGGTCCCAAAAATGATTCCCCAGAAGGTCTAAAGACAACATAATCAGATGAATCTAGCATGACCTTAAATATTCTTGATCCGGCTTTCGGTCCCCCGTGAATTCCCCTTACTCCAAAGTTATAAGTTGTGAGGTTGTATATCCCCCAGATTCCTGGAGACCAACTCAATGCATCACCAATAGAGAAGAAAGAGAATCTATTTATTACGTCAGAGGATATGATATAAACAGATGATGGTGCTTCCTCAAGTCTTTGCTTTGCCTTGACAGCTGATTCAACAAACTCCTGCTCAAGAGTAAGCAACTCTATCTCAGACTGGGCAAAAACGCTTGTAAATGCCAAAACAAAAGAAATAAATAAAAAAGAAATAGATATAACTTTGCTAACACTCATAGCCGCTTAATAATAAGTTTATTTAATTATTTTCAAATTTGCCTTTTAGTTTGATTCTCCCAGCCACAGAAGATCCTTAAATATCACTCCACTTCAGACTTCTTTATATATTTAACTTTTGGATAGAAAAACTTCTGCTTCCTTATATCTAACTCCTTATCAATTATTTTTTTCATAACCTCTGCGGATTTTTTTCCAAGTTCATAGAAATCAATCTCGTATCCCAAAGATGCTCCAAGCTTAACAAGCCAACGTGAAAATGCTATAACTGGAGCCGATGCAGAAATGTTCAGTATCAATGGAACAGTGTCAGGATTAACAAGTAGGGTATCTGGTAGTAGCCACAGAGGTTTATTTCCATAATTCTGGAATAACGATATAGCTTCAATATCGGTCTTTATATGTTTTGGTATAACATTTACACCAGCATTTTTCCCTTCCCTGCTCAACTCTTGTGCAGCAGTTTCAGAAGAATCAGAGAATGGTACAACGAATTCTCTCTCATTGAAATTTTTCTTAAATTGTTCAACAGCCTCCGAAGGTTCTGGTCTCATCAAAACACCACAGAAGTTCTTGGGTAGTTTCCCTAATCTCTCTGGTGAAAAAACAAGTGTGAATACAACAATGTTCTTTCTCCTTTCAGAAAGAACTTCATTTGCAGCATACAAAGGTATAACGCCCACAGCAAAAAGGTGGAAACTTCTTTCATTCCTTAAAATATCCAAGATTATAGACTTAGCCTTATCAGGAGAAGCATCTGCATCAGTTTCAACTATGTCATTATCCGATCCTATTAATTCCTTAAATCCTCTCACAACTTCGTTATGAACATCATCTGATTTCTGTTTTAAAATTACTATCTTTTCTGCAAAAGCATAAGATGATAAACCAAGGTTATATACCAAAAAAATAAAAATCACAACTTTCAGGACATTAATCACCATAATCAAAATATTATGGATTTTTATTGATTTTTTGCAAGAATGTAATAGTCTTTTTTTCGGAGATATAATTGTAATGTTGAATTTGAGAAATTATCTCTTGTAAAAAACTTTATCTTTCCATTACCGTACAGCGAGGTAATTCCTTACGATTTTCGGCAATTATTAAGTATTTATCCTGAATTGCCTTATTTACCGCATAGTTGAGTTTTATCAATAATAAGCCAGAAGACTACCTCTTCTATAGATGAATGGCTTAACAATACACTTGACATTTTGATAAACAGAGTTATAATATTAAGTGATGGCAGGAAAAGGGAAAGTGCGGAGAGTTCTATATAATGGAGGGATGGCTTAAAGCCACAGCTCGTAGGGGTCGCCTGTGAACCAGCCTCTGTGGCTAAGGTAGGCTTAAGACCAACAAATTCCACAGGAAACTCTCTATAAGTAGGAGTAGCTCACTTTTATCATATAACTACTGGTTCTTTAAATTCTCCATAAACTTTTTTGATAGCTTTCGTTGTTTCTCCTATTGTAGCACCATTTTCAAAAGCTTCTATAAGGTAAGGCATTACATTTTCGTTTCTTTCAAGAGCTTTAGATATGTCATCGAGGATCTTTTTAATCTTTATATTGTCTCTTAACTTTTTATACTCTTGAAGATGTTTAGCTTTCTCATAAGCTTCTTTTGGTCTGAATATCTCAAATTTTTGAGAGCCGTTTTGATTATCTTCAAAAATATTTACCCCGACTATCTTTTTTATTTTATTCTCAATGAGTTTCTGCTGTTTATAAGCTTCTGAAAGAATAATAGACTGAACGAAACCATCCTTTATAGCTTTTATCATTCCTCCGTATTTTTCTATGCGATCCATTTCTGAGAGAATTTTTTGCTCTATTTGGTCTGTAAGATTTTCAACGAAGAATGATCCCCCAAGTGGGTCAGCTACAAGAGGGATATCTGTTTCAAATGCTATTATCTGCTGAATTCTGAGAGCGATTTTTGCAGAGTGCTCCGATGGTATTGAGTAAGCTTCATCATAGGCTTCTGTGAATATAGATTGACCACCGCCAAGAACTGTAGCAAGTGCTCCAAGCATAACTCTTGCGATATTCAAAAGTGGTTCAGCTCTTGTAAGTGAAGCTCCACCACACGCAACAGCAAACTTCATAGACATGTTTTTCTCTTCTTTCACTCCAAGATCTTTACAAATGCGTGCCCAAATTCTTCTAGCTGCCCTGTATTTAGCTACCTCCTCAAAAAGATTGTGATATGTGCAGAAAAAGAATGTCACACGCTTTATGAAAGAATCTATATCAAGACCTCTTCTAACTATATCAGAAACATAAACTTTTGCATTCTCAAAAGCAAATGCTATCTCTTGTGAAGCCGTCGCCCCCGCCTCTCTTATGTGATAACCACAAACAGAAATCGGATTAAACTTCTGAACATTTTTTGCACAAAATTCTATAACATCGCATGAAAGCTTCACAGAAGCTTCAACAGGGTATATCCATGTCCCACGAGCTATTATCTCCTTGAGAATATCATTCTGCAGCGTCCCAATAATTTTATTCCAAGATATCCCCCTTTTTTTTGCAACCACAAGATACATAGCCATTATCTGGGGAGCAGTACCATTTATTGTGAAGGAAACAGAAATCTTATCTATTGGTATATCTTCAAAGACAGTGTAGAGATCTTCAACAGTATCTATTGCAACTCCGACTTTTCCGACTTCAGGTAAAGCCATTTCTTCATCTGAATCATACCCCATCTGGGTAGGTAGATCAAAAGCTAAAGATAGCCCGGTATTTCCCTGCGAAAGCAAGAACTTGAATCTTTCATTAGTTTCTTTCGCTGTTCCAAATCCAGCATACTGTCTCATTGTCCAGAGCTTATCCCTATACATTGTTCTATAAGGTCCACGAGTAAAAGGGAACTCCCCAGGATCTCCTAACTTATCTTTATAATACTTCTGTATATCTTCTCCAAGATCCTTGAACGAATAAAAAACATTCAAATTATACTCCGAATTTTCCGAATTAAAGTCTTTGTTCTCGCTCATATTAATTATATTTTAAAGCTTAACGAAAATTTACTAACTTTTTCAAAATAAAGAGCTTCATAGACAAAATACAGAAGAAATAAAATGTAGTTCTAGAAAAAATGAAATTTCTGACTAATTATAAAGAGTGATAAAGAGAAAAGTGGTAATTGTTCAGAAAAAAAAGAATAATAATAGCAAAATAAGACTAGCCTTAAAAATCCTTGTATTTTTATCTATCTTGCCACTAATTCCGGTATCAGGTTTAATTCTTTATGCCAATAAGGTAATGAAAGAAGAAGTCAAAAATATCACAAGAGAAGAAATATTCAGAACAATTTATGAGATAAAACCCCCGACAATTTTCCTTTCAAGAAATAAAAACATATCAGCAGAACTTTTTGATAGGTATAAAGAGGACATAGAATTTAAAGATATACCAAGGCATGTTGTAGATGCTTTTTTAGCTGCAGAAGATGAGGATTTTTTTAAGCACAAAGGAATTGACCTGAGTTCTATCCTAAGAGCAATCGTTAGAAACATTCTTGAGGGTAAAATAGTTCAAGGAGGTAGCACAATATCGCAACAACTTGCGAGAAACTTATTTCTAACCAGAGAAAGAACGATCCAGAGGAAGATAAAGGAAATAATATATGCTATGAAAATAGAAAAAGAATTGACAAAAGAAGAGATCTTTTCTCTTTATGTTTCTTTAATATACTTTGGTAATGGTTCCTGGGGAATAAAATCAGCAGCAAGAAATTTTTTTGGCAAAGATGTGAAGGACCTGACCATAGCCGAATCAGCTCTGCTTGCATCCCTTCCCAAATCACCAGTATATTATTCGCCAATAAACTATCCAGAAAAGGCGCGAGCAAGACAGCTTTGGGTCCTCAAAAGAATGCTTGAACTTGGTTCTATTTCATTTGATGATTACAGAAAAGCTGTTGACGAAAAAATCAGAGTACGGGCCTGGGAAAGCAAATTTCACAAATATTTTTGGTTTAACGAACACATAAGAAGAGAACTTGTGAATCTTATAGGAAACGAACAAGATATAAAATCTGGCTTCGTTGTAAAAACAACATTGGATGAAGAATGCTATAAATATGCGGATGAGGCACTAAAATACGGTATAGAAAGAGCGGAAATTCTAAATGGTCAAAATATAGCAAAATCTGCTGAGGATATAAAATTCAAGATAAAAGAAATCATATTCCCGGAGATGCACAAGATATATGAAGAAGAAAAGAAACCTTCTATAGCAAGAGTAATAGAAACATCGGCAAGTGGTATAAAAATTGTTTTGGATTCGGGAGAAAAAGGAAACATCCATCCGGATTTTTCTAACATAAAACTAAAAGTTGGGTCAGAGATCTTGGTAAAACCTTGT
The DNA here is from genome assembly GCA_964601505.1 of uncultured bacterium. Taxonomy (GTDB): domain Bacteria; phylum Calescibacteriota; class Calescibacteriia; order Calescibacteriales; family Calescibacteriaceae; genus DRWZ01. The sequence continues at coordinate 12,762 of CAZRNR010000035.1, read as the reverse complement.
CCGGATCCAAAATTCTTCTGCCCCATTCCAGAAAAGATAGAAATAGAGGGAGCAATAATTGTTCTTGATGTAAAAACAGGAGATGTATTATGCACAGTTGGAGGATATGACTGGAAAAAGTCCCAATTTATAAGATCAATTCAAGCCAAAAGGCAGATAGGCTCAACAATAAAACCTATAGTTTATACAGCAGCGATATTGAGTGGGCTATATAATCCAGCCACGGTTGTAAAGGATACTCCTATTGTTTTTGAATACGAAAGCGAAGAAGGAGAAACGAAAGAATGGAAACCAAAGAATATTGAAAGCTTTTCTGGATGGGTAACCCTGCAGGAGGCTCTTGCAAAATCAATCAATGCTGCAACAGTAAGAGTTGCAGAGGATGTAGGTATAGGAAAAATAAGAGAAACATTTAAATCATTTGGAATAGGTGCACCTGTTGAAGATCTGACAGTAGTTCTCGGATCAATATCTCTAAGCCCTCTGGAGGTATCTGAAATTTTCTCTACTTTCCCAAACAACGGGAAAAAGAAGAAAGCACGATTCATAATTTCTGTAGAGAGAAATGGAGATGTTTTATACCTTCAAGAACCAGAGGAAAATCAGGTTATAACACATGATATCAGTTTTGTTATGACATGGATGATGCGAAACGTAGTATTACACGGAACCGGGGCAAGAGCAAAAGCCTTGGGAATACCTATAGCAGGAAAAACTGGAACAACAAATGACCTCAGGGATGCCTGGTTTGTTGGATTTACTCCAAATATAATTGTTGTCGTATGGCTCGGAAGAGATGACTTCAAACCTATAGGGAACTACGGGTCAGGCCCAAAAATAGCTGTCCCAGTTTTCGTTGAGTTCATGCGGAAATATATGAACAAAATTGGCAAACCAGACTTTGATATACCGGAAAACATTGAGTTTTTAAAAATAGATCCGCTGACGGGAGAGATTTCAAATGATCCAAGAGCATATCTTATGGCATTTACGAGGGAAAATCTTCCAACACATGATGAGAAGATGAACAAAGATTTTACTGGATTTTAAAAGTTCAAAATATCTCTGAGAACGTCTTTCTGTATCTGTACGATCTTTGATGTTGCTGAAAGTCCCAAATTTAAAAGGTCCTGAAAATCTTCAGTTTTCATATAACCCCCATTTTCTACTCCACCTTGAACTTCACATATCTCACCCTTATCTGTTGCAATAAGAGTTATATCACAATGAGCTTCAGAATCTTCTTTATATGTTAAATCTACCATTTTATATCCATTTACGATTCCACAAGATACAGCAGAAACTATTCTTCTTATTGGTAGGGATTCTATTTTCCCTTCTTTCCAAATTTTATAAATAGCACAGGATAAGGCAACAAAACCACCTATAATTGATGCGCACCTTGTGCTTCCATCCGCCTGTATCACATCGCAATCAACCGCAATAGATATGTTCTGAAGCTTTGAAAGATCAACGGATGCTCGCAAAGACCTACCTATTATTCTCTGAAGTTCGTGAGATCTTCCTCCCTGCGTTCGGCTTGTTCTGACATCAACAGACCTTGGGAGCATAGAATATTCAGCAAAAACCCAACCAATATTTTTCTCTTTTGCAAAGTTAGGAACTGTATCCAAGACAGAAGCGGTACATATAACTTTTGTATCACCAAGGGAAATAAGGCATGAACCTTCTGCCCACTTTATGTAATCTCTCTCAATCTTTATAGTTCTGATCTCATCTAATCTTCTCCCATCTCCTCTTACAAACATAAAAACCTTATGGTAAAAAGAAACCAAAAATTTTTCCGTTTTATCAGAAAATTTTATCTGATACGCCCGATATACTTCTGAACAACCCTTTTAAGTATATCAAAATTTTTATCCGATATCGGAGCTAATGGTAATCTCACCTCCGGAGAATCTATTATACCTGCTATGTATAAAGCTGTTTTTACAGGAACAGGATTGGTTTCTATGAAAAGAGTATCAAAGAGCTCAATAAGTTCGTAGTGAATTTCATTCGCTTTTTCAAGATCTCCTTCAAGCGAGAGACGAACAAGGTCTGTCATCTTTTTGGGAACAAGATTTGCAACAGCAGATATAACTCCGGTTGCTCCAACAGAAATCATCGGGAGAGTCAGCATATCTTCCCCCGAAACAACAGAAAAGTTCTCCGGGGCTCCTTTTATAATCTGGAATATCTGTTTGAAGTTCCCAGAAGCTTCTTTTATACCAACTATATTCTTACACTCATTTGCAAGACGAATAACAGTTTCCGACTCTATATTCACAGATGTTCTTCCGGGAATATTATATAGAACTTGAGGAACTGCACACTCCTCTGCTATTTTCTTAAAGTGTTCATAAAGTCCCCTTTGAGTTGGTTTGTTATAGTATGGAGCTATCAAGAGAACAGAATCTACCTTTAATTTCTCAGCCTCTTTGGTAAGCTCTATGGCTTCTTTAGTTGAGTTAGACCCAGTCCCAGCCATAACCTTGACCCTACCATCAACATACTCCATAGTGAGTTCTATCACCCTTATATGCTCATCATAGTCAAGTGTTGCAGCTTCTCCTGTTGTCCCACAAGGAACTATACCATCACACCCTTCTTTTATCAAAAATTCTATTAACTTCTTGAGAGATTTCTCATCTATTTTACCATCTTTGAAAGGAGTCACAAGGGCAACATAATTGCCAATTACTGTTTTATTTTTAAACCTATTCCTAAATCCATTACCCTGAACCATTTTAAACTTAAATTTGGGAAAACAATTAACAAGATACATTTTTTAAACTTTTTAAATCTATGTAAGTTGGTAAGGCCCAGTTCAAAAGTAGAAAAGATAAATCAGCAATATCCTTATGAAGGTCTTTACAAGAGATGCTATGAAGAATTTTGTAATGATGGTATATTTTGAAATTGGCAGCGATAAATTATCGCTTTAGGTTTCGTTATATTTGCAGATGCTATGTCCAAAAACCCTTTTTCAGGAACACACCCTGACTTAACACAAGCATATACCTTAATTGCTGTGTCAAAAGATTTTTATCCTCTACTTAAAAATTTATGCTAGAGGAAATTGACAATTTTTGGTACATATTTATTTGACAAAGCACTTAATTCATCATACCAAAAAACAGGTTTATTATCCATACCTTAAACACCACCTTCTTCCTTATGTCCCCAAACTTCACACTACTCACATACTCACCAAACCATCGCTTAAACATACAAAAAAACTCTCAACAAACCATCCCTTCCCATTAATCCTCTTCCATGCTCTCTTACCACTCTCATATGCCTTCACTACCCTGTTCCTAAGCGTGTTCCCAAAAACTTCCGCATTTGACCTTACCTTCACGCATGGCTTTTTTCATTTTCTAGTGTTTTCTCCAACTCTTACAGTTCTCTTTTTTTCTTCTTCCGATACTCTTTTGCATAGAATTACGATTTACCGATCTATTCAATCTTAATAAGATACCATACTAGAAGCTCAGTAAATGCCTTAGAGGATTAGAACTCATTTTTATAGATAAAAGATTTAACTTTTCAATAAAGTCATACGTAAATCTGTATAACAAGCTGATAAGAGTGATACAATACACCTTTTATACTACTTCAGAATTCTTGAAATTGGAGGCAGTTGGAAAAGTCACAAAAAATGAGAAAAAATAGATATAACATAGTTTATTCTTCAGGGTATTAATTACTTTTTTGAACTCTTATGAGTTTTCGATTCCTTTTGTGGGAAAATTATTTTATCTATTATACCATATTTGACTGCTTCATCAGCTGACATGAAAAAATCTCTCTGTGTATCCTGTTCTATTTTTGATACAGGTTGTCCAGTATGTTTGGAAAGTATATCATTGACTATTTTTCTAAGCCTGAGTATTTCTTTTGCGTGAATTTCTATATCTTGAGCGGTTCCTTCAACACCTCCCCAGGGCTGATGAAGCATTATTCTTGAGTTAGGTAGAGCAAACCTTTTTCCTTGAGCACCAGCAGATAGCAAAACAGTTGCCATTGAGGCACACTGACCTATGCATATTGTAACCAAATCTGCACCGACATATTGCATGGTATCGTATATTGCGAGCCCAGCTGTTATACTACCGCCCGGAGAGTTTATATAAATATATATATCCTTCTCACGAGATTCCGCATCAAGGTAAAGAAGCTGAGCTATAATAGTGTTAGCAACTTGATCTGTTATCGGAGAACCAAGAAAGATAATCCTCTCCATCAACAATCTTGACCATATATCGTAAGCCCTCTCACCCTTGCTAGTCTGTTCAATCACAAAGGGAACATACATATAACAAAATATAAACATAAAAAACCCTTTTTTCGTTGATTTAAAAACACAAATGCTTCAAGCTGATTTTCCAAATAGTGCATCTCAAACACATTGTGAAATATTTGGAGATCATCTTAAAACGAAATTTCTTTCCTTCAATAGACTAATAACCAAACTTATAATGAGGTGGATATAGAGAACAGAGCAAGACAAAATCTTAAAAATTCTCAGAATTTCAAGAATAGTCTGGATGCGAGAAATTTTAATTGACACAATAAATTCAAAAGAATATAATATCTCAAGGGCCTTGGCAAATAAATATGTAAAAATTTCGGAAATTATCATGCAATTTTGTGATTTGCATTTTTCTTTCAGTTCAAACAAGCTTTAAAATCCAAAAATGAAGATAGAAAGATATTAGAATTTTCAAATTCAGTAAGTTCCTAACTTTATAGCAATTATGTGAAAGACTACAAACTTGCATAAAAGAGCAAGTAACTGAAAGAAATAGAAGCAATAAGACACAAAAAGGTATATATAGACGAGTATATATGTAATGAAATATATATAGAAGAGATGAACAAGCTAAAAAACGAATTATGTATCCAGAACCACTTCTAGAATTTTCTTAACTTGTTTGACAATGTTTTCAAACATATCAAAATCTATAGATGTTTTAGGATCCGAGAGAGCCTTATCTGGTTCTGGATGGACTTCATGGAAGAATCCATCAACTCCCACAGCAGCAGAAGCTCGTGTTAGATATGGTGAAAGCCACCTTTCTCCACCCGATATTCCATCATCTGCTGATGGTTTTTGAGTCGTATGTGTTCCATCAAATATAACAAAAGCCCAATTTCTCATGATAGGTATAGATCTAAAATCAACAACAAGATCTCTATAACCAAAGGCAGTTCCCCTCTCGCAGACCATGATCTTTCTGTTTCCTGTAGATAGTATTTTCTCCAGCATATATTTCATATCGTATGGTGATGCAAATTGAGGTTTTTTAATATTTACAGGTTTGCCTGTTTTTCCAGCATAAACAAGCATATCTGTTTGTCTCGCGAGAAATGCAGGAATCTGTATAACGTCAAGAACTTCTGAAGCCGCAAACACTTCATCTTTACAATGGACATCAGATAAAACTGGTAATCCAATCTGTTCTTTAACCTTTTGGAGAATCTTCAATCCTTTCTCCAATCCTGGTCCCCTGAAGGAGTTTAAAGAAGTTCTGTTTGCCTTATCATAGGAAGCTTTGAAAACCATCTGTATTTTATGCCTTTCTGCTATATTTGAGAGCTTTTCAGCACATCTCAACGTAAAATCCTCACTCTCTATAACGCACGGACCAGCTATGAAAATGGGAATTCCTTTCCCAACAACACATTGTCTTGTCCCATTTCCACCTATTGTAAAACTATCCACTAACATAGCTAAATGATGGGAAGTATCATATCGGCTTCCTGTATCATTTCCGAGAGCCTATACTGGCTAGCGAATTCAACTTCTGGAATTTGCTGAACAGAAAATTCCTGAGCATTCCTTGAACAGAGAGAAACAAAACCATAATCTTTTAGTTTATCTGAGTATTTTACTCCTCTACTCATAAGGAAAATTTTCACATCTGCTTTTTTCTTCCTAAGGGATAAAGAGAGTTTTTTTACAAAATCAATTTTTTTTATATCATCGGTATGTATAACGAAGAGGATATTTTTCATATGAGAAGTGGAGCTGAGGGGATTTGAACCCCCGACCTCCGGCGTGCCATACCGGCGCTCTCCCTCTGAGCTACAGCCCCAAATATTACATAAATACTAACATTTCAAAACAGAAAATTGAAAAATTAGAAAAAATTACAAGATCTCTGAATGAATTCGCAAATCCCACAAAATTACCTTGTTGATCCAGCACAATGAAAAATGTCAAACACAAATAAATAGCAAAATAAAAGTTACCTTATAAAGACTTTCTTTTTTGTTTTCCATTCTATATAATCTGTTATTATCTGTGAATGATCAAAAACGAGCTTATCAAATGGTATTTCTGATATTTTAAAAATCATAACTTTTTTAGCATCATCTCCAGATACGGGTTTCTGATCCGCAGATAAAGGTGAGCAGATAAAAACGGCAGTTACGGTATGTCCTCTTGGATCTCTTTTAGGATCAGAGTATATTCCAAGAAGATCTTTAACTTCGACATCAAGATTTGTTTCTTCTTTCAACTCTCTTATAATAGCAGATTTTATATCTTCTCCTAATTCCACGAACCCTCCAGGAAGAGCATATCCATATGGTTCTTTACCTCTTTCAATTATCAAGATAGAGTCTTGACCATATTCAATGATTCCATCAACCGTTAGAAACGGCGTTTTTGGTAATGGCATAGGCTTTATTATAAAAATTTCCAAAAACATCTAGGTAAAAAATCAAAAGTATATTTCCAATATAACAAGGAGAACCCATATAAGGGACGAAATCAATATTTCTCTATCAAAAACATTAACAGATGGATCTCTATTTTCCGATCCTTCCACTATCATGTAGTATCTTACGATGCCATAGAAAACAGGGAATATAGATAACACTGAGATTAGTCCTTTTTTTTCAATAACCACATAGAGCGAATATGAAGCAACTGTAAGGGTTGCTGAGACAAGTCCAATTCTTTCATAAATTCTAGAATGCAGCTCAGTCTCCCTCTTCATGGTAGAGAGGAAGATCGCAAGGAAAAAAGTAGTTATAACAAGCCAAGATGATGGATAGATATTACAGACAAAGGATCCTGCAAGGATTCTCAGAACGAAGCCTATGGAGATAAAAAATATGTCAAGCGGTTTTTTCCACTTTACAAAAAGAGAATACAAGATATTCAGCCCTACATAAATAGAAACAAATAGTATGGAGCCTATTAAATATGCTATGTATAAAGATATGGACATAATTACGAGCGAGAAAGAGACAGCCTCAAGCTTACTTATTCTTCCGGATGCGACAGGCCTATTTCTTTTGATAGGATGTTCTTTATCTTCTTTATAGTCCATGACATCATTAAGGGAATAAACAGAAACTGAAGCCAAAATGAAATCAAAAAAGAGGAAAATAACTTGATAAAATTCAGATAGAATTCTTCCAGCAAAGAAAGCTGGGGCGAAAACGAATATATTCTTATGCCATTGGTATGGTCTTGATAGCAAGAGGAAATCCAGAATTTTTTTCACCGGTATAACCAAGTTAGTTCAAAAGATTAATAAATCAGAAAATTTAAAATTTCGAGTTAGGATGTTTTAGGATAATCTCATCGGGGCGTGGCGCAGAGGTAGCGCATTGGCATGGGGGGCCAAAGGTCGCCGGTTCAAATCCGGTCGCCCCGAAAAGTTGAAATGGCAATAAAACTTGATGAACAAAACTTTGAAACGGAAATAAAATCGTCAGATAAACCAGTTCTTGTTGATTTCTGGGCGGAATGGTGTGCTCCTTGCAGAGCTATAGCTCCAGTCCTTGAAGAACTTGATCATGAAATGCAAGACAAGATAAAAATAGCTAAACTCAATGTCGATGAAAACCCAGATATAGCTTCAAGATATAAAGTATTCTCAATACCAACTCTTGTTTTATTCAAGAATGGTAGGGAAATCGGTAGAATGATTGGAGCTGCACCTAAATCAAAAATAATGAAATTTATTGACGAATCATTGGTTAAATCATAAAGAAACTATCCGCCTATCCAAATCTTTTGCTTTGTATGTTTAAACACCCTAATACTAGGAATATCGCAAATAGTATGAATCCGAAGGCTAAATTTTAATGAGTTACCATGAAATAGTAAGTTCATATCTTTTAGCTTTGAACTAACTGCCCGAAAAGCACAGATATCTTAATGTAAAGATAAAGAAAAATAGAGTCCAGAAAAAATTTTCTCTACGAGATTTCAGAATCTGATAAAGAATAATGTTCTATCAATTAGTCCTACAATTCCTCGTTGCGATTTTTATAAAAATTAATTTTTAAGAGAAAGAAAAGAAAAAAGATAGATGAGAGAAAAAAGTTAAAAAAATTTCATAAGGAATATAGAAATGACCTGAAAAATATATGATCTTTTCAATAATTCTTGGAGCTGGGAGAAGTGAACGTTTTGGAGAGAGAAAAATATATAAAACTATAAGGAACATTAAGGTAATTGATTTTTCAATTGCAAAATTCCTAAAGTTTGGGGCCGATCTGATTTTAATAGCCATACATAAAGAAGATATCACAGAAGCAGAAAGAATAGTATCTGAATACGGTAAAAAGAGCGAAAAGATTTTTTTAGTTGAAGGAGGAGAAACGAGGTGGAACTCGTTTGAAAAATCATTCTTAAAGCTTTGCGAAATCGTTAAAAATTCAAATCAAGAAGACATACTCATTGAACATGACGCAGCAAGACCTCTTTTCTCAATACAAATTCTTGAAAAAATGACCAGAAAAATAAAGGAAAACGAGAAAATAAAAGGTGTAATTCCTTTTATAAACCCTGTTGAAACAGTAAGAACAATAAAATGCAATGAAACAAAACTTAACGAGAAAGAATTCATTTCAGAAATCCCTCGGAATCAAATTGCATTGATACAAACTCCACAGGCTTTTAGGTTTAATGATATAAGAAGATTAATGGAGAAAAATAGAGATAACTTCACAGATCTTGCTGGACTACTCTTTAAAAATAAATATTTTCTGGTAGGGATACCTGGAGAACGCAGAAACATAAAAATAACTTTCAAGGAGGACTTAGCAATCGCAGAAAAGCTTGTGATTGATGAAGAAATAAAAATGGTAGAGGAAGTGAAATATGGTAGAGAATAATCACAATAAAAATCATGATACGGGAAAATATGATGAGTACATAATAGAAGTTATAGACCTCTTCAAATCATTTCAGAACAAAATAGTTTTAAAGAACATAAACTTGAAGATAAGAAGAGGCAGGATAACAGTTATTATGGGAAGGTCAGGATGTGGAAAAACTGTTCTTGTTAAGAACATAGTAGGAATATTATCCCCAGAAAGAGGAAAAATTCTTTTTGATGGAGAAGATATAACCAATCTTTCTCAGTCAGAAAGGATAAAGCGTATTAGAAATTTTGGTTTTCTATTTCAGAACTCTGCTCTATTTGATTGGCTAACAGTTGAAGAAAATATTGCTTTCCCGCTATATGAAGTCAAGGGTATAAAAGATATAAAAATTATAAGAGAAAGGATAGATGAGATACTTGAGATAGTTGGATTGAAAGGACATGAGAAGAAATATCCTTCAGAACTTTCTGGAGGTATGCAAAAGAGGACAGCACTAGCCAGAGCTATAATCCATGACCCCAAAGTAGTTATACTTGATGAACCGACATCAGGAATAGATCCAGCAACAACATCTACCATAGAAGACCTTATCTTGGATATAAAGAGAAGAATAAAATCAACCTTCATAGTTATAACGCACGATATAAAAAGCGCTACGAGATTAGCCGATGATATAATATTTATGAAAGACGGAGAGATAATATTCAAAGGTCAGCCAGAAGATTTAAAAAAATCCAAACATCCTGAAATAGAAATATTTCTCAAAAGATTGGAACTATCTTGAGGATTGTTGTAATAATCTTTTAATTCTTTCAATTATCTTCTTTTCAGCTTCCATAAAAATTTTCCAGACAAAATCTTTAAGCTTTCTGTCATCTCTATGAAAAACAATTTTAACTGGTGGTGTAACTTGTAGATTTATCATAAAATCGGATATATCACTTATAACCTTGCTTTCATATCTAAGCATATCTAATATTTTCACAGGCATAACTCCAACAACTTTTTCATCTTCATCCCTAACAAGTATAATAACATAAGTCTTAGTCCTGAAAACATCAACGACCATCTTTGTATTTTATCGGAAAAAGGCTTTATATTTTATCAGAGAGCAAGCTCTTGAAAAAACTGATCTCCGAGAAAGTCTTTTGATAAACAGGGTATATTCTTTTTTCCTGTCCCTCAAAAGTATATGTTCCCTGCTTTTCATAAGGCAATGTTGCTGGGATAAAAACCCCATTTTCAGAAAAAGAATCTGGAGGAAGAAGGTCTATAAAAACAGAAAAATTAGCTTTTATATTTTGTGGAGAAAACTTTGATTTATCCGCTCCCATACCGTAGTAGATGACAGCCTCAAAATCCCCTCGCTTTACCGCCTCAAGAACGGCAGGAGATAACTCACCTATAATCTTCAATCCCCCTTTATAGTTAGGAGCCCTTATTTTTTTAAGGAGAACATCATCTTCACTTCCTTCTATTGGAGGTAGCAAAGAAACTTCTGATGAAATATTTTGTGCCACATCCTTTATAAGTTTCATCTCCTCATTTGTTGCATATGGGGTCACAAGTATTATCTTCTTTCGGTAGTCAAGAAACCTTCTTGATATTTTCAATGCAGACTCAGGGTCAATCTTATTTTTAGAACCTTTCTCTATAGAGTAGAAATTTTCTTCCCTTGGGAAGAAAAAACTTCTCCACTCCCATCGTCCTATATCACAAATTATCATCTGCTGTGTGTAAAGTTTATCATATGAAATATCTCCGATTTCCTCAATTCCATTTATCTGTTTATAAGAAGGCTGTATGATATCATGGGATGAATAAAGATGGAATTCAGCTTTATCTGACGTGCTATCAAATGTTTTAACTCTAGATATTTTTCCCTTCCACGCTTCAACGATAATCTGGCAACCCCTTTCACACATTGGACAATAAGTTAGAGCTTTATCTACACGCCAGGCCCTTGGAAGATAAGATGAAGCCTCATCCACGAGAGCTCCAACCGGACACAGATCTATTATATTCCCAACATAATTGCTTCCGTTGGCAAGTTTTTCAGGAAATATAACCAAGTCGGACAGAAAACCTCTACTTGAAACTTCTATCCCTCCGGTCTTCGTAAAGTCCCGGAGAAATCTGACGCATCTTGTACAAAGAACACATCTTTCTTTAAAAAGAATAATATTTTTTGACACCCTCTTCCAACCCTTGAGCCTCCTTTTACCATCGTATCTTTTGAGCTGTGGTCCCCATGTATATGTAAAATTCTGCAAATCGCATTCTCCAGATCTTGGACAAACAGGACAATCTACAGGATGATGCTGAAGAAGTAGTTCAAGAACTATCTCCCTAAGTTTCTGAACTGATCTATCTCTGGTATCAACAACCATATCCTTTTCAACTTTTATAGTGCAAGCTGGAACTGGCTTCGGAGCACCTTCTACCTTGACCAAGCACATCCTACATTGAGCAACAACAGGAAGAAGTGGATGATAACAATAATGCGGTATATAAACACCTGCTTTCAATGATGCCAGTATCAGATTCGTCCCATGTTCAACTTCTATTTCCTTATCATCTATCTTTAACTTCGGCATCTCTAATCAAAGATAAATATAGAGAGAAAGATTTCTTCTTTTACAACTTTCTGGCATTATTTTTGTTAATCAGACAAAAACTTGGAACTAAATTTGTAATCAATTCAACAGAAAGAGTAAATAAGTTTAATTAATCTTTATAGATTAAAACAAAATTCGGTCTCTTTAATGGAGTTAAAGAGAAACACAATCTTAACGTTGAAATTTTTGGTAAAACTCCGGAATAAATTCTTACAGGAATATGACTTCAACGAATAGAAAATACATCCAATAATCACGAAGCCTACCTGATCTTACGTGCTTCTCAATTATTGACCAAACATTTTCTCTTCTCACGCGGGAATGGCTTTTTTTGATACCAAATATTACATGTTTTTCAAAAGCTCCCTTGTATCATTTGCATCTTCCCATTGTTTGCTCAATTTTCTCCATTTTTTACCTATGGATAATTTGTCTGATTATTGACCTTACAAATTGTCTTAAGGAGACAAAATATTGTATATTCTGGTAAGCCAAAAGATGTGAAAAATTATTTATATTCAAGCTCCTCAATAATCGACAATTATAATTACACTTTTTACATCTTTTTAATTTGTTTTTACATTGTAGAAGATACCATTTTTTACTCAAAAGTATATTGTCCAACATGATATAAAAGTTATGTCACGCCTAAAGTTTGAACCCAATTTGAACATATCGATCAGGTATTGAATAGAGATAAAACCATCTAAAACATATTCGCAAGCCTTAAAATCCTTATAATGCTTTTTAGACAAAATAATTCAAAAGAATTTTGAAAATTTATCTCCGAACCTTCTTATAATAACAAGAAGCTTTTGATCCCTCATTCGTAGATATCATATAAAATTATTCTGCTTTTTTGCAAACATGGTTAAACATTTTGATTATTGGAAAGTAGAGGGGAACTTTTAAATCCCTTTGTACATCAGACTTTATGAGCTCATCAAAAACTCTCTATTAGTAAATTTCAAAATTACAGAAGCGACTTCGTAGTTATGTCTGCTTT
>CAZRNR010000034.1:0-22311 GCA_964601505.1 uncultured bacterium | reverse complement strand
AAACAGGAAGTGGAATTTTGATGAAAGTTTAAAATTTGCATTGTTGGACAGAGCATCTTGATTCCCATAAAGTAGCATTACTTCAAACTAAAGTTTCCGGATATTCTGAATTTTATCTTATCATTTTCCTTTTGTATCTCTGTTATTTCTGATTTTACAAGGATTTTATTCTTTTCCTGTTTGTTTAGTTTTGAAGAGAATGATTTTAGGCTTTGTCCTTGTTTAGTTATTCCAGTTATTGCAAAATTAATCTTTAAGGAATCTTGAGCTGATATACTGATCTCATTTATCTGAATTTTTTCATTTACAGCTTTTGATATTAAAATCAAAAATTCGTATATTGCCTTATTTTGATCTTTTGATATTTCCCAAATTGTTATGATTTCCTTATATTTTTGATACTCTTCTCTGATTTTTTTTGTATCCTTTTTGCTTGTTTCAATTTCTATTTTCTGTTTTATTTTTTCTATCTCCTTTTGATATTTTTGGTTAGTTATCTTCAGAGAAATAGAAGTTATTATTGAAGCAATCAATACAGATATAAAGATTTTTATATAACTTTTTCCCCTCTTTGTTTTGAAGAATTCTTTTATTCTTTCTTCCAAATTTTTTCGAAGATATTTTATCTTCTCTTTTGGCTTTGTTGCAAAGTTCAATTTTTGTTCTGGTTTGAGGTGTGAATTCAGAAAGATGTAGTTTTAAAATAAGCTTTGTTAGTCGCCCAAGATTATGATTAAATTCTTTAGCTTTTGGTAATTATAATTACAATCCACCAACAATCCTTTTCTTTTTATATATCTAATCTGTTGATTTTTATAGCCTACCATAATTTCTGCCTCATTTTCCAAGATATCTTCCCTTCTTTTTTGTTTATTTTATTGTTTCCTTGTGTTATTTCTTCTGAACCTATGAAGCAAGAAAATATTTCTGGACATTTTAAGATAAAATATTCTCCTTCAAATTCAAAAGAAAACTCAGTGTTATCGTCGCTATATTTTATTTTCTTCATTTCTCCATTTACAAGTTCAGGATAAGGCCTTATGACGGGAATGAAATTTGAAAGAGGACTGCCATAATCGTCTACTATACCAAGGTCGTAGTTTGAAGATTTATCATATGCCCATATTGCTGATCCAATAAAGTTTGAGTCAAATGTATCTATGTGCTCTTTTATCTTTTTGTAGGCATCATTATCACTCCAGGCTACTCCATATTCTCCAACGAGCATAGGGACATTGTTTTGTATTGAGTGTTCAAGATGCATATTGAATGTTTTTAAAAGATCTCCTTCTGATTGGCTTCCGAGGAATCCCGATATAGGATATATATGAGGTGCATAAACAAGGTTATCTCCATCAGGTTTTTTTAGATAAAATGGATATCCGAAATCAGATAACGGGTGTGTCTCATAGAAAAAAAGCTTCTGTGTGTATTTCCTTAGTATTTTTATAGCTTTATTGTAAAATTCTCTTAATTTTTTGTTTTCCCACTCTTCGGTGTTGCTCCAGCTGTATCCTGGCCACGGTTCGTTCATAATTTCAAAGCCTATTACTGCTCTTTCTTCGTGAAATTGTTCAATGATAAACTCAAACATTTCGAGATATTTTGTTTGTACTCCGTTCTTGTCATTCCAGAAAGATTCAAACTGGCAAGATATAGATTCGTCAATATAGTTTAGCATCCAGGGTTTAAGGTCTTTGAACGGGGGACATTCAGGGTCCTGGGCCCATTGAGGTATTCCATCTCCCTCATTTGAATCCGTCGCTTGAAATCCGTAAAGATCTTGATGAAGATCTACCAGAACATACATTCCAAATTCTTCAAACAACCTTATTTTTTCTCTTATTTTCTCAATATAGTTTTTGTCATATTTACCCTTTTCTTGCTCAATTGCTGACCAAAATATTGTAAGCCTTATGAAGTTCAAACCGAATCTTTTCAACCTTTCTACATCTTCTCTTTGAACCCATGGTATCACTGTTCTTTTAGAAGTATGAGCTATATTTACACCACGGAGTAATATTTTTTCTTGGCCCTTATAAATGTAAATTCCAGACTGTTTTATCTGGTTTATATTTTTCTGGTTTATATCTTCTATTTTTGCATACTTGCAGCTGAAAAGTAGCAAGACAAATATTTCCAACAGCTTACTCTTGATCGGTTTCATTATAATAAATATAAGTGCTGTTCCGATTGCTCTGTTATGTTTTTCAAGATTTTGTGCGGGTTTGTTTCCTGATTATTTTAGCCTTATTGTATGAATGGTTTTAAATAGGGGGAAATATTTTGAAAAGTTGAGATCAAGATTTTTGATCCGTCATATGAAGATAAATGTAATTTGAGAAATTTCATATCGGATTGGTTGGGATGATATTTATTGAATGTTTCAGGTAAAGAGATATTCTTGAATTTCAGTATAGCACCCATACTTCAAGAGGCAATCCTACGACATCGTATTCAGAGGTTGAAGTGCTTATTTCTACTCCCTTTAGAATAAATTTAGTTTTATTTCCGTACTTTGAGAAATCAACTTTGCCCTGATCTGTTTGTTGTTGCTGATCTTGCGTTCCCTGCTCCTGTTTTTGTTCTTGACCTTTTTGTATAACACCTTTTCCCGGTTTATTAGCGCAGAAGTTGAAAGAAAGGAAAAGCAAAGCAACTAATAATAACAGGAGTTTCTTCCGTCTCATGTGAAGTAATATAAAAGACGCGAAGATTGGTATCATCAGCAGAGGTGAGGTTTGGGTAGAAGGGACCGGATACGCCCGGAATCCTATGGTTTTTTTAGTTCCATTTGGAATTTCTAATGAAAGATTCAATTTCTGCTCACCTTGCGTTAGGTCTCCTATAGCTATATCATTTGAATCAAATATACCGTTTTTATTCACATCTTCAAATATTAATATTCTTGATATTTTTGTTGGATCGTATTCAAAAGATAGAGAAGATATTTTGAAGTCTGCACCGTTAGCGGAAATATCAATAGAAAATGGAACATTATCTCCTGATATAGCCCAAAATGTTGATGGAGATGAGAATACAACAGCTGGTTTTGAAACTCCAAATTTTACGGTGTAGGGAAAACTTATTCCGTATATTTGCGGATCTGTTCCAGATACCGAACCACGAGCAGATATTCCAAGAACAGATAATTCATAGCTTGCAGGTATTGATGAAGGGTTGAGTGTAACATATATCTGAACACTTATGCTACTACCTTCTAAAAGATCTGTGTTCAGTGTTAGAGATGAAAGCAACTGGGATGTTGTATTTAAAGTAAAGGTTTGGATTCTTTTATCTGGTATCCCGTCTATATTTTCATCCGTGAAAGCTTCAATTAGAGCATTGGGAGTTCCCTGAATTCTTATATTTATTGAATTTATAAATATTTTTTCAGAAGATATATTTGATATTTTCAAGGATAATACATTTTTTGGCACACCGTATGGAACTGATGTGTTTTGCACCTGAGCTAAAATAGAAATCGCAGGCACAGATGAAAGTGCTGTTATCATAGATGAAAAGACTGACTCGTTCCCTCCAGAATCTCTTACTTTAAGGCTTACCCTGTATTCTCCCGGTGTGTTATATGTGTGATTCACTGTCGGGGAAGTTGTATCAATTACTGCACCATCTCCAAAATCCCATGAGTATAGTATTATGAATCCATCGTAATCAAATGATGCTGAAGCATCAAAAAATACTGTCAGTGGAGCTGTCCCCCTGTATGGGTTTGCTGAAAACCGAGCTACTGGTGGATCGTCTTTGGTGTTCCTGACTCTTATTTCAATCCTGTCAGATGCTGTTGCTCCTTTGCTATCTCTTACGGAGAGATTTATCACTACCGTATCCTGTGATGAGCCAACTACATCTGGAGCTACAAATGATGCTGTTATTCCTGAAGGGTTATATATTGATATCTCGGGTCCGGAGATTTTTGACCAGAAGTAAAATATGCTGTCCCCATTTGGATCGTAGCTTTCAGAGGCATCAAGTATGACAGTAGAACCTTCATTTACTTCCACTATACCTCCAAAACGACTTCCTCCTATGTTAATTCGTGCTCTTGCAACTGGTGGTTCGTTAAGTGAATCTATAACTGTTACGGATACCTGTTTTGTAGAAGATCCGCCGAAAGAATCAGATATGGTCAGTTGAAAAACTAAGCTTTCATTCCTTGTCACTGAAGATGGTGCAACAAATGATGCTTTTAAGCCGGAGATATTCAGAGATACAGGAATACCAGATATCTGTGCCCATGAAGGATTTATATTATCGCCATCTGGGTCATATGAAGAACTCCCGTCAAGAGTAACTGTTGTTCCAGAACCTTCAAGAACACTTGATGGATTCGCAATTAGGTTTATTATTGGTAAGTTGTTAATTATCTTCAACGTTGATGACGAAAGAATGGGGCCTGTTACAGGAACACCTATTGATGTTGATGGGACAACCGCAAGAATATCTGATACCGGATTAATTGAAACAGAAAATGTTTTTCCTCTTGGTATAGGTTGAGAGAGATCAACTACAAAGAGTATATAGACCGGTGATGAGGATACCACCACATTCACAGAAAGTGTTGTATATGAGTCGTCAGCTTGGAATATACTTTCAGATAGAGTTGTATCGGACGATGTTATTATTCCGTTGCCATCCGAATCAAGTATCATTTTTACTTTTGATATGTGGATTGAGTCATCAAATGTTCCAGATGCTTTGAACCTTAATGTTTTTACTTCTGCTGATCCGATTTCAGGAGAAGCTGTGAGCTTAAGCTGGAGGATCGGAATGTTTTGAGTTCCTGAATTTAATTCATTTATTCCTGTTGGCGAGAACTCTCCGTAAGACACAGAAACATTACCTTGAGCCTCTACATAGTATATATCAGGATCCAATCCTTTTGTCTGATTGTAGAATATGAATATTCCACCTGTATATACTATGGAGGGATTTGTTTGGTCTCCTGGAAGATCAAGGTTTGAAGGTGCTGACCAAGATTCTCCGTTGTCTCCGGAAGAAATAAGAATTATGTCTATGTCTTCTATTCCGTTTTTTTCTAGTTTATCCTGGAGGACAACAAGTATATTACCTGTTGATGATATGGCTATATCTGGAGCAGATAGATCTGGTAATCTTCTTCTTGCGCTATATATGGGATTTGATCTTAGGGTGAAGCTACTTCCGTTGTCTTGAGATTTGAGTAATTTTACATTTCCATTTATATCAGAAAAGACAATATATATGTTTGAGCCATATGCAGCTACTGATGGATTGTATCCTTCTCCTAATTTTTTATTTGGATTCCAAGTTGTTCCAAAGTCTGGTGAATGTGCAAAGCATATAAAGCTCCTTCCAGATGACTCTATAGACTGCCAGACTACATATATACCTGAGTTTGAGACATATATATCTGGGCTTATTTGATCTCCTGTAGTTTTACATTGATCCGATGCGGTTTTATTATTTATCATTTGGGAGGTTTGCCAGCTGTTTGAGATTTTTTTTCGCAGGTATATATCCCATGTTCGCTGTCCTGTGTTAGGATCTACTGCTCTTGCATCTGACCAAACTAAATATATGTTCCCGTTAGAATCAACTCCAACAGACGGAAAAGCTGTTGAGGCGAATGAATCATCTGCTAACTCTTCTGCTCCACCTATGTTTAAGCACGCATGTTTTTCTGGCTTACCGCAGTTTGTGTCCTCATATACAGCTATGAATCTTCCTGAATAGTATGCAACGGAAACCCTTGTTTGATCTCCTACCTTTGATACTAAAGTTCTTTCTGAAGAAAATACAGCTGAAATTATAGAATATATAAAAAATACTTCTACATTCATATCTTATTTTTTATTTCTTTTATTTTTCTATTAAATTTTAGTATCGGAATATCTCTTGGTAATTATTAGTTCTTGATTTTCGTTATACGACTACATACTTTAATTTTTTGATGAACTCACGAGTTAATTTATGAGACGGAGACCTTATAAAGAATTTTCCAGTTATTCTCAAGTTTAGAGAGAACATATCTCCGAGAAAATCAAGAATTTTGTGTCTGACTCTTTCGTTAGGAAATCTTGTATCTGTGTTTATGGGTTCATCTCCTCTGAAGACTACAGCGCAATCAAGATTTCCACCTTTGAAAATTCCAGACTCAATTACATTTTTCAGATCTTGTTCGTATATGAATGTTCTGGCTGGAGATATTTCATCGGCAAATGATGTGTTTAAGTTATATTCAAAGCTTTCAGACTTGCCTGTAGGTGATATATATTCTGCGAATACAGAAAAATCTCCTGAAGGTATTGCTTTTATATAACTTTTCCCTTCCTGAACTTCAAGCTCTTCAAGCAATACACCGTATTTTTTCATTTCTCCTTGTTCCTCAAGTCCGGTTTGAAGCAGTCTTTCTGAAAATATCAGTGCAGAACCATCAAAGAAAGGTATTTCTGGCCCCTGAACCTCTATAAGTAAGTTATCTATTCCAAATGCAAAAAGTGTAGCTAACAGATGTTCTATATACATAATGTCAGATTCAGAGGTTTTCAGACATAGGTTGTGGAATCCCGGAGATGTTGTGTTTTGAGAAACTTTTATTTCTTCATCTTGAATCTTGAAAATAATTCCGGAATTTTCTGGTAGAGGTTTTAATCTTACTGAACACATTTCACCTGTCATGAGCCCTAATCCAGCTAATTCTATCTCTTGAGAGATAGAATGCTGGTATCCGTATATTATATCATTGCCGTATAGCAACTTCCCCATTTTTATGATTGTTGTTTTTTTCTTTTATCAATTGATTCAATCAGGAGTGCGAGGAAAATCCCAAGAAGAAGTGATGAGGTAAAAGCGACAGCGACTATAAGCTTTCTTTTAGGTTTGAATCTGTATCGTGGTGGATATGCATAATCTATGACCTGAAATGATACATCTTCTTTTGCTTCTTCAATTTTTGCCTTTTCAAGAGAGGTAAGGAGGACTTTGTAAATTTCGTTCTGGATTTCAAGTTCTCTTCTTCTTCTTATATACTCAATCGCTAAGTTTGGAACATTCTCTATTGGTATTATGATTTTTTTTGTCGGGTCTAGAACATAACCTTTCAGGTCTGCTTTTTTCTGTCCCTCTTCAAGTTCTTTGAGTTTCCGTTTTATTTCTCTTATCTCGTGTTCAAGTGCTATGGCTTCGGGATTATCTGGGGTTGTGATTTTTTTTAATACTCCAAGTTTAACTTCCCTTTCCGAAAGCATTCCGACCAGCTCTGCGTATAGCTTTATACTTTCTTCCATTTGTTTATCTATTGCCACTGCATTGTATTTTTCTTGAAATTCTCTGAATTCATCTTCAGCCATCTGCAGGTTTTTCTTTGCGATATTCACCTGCTCCTCAATAAATAGCCTATTTCTTTTGGCATTTGTGTAAGCTTTCTGATTTAATATCGTTTGTAGTGAATCTATTACTTCATTTGCAACAATTGCCGATAGAGTAGAGTGTTTTGGAAATATTACAGAAATCTCTATAGTTTTTTCTTTTGGATTTTCTGTTATTTTGAGAAAGTTTTTTAGAAACAGTTCTGCTATTTCATCATCTTGAGGTATCTTTTCCGGAGATACTTTTGGTTCTCCTGTTTTTTCATCCCAGACTTTAGGATATATAAATCTTTTGAGATCCTGCTTTTTGATTACGAGCTTTGCAAGTTCTCTTGAACCAAGTACTGCCTTTATTATTTCAGCTCCGCCGGCAGTTCCTCCAAGACCGAACATTCCTGCAATGCCTATTAGTTCTGATGGTATAGAGAATGTGCTTCTTTGTGATGAGACAGGGATTATCTTCGCTGTCGCTTTATAAACAGGAGTAGCTACTAAGGAATAAACTATTGCTAGAACTGTTATTGTTATGGTGATTAGTATGATTAATTTTTTTCTTTTCCAGAGAATACCTATGATTTCAAATAAGTCTATTTCATCTTGTGTTTCTATTGCTTTTCCTATCTTATCTTTTTCTTCTATCATATTAGAAGACAGTTCTTCCTCTGAAAACGGGTTCCTTCCCCATCATTCCTTCATAGCTTGACATAAGTAGGAGAGACTCGACCTGCCTTATTGTATCCATAGCTACTCCAACCACTATGAGTAATGCTGTTCCTCCAAATCTGAAAGGTAGGTTCATCCCGGATATAAAAAATGTTGGCAGAACACATATGAATCCAAGATATATTCCTCCTATAAGAGTTAATCTGGTTATGATCCCGTCAAGGAACTTAGCTGTGTTTTCGCCGGGTCTGATTCCTGGTATAAATGCCCCTGCTTTCTGTAGATTTTCAGCGACATCGTATGGGTTAAAAATTATCCCTGTATAAAAGAATGCGAAGAACATAATTAGAGCGAAGTATATTATGTTGTAGGGGATGGATAGTGGATTTAGGAATTCTGCTATTTTCTGTGTTATTGGGTTTTGGACAAATTGAGCTACTGTTAAAGGAAACATAAGAAGTGATGATGCAAATATCGGAGGGATAACTCCAGAGATATTGAGTTTTATTGGGAGATAAGATGAAACACCGCCTACTATTTTTCTTCCCATGACTCTTGTTGCATATTGAATAGTTATTTTTCTATAGGAAGCTTCTATCCATACAACAAAACCGACGACTATTAACATAAGTATCAGTCCCATTATGACATTCATAGGTTCGATTTCTCCTAGTTTTATGAGTGTAAAGAGATTTCCTATTGCTCCGGGGAGTCCGGCTATTATTCCAGTAAATATTATGAGCGATACGCCATTGCCAATCCCCTTTTTAGTTATCTGCTCACCTATCCATAAAAGAGACATAGTTCCAATAAGTAGGATTATACCGGAGGATATTCTGAATAGGAAACCCCCATGAACAGCTAAGGAACCTGTTCCAACAAAAGTTTGTTCGAGGGAGAGTGCCCAGAATGAGCCTTGAAAGAGTGCAAGAAATATTGTGAGATAACGAGTGTATTGATTTATCTTTTGTCTTCCAAGTTCTCCTTGTTTTTTTAGTTCCTGAAGTTTTGGAAAGACAGAACTCATGACCTCCATTATGATGGATGATGTGATATACGGCATTACACCAAGGGCAAAGATAGACGCGTTTTCCATGGCACCACCGGAGAAAAGATTGAAAAGCCCAAGGAGGGTTCCCTCAGCTCTTGCGAAAAACTCCTTCAGAGCTTGAACATCTACTCCAGGGAGCGGTATAAATATCCCAACTCGGTATATGAAAAGCATCAGAAGTGTAAAAAGCACCCTGTTTTTGAGTTCTGGAATCTTGGGGAGCGATATTATATTTGCTGGTCTTTGCATAAATCATACAATAGCAAGTCAGAAAGCCTATTAAGCATTATCAGAAATGTTCGGGAGGGTTTTTATTTTGTTTATTCTGTTCTTCTACATTTTATATCAACTTATTTCAACATATCAATACTGTTTTTCTGTTTTCTTATTTTATTTGGTTTCTCATCGTAGCTCATACCTGATTATCTCTTTTTTATTTTCAAAATTTTTGTAGTTTTTGATTTAATTTCAACTGTATCATTACCATTGTACGAATATTTTCACTTCACCTTATATCCCTTACCTTTATTACCTCCTCCATAACAGAGATCATTAACCAGGATGGTAGATATTTTTTGAAGGATTCATACATTTGTGATTTGAAAGCACCTTCAAGTTTATCAACATCTTTTATCTCAACTCTTTTTATACCAGATTTTATTAGTATTTCATACGCTTTCTCATTTAGAATTTCTAATTCTTCCGTTATTTCTTCTTTAAGAAATATATCACGGATTTTTGAGAGCTGTTCTTGTGAATACCCTTTTATTTTTTCAGATGAGACAACTGCTCCACCTGGAAAGTAGAGTACAGGGGGAAACATAATGTATTTGAAATTCCTATACCATCCATAAGCAACAAAAGCATATATTGGTCCCCAGATTATATCTATTTTATCAGAGAATGAAAGTAAATCAAGGGGACTGACTTCAAGAGGTTTGGTTCCAAAAGTTTTTAAGACACTAAATGATTCAACCTGTATGGGGTTAGTATCCCATACCCAAAATGTTCTGTCAGAAAAGTCTTGAATTCTCTCGATTGGATATTTAGAGAGAAAATGTACAAAACCCACTCCAAATAAACCTATCAGTTCCCATCCTTCATTTCTCATAGTGTTTGCGATAATTGTTGTTATGCTATTTCTAATTTTATTCCATTCATTTTTTGACTTTATAAGAAAAGGTAATTCAAGAACTCTTGTATATATAGAAAGGTATCCAAGACCATTTCCTGTGAGCATTCCACAATCTAGTTTTCCTGATTTCATTCCCTCAGCTATATCTATTTCATCTTTGAAGGAATTAGCATAGTAAACCTTTATCTTGACGTTTAAGATTTTTTCTATTTCGCTTGTTATTTTTTTTATTACTTTTTCATATCCACTTCCCGGAGGAGCGATTGTTCCGCATTTCCATATTTCTTCTGATGATGATGAATATGAATTTTGTGCGTATAATGATATGAAAAAAATTATTAATACAAAGTTTAATGAGAGCTTTTTTAACTTTTTCATATCTTTGATTTAATCACTCGAGAATCCAAGTAGCAATAATTTTTGAAAATGTTTTTTTGCTTTCGTCAAGATTTTTTAAGGTAAATCTAATTAGATTTAGTTTATGTCGGAAGTGATCAGGCCCTTTTTATCAATCCTTAAGATGTGTTAGAGAAAGAAAAGTTTTCACTCAGATAAAAATCTGTTAAGCAGAACTTTGGGATATAAAAAATAATGATATAAAGATCAGATATGAGGATATGAATAAATGTATTACCAGAAAATCCTGAAGTTAGTTGTATGTTTGTATTTTTTTCATTTTTTGAATCCAGATTTTATAACTTTTCAACAATTTTTGAAGATATAATAAGGTTTGTTTTTTTTACTAAAATATTTACATGTTATGCTAAAGGGTAGGGTTCTTGTTGCTAAGATAGGGCTTGATGGTCATGATAGGGGAGCAAAAGTTATTGCGAGAGCGTTAAAGGAAGCAGGTTTTGAAGTTATATACACGGGATTGCATAAAACTCCATATGAGGTAGCTGATATTGCTCTTGAGGAAGATGTTGATCTTATAGGTATTTCTATTTTATCTGGTGCTCACAATGTTCTTATCCCAAAGCTTATGGAGGAGCTAAAAAAGAGAAAAATAGATTCAAAACCAGTGGTTGTTGGCGGAATAATACCAGAAGATGATTTTGAATATCTTAAGAAAAATGGAGTTAAAGCTATATTTGTTCCAGGAACTTCTCTTAGTGTTATAATTGAGACGGTTGAAAAGCTTGTGAGAGATTATAGAAGTTTATCAGGATCAACTCAATCTGTTATGATATGATTTTTACCTCGCTGAAGTTAGGAGAATTCTTTATATATACCGCTTTGCTTCTGTCGCTTTTCGGTTTAATACTTTCTCTGAAAAACCAGACCCTTGAAAGTTTGTGGAAGATAGAGATTTCTGTATTGTTTGTTGTATTTTTGGGTTGTCTTACATTGGTACTATCTCTTGTAAATGGTCATTACTATATAAAATTTGTTGCTAACCACTCTAATTCTTTGCTACCTTTGATTTACAAAATCACTGCTTTATGGGGCGGACAGGAAGGCTCAATTTTATTCTGGACACTCTTGCTCTCTCTTCAGTCGGTTATCTCTGGCAAGAAGAATCATCCAATTTCCTACGCTATTGTTTTCTTTACCATTTCTTTTTTTCTTTTTATCTCAAGCTTTATATCAAAACCTTTTTCTTTCTTTTACCCTCCACCAGAAGATGGCAGGGAGCTCAATCCACTACTTCAGCATTTTGGAATGGTTCTTCATCCCGTTTTTCTATATACTGGGCTTACCGGAACAGTTGTCACTTTTACACTTTTTGTGGAGAGGATTTTAGGTCTTGGGACAAGTTATAGGGTTTGGGCTATATGGAACTGGGCTTTTTTAACCTTAGGAATAGTTTTGGGAGGATGGTGGGCTTATTCTGAACTCGGCTGGGGAGGATACTGGGCGTGGGATCCAGTAGAAAATGTATCCTTTATACCCTGGCTTTCTCTTACATCCTTTCTTCACATAAGTATGTTTGAAAGGAAATTTGGTTATTTCCGTCTATTTTCTTTTATTCTCATAGCGCTCACTTTTGTTTTGTCAATGGTTGGAACATTTTTGGTCAGATCTGGAGTTTTTATATCAGTCCATTCATTCGTTCAGAATCCAGAACTTGGAGTAGCTTTTCTTATTTTCATAGCTGTTATAGTAGGTTTTTGCACATATATAGGAATGAATATGAAAGATAAAAAGAAGTTTGAGATGAACCATCTCTTTTCAAGAGAGTTTTTTATGCTTTCTGGAGTTATTGTTCTCCTTGTTATGCTTATTACGGTCAGTTTTGGAACAATATTTCCTGTAATTTGGGAATCAATAACAGGTGATAAGATAACTTTTGGGAAACCTTTCTACAACAGAATTTTTGGTCCTCTTTCTGTTATACTGCTTGTTTTTATTTCTTTGGGACAGTCTATACCATGGGGAAATGGCTTTTGGTATTTGAAGAAAAATATTCTTCATATCGCTATACCATTCCTTTTACCTTTTTCTGGTGTTTCAATCTTTTTCTCGGTTGATCTTGGATTGGTTGCAGGTTTGAGTTTTCTGGGGATATATATGATTATCATTGATGTTTTAAGGAGGAAGAATAAGATCCTGAGGAAGATTTTTCAGATGTCAGCTCATGTTGGATTTTTTATTTTTTGTATAGGCGTAGCTTTTTCTCAGCTTATGTATAAGGAGAAGGAGATTTTTCTAAAGCTCGGGGAGGAAACTATATTTGGGGATTACAAGATAACTTTTAAAGATTTGGAGAACTATGTCGGACAGAATTTTTCAGCGGTCAGGGCAGTTTTTGAAGTGTCGGATTCTAATGGAGATTTTAAGATTTCTTCCGAAAAAAGAATTTATTTAACATGGGATGAGCCGACTACAGAAGCAGGTATAAAGTATGGACTTTTTAAGGATTTTTATATTGTCTTTATAAAAGCAGGAGAGGATGGAGGAATTTACATAAAGGTTTGGGAGAATCCTTTGGTATCGTTTGTATGGCTTGGAGCATTTGTTATGTTTCTATCCGGAATTCTTAACTTTGCGGATCTCCTGAGGAAGAAATCCAATTAATTTTAATTCCCGCAAATCCACATTCGTTTTTTGAAATTTATCAAAACTTCCGATCTAAGTTTTTATTTTTTCAATATGATGGAGGATTTGGAGGTAAAGATTAAAAGTGTAATTGCGGAGAAGTTGAGTAAGAAGATAGAGGACATAAGGAATGATGCTTCTTTTATAGATGACCTTGGAGCAGACTCTCTTGATATAGTTGATATGGTTATGAAACTTGAGGAAGAGTTTGGAATATCTATTCCAGATGAAGACCTTGATAAGATAAAAACTGTTGGAGATGCAATAGAGTATATAAAATCAAAGAAGAAATCCTGATTTGATGGATGACTTTTTTTGTGTCGTTCCTGCGAGAGAAAATTCAAAAAGACTCCCGAGAAAGTTATTGCTAAAGCTTTTTGGACGGGAGGTTCTAATTCATACTGTATCGTCTTGTATTAGGTCTAGAGCTAAAAAAGTTTTTGTCGCTACAGATTCTGATAGAATAAAAAATACCGTTCTGCGTTTCAAGGATTCTCTGCCAAGAAATCTGGCGGAAAAATTAGATGTTTTCGTAGTTAGAGGAAAAGATATAAAGTCTGGTTCAGATAGAGTAGGAAAGCTCATCCAAATCTTGAAACAGGAAGGCGTAAAGATACCGGGAATTGTTGTCAATGTTCAGGGAGACGAACCTCTTATTACTCCGCATATTATAAATTCTGTAGTTTTATCTTTGGCTCGGGATAAAAGGGCGGATATCGCAACTTATGGTTTTTGGAGTTCAGAAAAAACAGAATATATGAATCCAAACAGGGTTAAGATTGTGGTTGATCCTCAGGGTTTTGCTATTTATTTCTCAAGGAGTCAGATTCCTTTTGGAGCGGAAAAATATATTTTACACGCGGGGATATACGCTTTTCGCACAGATGCTCTTTTCAAATTCTTGAAAATGAAGCAAACAGAGAACGAGAAGAAAGAAAAATTGGAACAGCTTCGTGCTATTGATAACAGTATGAAGATAAAGGTATTTGTAGGTTCAAAAAAACTTATCCCAGTTGATACGGATCAGGATATTAAAACTATAATCAAATCCGCTAAATTGGATTAATCCGTAAATCCGCGCAAGAATGGGAAAATTTTAATTCTTAATCACTTTGCTGCTCGGATTTGCAATATTGTTTGGTTCCATGCATTCATTAATGCCTCATTTACCCATATGATTTATATTTTTTTTGTTTAAATCTCAACAAGAGAGTGATCAGAAAATTTAGTTAATTTTTTATGTTTCAAATAGTATCCGTTCTATTGCTCTTTTTATTCCATCTTTATCAAGCCCAAGGAGAGAAAGTAGTTCTGTTCTTGATCCTTGTTCTACAAAAAAATCCGGTGTTCCAAGCCTTATGACATCTGCTTTTATTTTCTTGTCAGCAAGGAGTTCAAGGACAGCGGATCCAAATCCTCCATCTTTTCTTGCTTCTTCTATTGTTATAATCCTTTTTGTCCTTTGTGCGTATTGACATATGATTTCGGTATCAAGTGGTTTTGCGAATTTTGCGTTTATAAGTGCTATTGAACATTTATATTCTTTTTCTGCTTCTTCTACGGCTTTTGATGCTTCGTAAAGCAAACTTCCATAAGCAAGTATAGTCAAATCTGAACCATCTTTTTTGACTTCCGATCGTCCTATTTCTATTACTCTTGGTTCCCTTCTTGGAAAGCCAAATGTTTCAGATCTTGGGTATCTTATTGCGCAGGGTTTGCCAAGATTAAGAGATGTAAGAAGCATATCTCTCAGATCGTTTTCATCAGCGGGAGACATTAGAACTATGTTAGGGATTGGTCTGAGGTATGCTATGTCGAAAACACCATGATGTGTGGCCCCATCTTCTCCGACTATGCCGGCTCTATCTATGCATAGACATACCGGGGCATTCTGTATAGCCATATCGTGTAAGATCTGATCGTAAGCTCTTTGCAGGAATGTGGAGTATATTGCTACAAAAGGTCTCATACCTCCGAGAGCTAAACCTGTTGCAAATGTCACAGCATGCTGTTCAGCTATCGCTACATCGTAGAACCTATCTGGAATTTCCTTGTGTAGTTTGTCAAGTCCTGTCCCAAGAGGCATTGCAGCAGTGATTCCTACAACTCTTTTATCTTTTTTGGCAAGATCAACTATAAAATCTCCGAAAACTGCAGAAAAAGATGGATTTGTTGATTTTTTTATGACTTTACCTGTTGATTTTTCAAATGGAGCAATTCT
Organism: uncultured bacterium; assembly: GCA_964601505.1. Taxonomy (GTDB): domain Bacteria; phylum Calescibacteriota; class Calescibacteriia; order Calescibacteriales; family Calescibacteriaceae; genus DRWZ01. Next base: position 6,832 of record CAZRNR010000034.1, on the reverse strand, counting down.
ATGGAAAAATTCCGGATCATCTTCTGCGGGTTTATATCCTTTTCCCTTTTTGGTCTTGACATGAACTAAAACTGGTCCTTTCCATTCTTTTACCTTTCTGAGTATCCATATGAGTTCTCTTATGTTGTGCCCATCTACAGGACCAAAGTAGTAGAATCCAAGAGATTCAAATAAAATACCCGGTGTGAGAAGAGATATAAATGATGCTTCGGCTCTTCTAATTACTCTGATTATATCTTCTCCTTTTTGAGATAGTGTTTCTCTTATGATTTTTTTGATAGATTCTCTTGCTCTGAAGAATATAGGTTCTGCCATTATTTTTGAAAAATATGAAGCTATCGCTCCTCTGTTTGGAGATATGGACATTCCATTATCATTAAGTATGACTATGAGGTCTGACTTCATTTCGCCAGCATGATTCATTGCTTCATAAGCCATTCCACAAGTCATTGCTCCATCTCCAATAACCGCTATAGTTTTCCCATTTTCGCCGAGTTTCTTGCTTGCTTCAGATATACCAAGAACTGACGAAACCGAAGTTCCGACGTGTCCTGCAGCAATTATATCATATTCAGATTCTTCCCTCCTTAAAAATCCTCCAAGACCATTCCATATTTTCAATGTGTGAAAGTATTCTTTTCTTCCTGTTATAAGCTTATGTGCATAAGCTTGATATCCTCCATCAAATATTATTTTGTCTTTCGGCATATCAAAAACATAGTGGAGAGCTAAAATAAGCTCAACTATACCAAGTGAAGGAGATAGATGACCCCCGTTTTTAGATACTACATCTATTATAATTTCTCTTATCTCCTGAGATAATCTTTCAAGTTCCTCCAGAGTGAGAAGTTTTAAATCTCGTGGACTGTTTATTTTTTCTATGATCACAATTTTCATTATATTCAGGAGATATCTTCTTCTTATTTTTTTCAGTTTTTGCGTTGATGATTCTTTTGGTTTGAAACTTTATCCTTATTTGTATGCTCATTCTTCTTTTTCTCTCTGGATTTTTCTCTTGTTCTCATAAACTTCCCGGTTCAGTTGAAATAGATCTTATCAGCCGAACTTATTGGTTTGTTCAGGAAAGATTTTTGTTTGGGAGTGGAGATAAAAAAGCGGAAGTCTCAGCGGAAATATTAGATTACCGAGAGAATCCATCATTTTTTGACCCTGATGGAAGAGTTAGAGGATATTTGGTTGAGGTTGTTATTGGTTATTCCATTTTGTGTAAAGATAAATCCTTCAGCGGAACAAAAACCTTTAGCGAATTTTTTACATCTAAAGATCCTTATAGCTATAAAATAGGTATTCAAAGAGTTCGCCAGATCCTACTTAAGAGGATAAAGGGGTATTTAATAGGTCAATCAGAAGAAAAATGTCTTGGGGGAATCCTGTAAATTCTGTTGATCTTTCTTGTGATATTTGAATATTTTCATTTTAGCAAATTCATTCCTCAGGAAAATTTTATAACCTATCCTGCATTTAAGCTCAAATCTTTGATTTTTTACTAATTAGATAGAATTGCTTTGGATATGAGTTTTAGTTTTCACTTACCATAAATATCTTCTTTTTTATGAAAGCCTCTTTTTATCAGGAGATCTATATTCTCTTTGGTTATGAGTTCAACCGGTATTTTGATCACTTTCACATCAACTTTTCCGTTGTTAAGAACATCTTGGAAATCTGGATTCTTTCCTTTTATGATATCATAGGAAACTCTTGCAGCTGTCCTTGCTAAAGGTTCTATATCTTTTAGTATTTCAACTTTTTGTTTCCCCTGAATCAGAAGTTTTATGTTCTCAAGATCTGCATCTGCTCCCGCTATAAAAATATCCTTTGGATTTATTGAATTTTCTTCCAGAGCTTTTATAGCTCCTCTTGCCAGTGATGAGTTGTTTGCAATAATGCACCTTAAATCGGAATTTTTTTTCAGTATTTCTTTGATTGTAATGTAAGATTCTGATTCATCCCAATTCTCATGGTAAAATACACCTAATATTTTTATGTTTGGGATTTTCTCAAGGATCATAAGGTTCCCTGTGGTTATCTGCTTAGCAACTGAGTGGTTTTTACCACCTGAAAGTATGACAACATTTCCTTTTTCTCCCGAGAATTTTGTACACTCTCTGGATTGTAATATACCTACAAGGACTGAATCGTGTGTTATGTAATAATCTATGTATGCATCGTATATTATCCTATCATAAGCTATGATTTTGATTTTGTGTGGTTTTACTATTTGGATTGCTTTTTTAGCACCAAAAGAATCAACCGGTTGAATTACTATGACTTTTACCCCTTCTCTTACTGCTTTTAAGACCTGTTCATTTTGCCTTTCTTGATCGTTATCGGAGCTGCCAAAAAAAACAGAGAGGCCAAGACTTTTAGCCTCTTCAAGAAAAAATTTTTTATCTTTCTTATATCTTTCTTCTTTTTCTGTTGCAATTATAAAGCCTACATCATAGCTTCTTGCCTCTTTTGTAAGAAAAGTATTAATAGCAGTAGTAATAATAAGAAATAGAAAATATATTAAGACAGAACTCACAGGTTTATTTTATCAATTTCTTGATGAAATTTGTAAATAGCCTAATGCAGCATTTTTGAAGATTTCTTCAAATTTTTATTTTGATTTTCTTAATATTTTTATTTGTGAAGAAGGCAGGAATATTTTTTGTTTCTATTTTTATTTTTAATTTGGTTTCTTGTACTGACTTAAAAGAACTTCCACCAACTGCAGGTCCAATGCTTGTTATATCTCCTTCCAAAAATTATGATTCTTTCCCCATGACCGTTTCTTTCACCGTTGAAGCTATACCTTCAAGGGGAAGTATCAAATATCTCATTATTGATTATGGTGATGGAACTCAAGAAAACATAAAAGATAAACTCAAAGATAACAGAGTAGTTCTAACAAGAACATATGAAAAGTTGGGAGTATTTTATGTGAGACTCTATGGTATGGATGATTCTGGAGCTTCTGAGACCGGAACTACTATAATCACAAATGATGCTCCAAAGATAGAGAATTTTTCTGCATACAAAGATCCAGATTTTCTTGAACCCACTTCTAATTTTATTCCTGGCGATCTGGTGTATGTCAGGGCTTTATGTTCTGATATGAATGGTATATCTTATGTTCTTTTTATTTGGGGAGATGGAGAATACACTCGTGCTGAGAGTTGTCAGGCATCTCATAGGTATATACGGGGAGGAGATTATAAGGTTATTATGATTGTGTATGACTCAAACAGATTTGCTCCTTATCCTCTTTCCTCATCCCAGACAATTGAGTTATCTGTTTTTGAGAGTGCAGGTTCCTCTGAAAATATTGCTCCCGTTATTGATATTGCTTATGATTATGTGAAAAACGCTACATATGTAGGTCCTTCATCAATTGTTGGTGTTGCCCCTGTTGAAGTAGGTATTTTCCTTGGTGTCTCAGACCTTGATTCAGATGTTCAGAAAATTTTTGTGGATTGGGGAGATGGAGAAGCTACTCCTGTTGATTTAGCTTTGGCAACAGAAAAAAGTGGGCGTAGGTATTTTTTCCGCTTATCTCATCAGTATAAAAAGGAAGGTCGGTTTTTTATAACAGGTATAGCTTATGATACCGCGGGTAAGATAGGTACTTTAAAATTTGGTCCAATTTCTGTATTTGTAAATTCTCCAGCTTTGTATGTTGAAGCAAAAGATCTAAGAGGTAATGATGTTAATAATGGAACTTTCAGCTCTCCTTTGACTTTGAGGGTCAGAGTGGTCCCATTTGATGTTGCAGGGAACTATAACGTATACGTGGTTTTCAGACATACTCAATCTGTTTCTGGTGCAAGGGAGTTTTATATCCAGAGAGTTTTAAGTGGTTGGGGTATAGATGTGAATGAGACAACATATAGCCTTTCTTCTAAAGGTACTTATCTGCTGAGTGTTTTTGCTATTCCAGAAGGTGTGATAGCGGATTTCTCTTGTATTTACTGCTCAAGTGATTCCACTTATTTAAATGGTAGCTTATCTTGCCCGATAGAAAATAATTTTAGTTCTACTTCATCATGTGAGGTTCGGTTGGAAAATCTGAAAAACGCGCAAATAAAGAATGAGAAAGTATTTTCCTTCTCTATACAATGATAAGGGTTGGTATAATCGGCATAGGTATATCAAGATTGGAATCTGATTCACCGCTTTCTGAGGTAGATTTAGCAAAGGAGGCAGTAGTTAAAGCATTAGAATATGCACAAATTGATTCATCTGATATAGATTATTTTGTTGAATGTGCATATTCCTCATATAATGATATATCTGAGCTTTCAAGGAAATTAGATCTTAAGGGGCCAAGAAGGCATACATTCTTGCGAAATATAGATGGAGCATTTGGAGCTGTTTATGCTGTTTCAAGTTTGATGAGTGGGGAGAGTAAAATAGCTCTCGTTGTTGGTTATGGAAAAAGTTCTGAATCAGATCTCAAGTATCTTTCTTCTCTATATGCGCAAGCTGGATTTTTAAAAGGTAGTGGGCTTGACTTTATAAGCTTTTCAGCACTCCAGGCTAAAGTCTTTATGGATAGACTTGGAATAGGGGAAGAGGAACTTGGAATGATTGTGATAAAGAATAGAAGAAATGGGTTTTCTAACGAAGATGCTCATATAAGGGAGAAAATAATACTTGAAGATATTCTCTCCTCACCTTACGTGGCGGAACCAATTCGTAAGCTTATGATTGCTCCAAAAACAGATGGAGCTGCAGCGATGATATTTGCAAGAGGAGACATAGTCAAAACAAAGCAAAGAAGAGCTTGGGTTGATGGATTTGGGGTGAATATAGGTCCGTATTACCCTGGTTATGAGGATTTAGCTCACCTGAATTCTCTCCGATATGCTGCAAGGAGAGCTTACAAGCTTTCTGGAATAAGAAATCCAAAAAGGGAAGTTGATTTCGCAGAGATTATGGATGTATTTCCGCACATAGAACTTATGTCAATAGAAGCTCTTGAACTCGTGGCAGAAAAGCGCCTTGTCAAGCCTATACACGATGGCTCTTTTTTCAAGGAAGGAAAACTTCCGATTAATCCATCTGGTGGAGCTCTCTGCACAAATCCCCCGGGGGCTGTTGGTCTGCTCAGAATGATAGAAGTTACTAAAAGGCTTGTCGGCGATGTTATGGATATAAGAAAGCCCCTGAGGAGAGGAGTTGCAGATTGCTGGACATTCTTTAACCAGTATAATGTCGTCTGGGTTATAGCCGGTGAGTAAAAATGATTCTGAAAAAAAGAATATTTACTTGAATAGAATAAAAGTAAGAACTTATGTATAGTCAGGCGACAAAATTCTTGAGCAAGCAACAAGCTTATGCCCAAAGAAACTGGTATCTTATTGACGCAAAGGGAAAAGTTTTGGGAAGGTTGGCATCAAAAATAGCTATGATACTTCAAGGAAAAAATAAACCTACTTATACTCCAAATCAAAATATGGGAGATTTTGTTGTTGTTATAAACTCAAAAGATATTGTTCTTACCGGTAAAAAATGGAAGCAAAAGATGATAAGATGGCACACGGGCTATCCTGGTGGGCTAAAAGAGTTCTCAGCTGAAAAGATACACGCTAAGGATCCAACAAAACTCCTTTACATTGCTGTAAAGGGTATGCTTCCTAAAAACTTCCAAAGATATAGAATGCTCAAAAGATTGAAAATATACCAAGGTCCTGACCACCCACATAAAGCTCAAAAAATTCAAAAATTAGATCTTTAGTTGTGTTATTTTCGCTTCAGATTCTGGTTCTGATTTACCCCGTCATGGCTTTTATTTTGATGATTACTTGTTTTCCTCTTTTGGAGAATCAGCAGTGATATTATTACGATTATTGCAGAAAGATTAAATGAAGAACAACCTACGCCTTTTTCCTCATATTGTTTATAATATTCATATGTCTCATGATATTCATATGTATTTAGAGCCGGAGCTTGTGCAGAAGTTAAACATGCTTCAACTATGTTCCCACCAGGACTTTCTAAAACGGTAAGGTCAGAAATTGTGACATTTGCCGTCTCATCAGATATATTCGGCATATGAAACTCATCAAATCCTCCAAATGATATTGTTATGTCTTGCACAGGTTTCAGACCACAGGTGTTTTCTGAAAGTTCTGTGATGTATATATCAAATCTCCCATTTCCAAAGCTATCGGTTGAAGCTACTATTACTGTTTTGCCATCATCAGTGAAGACTATTCTTCCTTTACCACCGGAGAAAGCAGAAGATGCTACCGGACCTAGCTCGTTCCCAGCACCACCAAGTAAATTCATCTGTAGAATATTACCATTAGTATCAATCTTTATAACAATTATATCAGAATTTGGAGGTATTGAATCGGTTCTTCCTATTATAATATAATTCCCATCAGGAGCTTTTGATATAGAGTGTCCGTATTCGTGGCTTGATGTTGTATATCCCCAACCAATAACCTTTTTCCATAGAATGTAGCCGTTTTTGTCTATCTTTCCAACTAATATGTTATAGTCATCTGACCCAAAAGATGATCGTAGGGAACCAAGGAATATATAGTTTCCATCTTCTGATTCTACTAATGATGGAGCTTCATCATCATAAGGTCCACCTACGGATTTGAACCAAAGTAAATTTCCTGAGCTGTCTACCTTAGCTATAAAGCCGTCGTTCCCTGCGTTGAATCTGAAGCTCTGTGTGATTCCAGTTATTATGTAATTTCCATCTGATGTTCTTATAATAGAAGATGGTTGATCTGAAGCAGATCCATATATTCTTTTTGCCCATTGTAGGTTCCCATTTGTGTCTATCTTTACAAGCATTATATCATCTGATGCT
>CAZRNR010000033.1:0-22564 GCA_964601505.1 uncultured bacterium | reverse complement strand
ATTAATTTCTTTTTTATTTTATAGTAAGTTTATTGTGTAATTGTTTAATAGAGCATGGTATATAATTATTCCTGATAAGGGGCGGACATTATACTGTCCATAAAATTTCTCTCTTTCTCTTTATTTTTAGATTCTTAGTGTTTCAGTGGGGTGAGATATAGATATCAGGTTCAGTTTTGACTCTATAAAGATTCATTTGATGTTTTCTAAGCTTTGTCTTTTTTAACTTTTTGAGCTTTTTTTAGAGTTCTGAACATAATTTCTTCGTCTGGGTATATAGATGTCCATATTTTAAAACTCATAGCTCCTTGTAATACGAGCATCCATCTACCATCTTGGGTTTTATATCCGAGAGATTTTCCTATTTTTAGGAATTTTGTTTGTGTGTATATTGTATCAAAGAAAAGTTTTTTCTCCTTTGTTTTTTCTGGATATTTGCCAATTATTTCAAACAAGTTTTCATTTTTCCACCCTATGTTTGTTGCATTGACTATTATGTCAAATTCAGAGAAATTTATCGTTTCAAGTTTTTTAGGGATGATCTGTTTTTCTGGGTAGAAAGATTGTATATCTTCTTTTATCTTTACTGCTTTTTCATATGTTCTATTAAATATTGTTATGATTTCAGTTCCTGCTTTTAAGGATGCGTATGTTATAGCTCTTGCCGCACCACCTGCCCCAATTATTGCAATTCTTTTATCTTTAAGCTTAAATCCGGACTTCTCTACGGCTTTTTGGAATCCATATATATCTGTGTTGAAAACCTTTATTTGATTATTTTCAAAAAGGATTGTGTTTCCAGCTTTTACTATTTTCACATCATCGGAAGCTTCATCTGCTATGCTGTAGGCATTTTCTTTGTATGGTATAGTTATGTTCAATCCTCTGAAACCTAGTTTTGAAGCGCCTCTAACGGCTCCTTCAAAATCATCAACTTCAAATGCAAGATATATTCCATTTATTCCAAGCTTTTTCATAACTGCATTATGCATTGCCGGAGATAGAGAGTGTGAGATAGGTTTCCCAATAACTCCTAAATACAACATGTATTATTTTTTATATATAGTGACTAAATAAATCATGCAATTGTCTATAATTTACAGTTTTTAACATAAATTTAGCAAGAAGTCTCCAATCCTCTACAGTGTGGGGATGAATTGCAAATACTTATTTTGTTGAATAATTCATTTGACACTTTTTATTTCTGCTTATCATTCAATTAACCTTGAAAATCCTATACTTCATGACTCCTACTGTTAAAAAAGTTTAGCAGATGAAAAATTAAAGTAGATGAAAATCAAGATGTAAGGTAAATTATTCAACAAAATAGCAAATACTTGACAAGAAGTCAGTTTCTGATTATAATTATAAAATATATAACCCTGATAATCAAAGGATTGGGCACCTTAAGGATGGTAAGGGTAGGAACTGCCCGAACTTACACCTACGGAGAGGCTTATAGCCTTGTTGAAGCAGGAAGCTTCATCTTCTATAACGATGGAGTAGTTCACATTTTATTGATCTCCTACTTTACAGCGGTATGAATGATTTTTTAATTTATTCGCCAAGTTTTGGAGACTATAAGAGGAGGGCTAAAGAGTTTATAGAGGTTCTCCGTAGCAGAGGTTTGAAAGTAGGGCTTGTTGAATCTTCTCTCGGGGGTTTTTTATCTCATACGATAGTCAGTTTCAAGGGAGCATCAAAGATATTTGTGGGCTCTGTTATACCATACTCTTACGACATGAAAAATTTCTTCAATTTTTCCTCTCCAAATGGTGCTGTTTCGGAAGATTACGCGAATAGATCTGCAGAGATTTTCTTAAATATATCAAAAGCTGATCTAGTTGTTTCAGAAAGTTCTATTCTCGGACCAGAGGGTGGAAGTGAGCAAAAACCAGTTGGCCTATCTTTTGTTTCAATCTTCTCAAATAAGGGAAGAACCAGTTTTGTAAATCTATTTAGAGGTTGCAGACGGAAGATTATGGAAGAGATTGCATCATTTTGCTTCTTTGCTGCTAAAAATCATATAATTGGTTGGGATTTCCAGAAAAGGTCTGTATCATCTACTTTCTTATGCTACAATGGTAAAATACTTTTAATGAGAAGAAGTAAAAAGGTTGGAACATATAGAGGAATGTGGGGAGTAGTTTCTGGACATATTGAAGAAGGAGAAACACCGTTGGAAACTGCTCTTAAGGAAATCGAGGAAGAGACATCAATAAAGAGAGATTCATTGAGCAATATAGTTCAGGGTACTCAATTTGAGGTTGTTGATCCAGTGATAGGTGTAAAATGGGAGATAAACCCTTTTAGAGCAGAAATTAATAAAGCTATACTGAAGATAGACTGGGAGCACACACGGTATAAGTTCATAAAACCATCGGATATCTATAAATTTAGAACTGCTCCCATGTTATACGAGGGCTATTTGAAAACCTTCTTCCGTTTTTGATGAAATTTGCTAAATGAACAGAATATGTATTTTTGTTTGATTTCGCGATTGAAGACATTGGCATTTCTTTATGATGATAAATTAGCATGATTAAGCTCGAACAGCTTTCAGATAATGACTTAAGAAACTCTTGAGTGATGAAGTGAGGAAATATAAGGAAATAATCAAACATTTTCAGAAAAGAAGATATTCTAGTTAGATTAGATTTTTAGCGTTTTTTTGATCAATTGAAAAATTCACATTGTATAAAGCTGAAATGTAAAATTGGATGCGTTTATTATTTCCAATGTTTTTCCTCTAGTTTTCAGGGGGCCAGATTAAAATCAATAATTTTTGTTTTTTGCGATTTTCTGACTTAAAGAAAATATAAAATCAGAAAGTATGAAGATACCAAAGGGCTTTTTATACTCTGAGGATCATATAGCGGTTAAAAAAATAAAACCGGGAAGGGTCAGGCTTTATCTTACTGAGTATATTTTTTCAGCAGCAGATTCGGACGAGCTGACGGAGATATCGGTTGAAGTTGAACAAGGTGATGAAATATCGGCAGGAGATGTTATTGGTCAGGTTGTTGTTTCAGATTACCAATTTGAAATAATATCTCCTGTTTCTGGATCAGTTACAAAAGTGAATACCGATTTGATTGAGAGTCCAGACATAATTTACGGAGACGGGATCTACAAAGAAGGTTGGATCCTTGAAGTGGATACAACAGACAATATAGAGTCTCAGCTTATGACTCCAGATCAGTATAAGGAATTTTTAGAAGAAATTGAAGAATCATGATTTATAATTTCTGATTTGAATTCGAGTTAGTTGGTTATTAGTACTTTTGGAGATTGAATTGCTAAAATACTTAAAAAGATGACCCAGATTGAAAAAGCAAGGAAAGGAATAATAACAGAGGAAATGAGATATGTTGCTGATAAAGAAAGTTTGGATCCTTCCGATTTGATGGAGCTTGTTGCAAAAGGTTTAGTTGTTATACCAGCGAATCCAAACCATAGTATTGAGAGATTTACTGGGATAGGTCAGGGGCTTTCTGTTAAGGTTAATGTGAATCTTGGAACATCTTACGACTATGTAAATTTGGATGAGGAAATACAAAAGCTTCAGGTTGCGCATGAGTACGGAGCGGATACCGTTATGGATTTATCAACAGGGGGAGATCTTGAGTCTATAATGAAAACTCTTATAACTAATTCAAAAGTTCCTTTAGGCACAGTTCCTATATACGAAGCTGAGTTTATGGCTGCTAAGAAGAAAGGCTCTTTTCTTAAGATGAGTGCTGATGATCTTTTTGAGGTAATAGAGGAACATGGTAAAAGAGGGGTTGATTTCATAACTGTTCATTGCGGGGTTACATTAGATTCTCTAAGAAGATATACTAATTCTTCAAGGACAACTGGGATTGTTTCTCGTGGTGGTGGTCTCATTGCAGCGTGGATGATATACAATGAGCAAGAAAATCCTCTTTATAAGTATTTTGATAGGCTTCTTGAGATAGCAAGGGAGTACGATATGACTTTGAGCTTGGGAGATGGATTGCGTCCAGGCTCAATATCGGATTCAACAGATAGGTTGCAAATTCAAGAGCTCATTATTCTTGGTGAGCTTGTTGAGAAAGCGAGAAATGCTGGTGTTCAGGTGATGGTAGAAGGACCTGGACACATTCCTTTGAATGAGATAATGACAAATGTTCAGTTGCAGAAGAAGCTTTGTAAAGGTGCACCATTTTATATTTTGGGTATGTTGCCTTGTGATACTGCTGCTGGTTTTGATCATATCGCTGGAGCAATAGGTGGAGCTATTTCTGGAATGTATGGAGCAGATATGCTTTGCTATATCACTCCAGCTGAACATCTTGGATTGCCAACAGTGGAGCAAGTAAAGGATGGTCTTATTGCTTTTAAAATAGCTGCTCATGTTGCAGATATAGCTAGGGGAAACAAAAAAGCCTTGGAAAGGAACTTACTTATGTCTGAAGCAAGGTATAAGTTGGACTGGGAGAGACAATTTGAGTTGGCTCTTTTCCCAAAGGATGCTAAAGCTATACATGATTCAAGACGCTCTGGTACTAAGGCTTGTTCTATGTGTGGTCCATTTTGTCCAATGAACCTTGTCGAAAATACCTTGAGAAATAAAAAAAGCAGAAATGAATATCGTTTTATTCGGGAAATTATTCCTCAGGAGGGCATAGAATCTAAAATATAACGACATGGCAAGGCAAGAAAAAACGGAAAAGCTTGAGTTTGATTACTCAAGGTATGACTTTAGAATGCCTGAGGTCTATGAATTCAGAACACAAAAAGGTTTGAATGAGAAAGTTGTCGAACAGATATCTTATATGAAAGAGGAACCATCATGGATGAGAGAATTCAGATTGAAATCTTATGAGATCTTTAGAAAGAAGCCAGTTCCAACATGGGGTCCGGATCTTTCTGAAATAAACTTTGACCAGTATCATTACTATATAAAGGCAACAGATAAGAAAACACATTCTTGGGATGAAGTTCCACAATATATAAAAGATACATTCGATCGTCTTGGCATACCAGAGGCTGAAAGAAAATTTCTTGCAGGTGTCGGTGCGATGTATGAGTCAGAAGTTGTCTATCATAAGATAAGAGAAGATCTTGAGAAAAAGGGTGTGATTTTTGTTGATACTGATACTGCTGTTAAGATGTATCCGGATCTTGTAAAGAAGTATTTTGGTAAGGTTGTTCCACCGACAGATAATAAATTTGCAGCTCTAAACTCTGCGGTTTGGTCTGGAGGTTCATTCATATATGTACCACCTGGGGTCAAGGTTGACAGACCTTTACAGGCCTATTTCAGAATAAATGCGCAAAACGTTGGGCAATTTGAGAGAACATTGATAATAGCAGATGAGGGTTCGGAGGTCACATATGTTGAAGGTTGTAGCGCTCCCGTTTATTCTTCTGACTCGCTTCATTCTGCTGTTGTTGAAATTGTTGCTCTACCTTATTCAAAGGTTCAGTATATAACTATACAAAACTGGTCAAAGAATGTTTTCAACCTTGTGACAAAAAGAGCTGTGGCTTACAAAGGAGCGTCGGTTATATGGATTGATGGTAACATAGGTAGTAAGGTCACGATGAAATATCCTGGAGTCTATCTTCTTGAACCAGAGTCTCGTGCTGAAATTATTTCTGTTGCTTATGCTGGTAAGGATCAGATTCAGGATGCTGGGGCCAAGGTTATACACTCAGCGCCAAATACAAGCTCTGTCATAACATCAAAATCTGTTTCCAAGTTTGGTGGACTCACAACGTATAGAGGTCTTGTTAGAGTTTTGGAGGGAGCAAATGGAAGTTCAGTTTCTGTTACATGTGATGCTTTAATTTTGGATGAGTTTTCCAAATCAAATACATTTCCTCACATGGAGATTCTTGAGCGTGATGTTACGATTTCTCATGAAGCTTCGGTTGGAAGGATATCCGAGGATGTCATATTTTACCTTATGTCTCGTGGTCTCAAGGAACCAGAAGCTCTTGCACTTGTGGTCAGGGGTTTTATGGAGCCATTTGTAAGAACTTTACCTATGGAGTATGCAGTGGAGATGAACCGATTGCTAGAGCTTGAAATGGAAGGGGCAGTAGGTTAAAATTTATTACTCTAAACTTTCTGCTTTTTGAGGTTTTTTATATCATCTAACTTATAAGTAAAAAATACTACCGCGGGGTAGAGCAGTTGGTAGCTCGCCGGGCTCATAACCCGGAGGTCGGAGGTTCAAGTCCTCCCCCCGCTACCACGTTTTTTCTCCTCAATTTGAATAAACCAAAAGACTAAAGGAAAAAGAAGCTATAATTTGTATGATTTGGTTTTCAGAAAGTCATAATCCTGTTAAGTTGATATGGAACAGATTAGTTTTGAAATCTCATGCCTCCTAAATCTAAATTTCCTATTGAAGGTATTTCTTTTTATTCTATTGCGAGAGTATCTTGGTAAAGACTCAGCTTTATAGTGCATTCTCTAATTGAAAACCCAATCTTCTCATAAAAATGCTATAATTTCAATTCATTTTGATTTTCTCAGGTGGTTATTCTGTTGTGATTGTTCAAGTAGAAACATTCTATTTGAAAAATTTGAAATATTTTGATTTCTTACTCTCATGATCTGGAGCTCATTTCAAGATCTATCTATTAGAGAAGATACTTTATGAAAATTTCAAATGGACTGAATGATAGTCATAAAATCATAACAGATATACTTGATGGGAGAGAATAGAATTGGTGTTGCTATAATTGGCTCTACGGGTTCAATAGGGGTGCAAACTCTTGAAGTTATAGATATGTTTCAGGATAGATTTAAAGTTGTCGGCCTTACTACAAATAGGAATATTGAAACTCTTGTAAGACAGATAAGTAGGTACAAGCCGAAATATGTTTATATTGCATCTGAAGAAGGAAGATATAAGATAAAAAAGGAAGTTTCTGGGATAGAAATTAGGGATCAAAAAGAAATAATAAAGTCAGAGGAAGTTCAGTTTGTGGTGATAGGTGTTCCAGGATTTGATTCTGTTGAGCCTACAATAGAGGCTGTAAAGGCTGGGAAGAGAGTAGCTGTTGCTTCGAAGGAAGCAATACTATGTGGAGGAAAGTTCATTTTTTCATTAGCAGAATCAACTGGGGCAAAGATACTTCCAATAGATAGCGAGCATTCGTCTTTGTGGAAAATCTTGAATAAATATGGGAAAAAAAATATCAAGAAGATATATATAACGGCTTCCGGTGGACCATTTTTAAATTTATCAAAATCGGATTTAGAAAATGTGAAAGTTGAAGATGCTTTGAAACATCCCGTTTGGCGTATGGGGGAGAAAATAACCATAGATAGTGCGAACCTTATGAACAAAGCCTTTGAAATAATTGAGGCAAGCTATCTTTTTGATTTACCTGTGGATATAATCGCCGTTAAAGTTCATCCGGAGGCTATCATACATTCAGCTGTTGAGTACAGAGATGGAACTATGATTATGTCGGCTCACTATCCAGATATGAGGATTCCTATCATGTATTCTTTGCTATACGACCGGGAATTTGAAGTTCCATTTTCTATTCCTGAAGTTTGGGGTGGGTCTTATAGATTTATGGATCCAGACACTGAAAGATTTCCTGCAATTTTACTTGGTTGGAGATGTTCTAAATATCCTTTGCCTTGTGTTCTTGTTTCTGCGGACGACATTGCTGTGAATCTCTTCTTACAGAAAAAGATAAGATTTACAGATATATTCAAAATAGTTGATGGAACTATTACATATTTTGAGAGGATCATAGATACAGTAAGCATAAATGATCTGGGTGATGTTTTGAAACTTTCAAAGGAAGCGAAGAGAACTGCTCTGAAAATAGCAGAAAGATTTGTAATGAATTCAGATAGTTAAAAAAGTTTATTTTTTTGAAATTAACTTTTTATCTATATGTATGTTAAGATCGCTCTCTGTCAGATAAATTCCATCGTAGGTGATTTGAGGAGCAACTATGAGAAGATATTGAACTTTATTGAGAGAAGTTTGCATTTAGGGGCGAAAATAATTTGCTTCCCTGAACTCTCTTTGTGTGGTTATCCCCCAGAAGATCTTGTATTTCACCATGATTTTATTGAGGCTCAGGATAATTTAATAAGAAGGTTAGCTGATCGGGTTGGAGATTTCATTGTTGTTGTTGGATATGTGTCAAAGAAAGATGATCTTTATAATGCTTCTGCAATTATTTGTAATGGGAAGATTTACACATATGAGAAAATGCATCTCCCAAACTACGCTGTTTTTGATGAGTTTAGGTATTTCAAAAGAGGTAATAGGATACCTATTTTTCGGACATCTGATGGTTTTAGGTTTGGTGTTACTATATGTGAGGACATTTGGCATCCTACGGAACCACTTCTATCACTTACTACTTCTGGTGGTGCTCACCTTGTGATAAACATATCTGCTTCTCCATATCATATATCCAAACCAAGAATAAGAGAGCAGATGCTTTGTACAAGGGCTTCAGATTACTCTGTTTATATAGCGTTCTGTAATATCGTTGGAGGACAGGATGAATTGGTTTTTGATGGTTCTTCTTCTTTTATATCTCCAGATGGTGAAACTATAGCTCGTGCACCAAGTTTCAAAGAACATATACTTATCAAAAGTATATACATTGACGAAACATTTCTCCGTAGAGTTCACGACACAAGAGTGAGATATGAGACTGCATATCTGGGATGTCAGGATGTGCCTATTAATGTGAATGTGCTTTCTAAATCTCCTGGCTCCTATGAAGAGACATTTTTTGATTTTCTGGAAAATGAAGAGGAAATATTTTCTGCTCTTGTTTTGGGAACAAAAGATTACATAATTAAAAACAATTTTTCAAAGGTATTAGTTGGACTATCTGGTGGAATTGATTCATCTTTGGTTGCATGCATAGCTTCGGAATCTGTGGGCCCAAACAATGTTTTTGGCATCACTATGCCTTCTGTTTTCTCTTCTCATCATTCAGTGGAAGATTCGGAGGCTCTTGCCAAAAATCTCGGGATAAACTTCGTAAAGATACCTATATCAAATATTTATGATTCTTTTTTGAGGGAGTTAGATTTTTTATTTTCTGGTACAAAATTCTCAACAGCTGAGGAGAATCTTCAGGCGCGAATAAGGGGAAATATTCTTATGACAATTTCAAACAAGTTTTCCTATCTTGTTCTAGCTTGTGGAAACAAGAGTGAAATGAGTGTAGGATATTCTACTTTATACGGAGATCTTGCAGGAGGTTTTGCACCTATAAAGGACATATACAAAACAGATGTCTATAGGATTGCAAAATTTTACAACAGAAAAAAGGGTGCTGACATCATACCACGAAGGGTTTTTGAAAAACCTCCTTCTGCAGAGTTAAGACCAGAACAGAAAGATGAGGACGAACTTATGCCATATTCAATGCTCGATCAGATACTCAAGCTTTATATTGAAAGAGATTTCTCTCCATCTGTTATTGCAAGTATATTGAAACTTGATATAGATATGGTCATCAAAGTTGTAAGAATGGTTGAAAGAGCAGAATTCAAAAGGAGACAAGCACCTCCAGGTGTTAGAGTTACTTCAAGGGCATTTGGGAAAGATAGAAGACTTCCAATAACAAAGACTCTATCCTATATAGAAAAATTTTAACTTCTTCTTCGGTTTGTCTTTCCCACTAGGAAATGATTTCCTATGGAACGCTTTTTTCAGATTAGGGTACTATGATTCCGGTAAGGACAAATCCCCATGGCGTAGTTGCTACTGAAGATTTGAGGCGAGCTACCATAGAACTTGGAGGTGTGATGAAGAGGCTCCAGACTGGAAAGCGCGTTAATTCTGCCTCGGAAGATGTTGGAGCTCTCGTTCAGGCTAATAATTTGACTCGTGCTCTAAATACGCTTCAGATAGCTCAGGAACAAGTTACAAAAGGTCAATCCATATTATCTAAGATCGAAGATACAGTTGAGGGAATTTATAATATACTCTCTCAGCTTAAGATGAATGCCGAAAGGGCTACTCAATCATCAGATTCTGCTGAGATAACATCTCTTCAGAATGCTTCAAACATGCTTTATGAGGAGATCAGAAAGTTGGTCAGATCTACTGTCTTTCAAAAGCAGCAGCTTATAAGAGGGGGGCTTGGAAATAGGGTTATAGGTCCTGTAAGTATTGTTTTCGTCACTGGTGGAACTCCGATAACTATATTCAGACATAAAGAAGATATAGATGTGACTGGTGTTAATCTTGGAGGATATGCATCAGGAACGAGAGCTGATGTGTCTGTATCAAACTTGGTTACAGTGCTTGGAAATTCAATCCCTGGAACTACTCAGGGAGCTATGTTTACAAGTTCTATAAGCTTCGGAGAGCTGGCTTCGATCAGGTTCAACATTAATGGTGGTATTGCGACATCCGAGTTATTCATCGGAGGCAATGTGGTCTTTACCGAATCAATAAGGATAAATTTTACGGGAGCTCAAGTTCTTGACTTTGTCAATCTTGGAATGAGGATATATGTTGAGAATGTTACAGGAGGTGGAATAGGTCCGGCGACTCAGCTTCAGGGCGGAAATCCGGTTGTTATAACTTTGCAAAGGGGAGAGGCGAGGTACTTCAGGGGAACCAATGTCTCTACTGAATTTGATTATGTTCATTTTGATATACCTAACCTTGAACCGGAAAATCTTTTGGGGTCTATATCTCTGGGTGGTGGGCTCATGTTCACTTTTGATATGAGAAGCTCACCTGAGACTGCTGTGACGATTATAGGTGAAGCCATAGAGTATATAGAAAATATCAGAGCTCGTGTTGGGGCTGTCAAGCATATGCTTGAGGTTGCGCAAACGCAGGTCCAAGATCAGAGAATAATAGCCCAAGTACAAAGATCAGCTATAATTGACGCTAAGTTCGACGAAGATGCTCTTCACCTTACTGCCCTACAGGTTGTTCAGCAAAGCGCTAACGCTATGGTGGCTATAGCCAGACTCACTCCTCAGCTTGTTCTACAACTTATCGGTGGTGGCTAGAAGGGAGGTAGTTTGAAATGAAAGAACTCTTTGGAAGCGATTTTGAACTTTATAGAAAATCATTAGATGTTTTTCTTGAAAGAAACCTTATAATAAATTCAAACATAGCAAATGTTGATACTCCAGGATACAAAGCCAAAGATCTGAGGTTTGAAGAGTATCTAAAGAGTGTGTTTGAAGGTGAAAAATATTCAAGGCTTAAATTGGTCAGGACTTCTGAAAGACATATTCAGATAAGACCTTATCCAGATCCACATCCTCGAGTCTATTATGAGACAACATCTTTTGGTGAAGATAAGAACTCTGTTGATATTGATAATGAGATGATGAAGCTATCAGAAAATGCTTTGAGATATAGAATTTCATCTCAGTTCATTTCAGGGGAGTTTAACTCTATAAAGAATTCTCTTGAGCGAATGAGACCATAGTTTTTAAGCAGTATTATGACATAATTATCCGTGATTCGATATGTCTATCTATTTTTAGATTGGTAAAAACAATATACTTTTCTTCTAGGCACTTTTAAACTGACTATTTTCATCTCTTCTCACTTGATTTACGTGATCACAATTCATTTTCATATTATACAATGTTCACCTTTTTGGAAGTAGTTTATAACCTCCGGAAAATAATGTTTTCAGATTATTAAGGACTATAAATAGAAGGCATGAATGAGATTGAAAAAGTCAGAACCGTTCTGATGGAGGTCCTGAAGCCTTATTACAATATCAGTATAAGGGGGGATACTTTGTTTTGTGAAAATGATCAGAAGAAAGTGATTTATGTTATAAAGATTTTTCCTCCTTCTGAACCTTATATTCAGATATTAAAGGTAGATGTAATGAATTTCAAACCTATTGAGGTTATTATAGTCTCTCAGATTGAAGATTGGGTATACGCTGTAAAGGAAGCTTTAGGTGATCTGCAGGTAAATGTATATAGACTTTCTCCAATAGATATAATGGTTGCTGGGTTCTTACCATTTTCTGAACATATAGGAGTGGCTGTCAGGAATATTGATGAGGCAGAGAGAAAATTTTATGATGTTCTTGGAGTGAAGCCATCTGGTAGGCATAGGGTGGAGACAGAGGGGCTTGTTGCGTCTTTTATATGGGTTGGTGGGACGCGGATTGAACTTCTTGAACCTTTCTCGCAGGACTCAGCTGTGCAGTCTTTCCTTGAAAAGAGAGGAGAGGGCATACATCACATAGCTATTGAAACTGAAGATTTTGATAGGAAAGTTGAAGAACTTAAAAGTAAAGGGTATAAGCTTATAGGTCCAAGAATTGGTGCAACAGGCAAGAGGGTTGTTTTTATACATCCCAAGGATTTTATGGGGATTCTGCTTGAGATAGTTGAGAAGGGATATAGAGCGAAATCTTTTGAGCATTAAGCTTTCATCCTACAGATTGAACATATTTCCGATTGCGTTGGCTCTCCACATAATCTACAACTTTTTATAACAACTTCGTTTTTCTTTTTTTCGGTAATTAAAGGATACATTTTTGATAGAAATTCAAGGTAGAATCTTAATTTTGTTCCTGGAGAAAATTCCTCTATTTGGGCTAGGATCTTTTTATGGTTTATTGTTGTTGAGCCATCTGCATAGGGACATTCATCTTCTATATAGTCTATGTTAGATAACACAGCATACATTGCTGTTTCTTTCTCACTTGCCTTGCAAAATGGTTTCACTTTTCTTACAAATCCATTCTCCTCAGGTAGAACAGGGTATTGCCTTGAGAGATAATCTACATTCCAGCTTAGTGTGTTTAGGAGTAAAACAGACACTTCATCATCAAGATTGTGTCCTGTTGCGATGACATTATAACCAAGCTTGTGGGCATAAAGGTTCATGTAGTACCTCTTTATAGCGCCGCAAGATGAGCAAGCTGGCTTCCTCCTATCCTTTGCTATTTCTGGTATAGATTTACCAAATTCACTCTTGATTTCAACTATGTGAAGTTGCTTTTTTATTGAGTTTGCAAATTTTTGAACTTTTTCTTGTGAGATTTTTGAATACTCGTGAATCCCAAGATTTATGTAGAGGCCATCTGCGTTGTATCCTAACTTTACCAGAACATTCCAAAGAGACAAACTATCCTTACCTCCAGATACTGCAACCAGGATTTTTTCTGTTCTGTCGAACATTTTAAACTGCTCTATTGTCCTTTCAGTTCTTGACTCAAACCAAGTTTTGTAGTCTTCTTTGCATAGTGCTAATCTGTGTTGGGGAAGATATATTTGGGTTTGCTTTCCACATTTTATACATTTTCTCATCTGATTCCTCCTGAAATGGCATTTATTATTTTTATTTCATCTCCTGCTTTAACAATTTCATTCGCATCTAAAATCTCTCCATTTTTTACAGCAAAGGCATAATCGGTTGAAAGATTTAATCTTTTTATTATATCTTTTACCTTTATCTCTTTTTCTTCAAATACTATCTTCTTATTGCGATACAAAATAAAAATCTTTCCTTTATTATCTTGCATATCTAAAAGAATATAAAAGTGTTTTAAGGTAAAATATAATCGTTGGTAATTTATGCAAAGTGATAAAAGAGTTTTTGATCCAAAGGAACTACGCTTGAGGGTGATATCTGGACTTATTCTGGGTTTGATAACTTTATTTATCATCTTTGAAGGCGGTTTGATATTCGTTCTTTTTATAACAGCTTTTGTGGCCCTAGCTTCTGTTGAACTATATCAGCTTCTTGAATTAAAGGGTGAAAGTCCATATAAGCTCCTTGGGATAGTTATTTCTTCTTCCTTGCCTTTTCTTTCCTATGTCACTCCATATGACTTTATATCCGCTGTTCTATCATTCTCGCTGATAGCTATCTTTTTTGTTCAGATAGTATCGAGAGAGTTTAAGGGAGCAATTGAGAAAGTTCTTATGACTTACTTTGGGATCATTTATATCGGATGGCTTGCGGGAGCACATGCCGTGATGATTAGAAATATGAAGGACCATGTTAAAATACACGATGAATTTGCAAGGGTGGACCCAGGAACTTTTCTTTTCATCTTTGTTGTGGGATGTACTGTGGCTGCAGATATAGGAGCTTACTTTGCTGGGAAAAAATTTGGTAGAGTAAAAATCGTGGAGAAAATATCTCCAGGTAAAACACTTGAGGGCTTTTTAGGTGGTGCTTTACTTTCTGTTATAGTCGCAATAGTCATGAAGATAATTTTTAACCCACAAGGCAGTTTTTCCGTATATATATTTCTCGGTTTTCTTTGTGCTTTTGTTGGGCTTATTGGTGATGTTTCCGAATCTGCTCTAAAAAGGGATGTTCGTATTAAGGACTCAGGATTTTTAATCCCAGGACATGGAGGAATTCTTGACAGAGTTGATAGCCTCATTTTCTCTATTCCGGTTCTGTATTATGTCTGCAAATATTTTCTTTTCTGAAAAACTTGAAAAGCACTAAAAATCTATTCAACATTTAACAAATGTTATGAAAATTGTTCTGACAGGCGGAGCAGGTTTTATCGGATCTCATATAGCTGATGAATATATAAAAATGGGATATGATGTTGTGATAATAGATAATCTTTCGTCCGGGTCAATAGAGAATGTGAATCCCAAGGCGAAATTCTACAATGTTGATATAAGGTCTAAAGATGAGTGTCAAAAGATATTTTCGGCAGAGAAACCAGATGTTCTGAATCATCACGCTGCACAGATGGATATTAGGAAATCAGTTCAGGATCCTATTTTTGACGCGGATGTGAATATAATTGGTTCCTTGAATCTCCTTGAACTTTGCGTTAGATACAATGTCAAGAAGGTTATATTTGCATCAACCGGTGGAGCTATCTATGGTGAGCAAGATTATTTTCCAGCAGATGAAGAACATCCGAATCGTCCTGTTTCTCCTTACGGCGTTTCAAAGCTCTGTGTGGAGAAGTATCTCCACTATTACTATGTTAATTATGGAATAAATTATGTATCTTTGAGATATTCAAACGTTTATGGTCCAAGACAGAATCCTCATGGTGAGGCCGGTGTTGTGGCAATATTTGCCAATAAGATGATAGATGGTGGGCAGCCCTTGATAAATGGAGATGGGTTCCAGACAAGAGATTTTGTATATGTTCAAGATGTTGTAAGAGCAAACTTACTTATGACACAACAAGATGTCTCGGGTATTTTTAATGTTGGTACAGGGATTGAAACGGATATAAATACACTTTTTCATAAGTTGAAAAAATTATCTGGTTCGGATTGTTCTGAATTGCATGGTCCTGCAAAGCTTGGAGAGCAGAGGAGAAGTTGCATAAGCTACAAGAAGATAAAGGAAACTGTTGGATGGGAACCTCAAACCTCATTGGACGAAGGTCTTGCCATAACAGTTGATTTCTTTCGCAGGAAGAGTCGGAAATTATCTTGAAAATGATGTAAACTTCTTTTTTCTGATAAAGGATTTTTAGTCAAGGAGAAGCCAATATGAGCTCTGAAAAAAAGGGTAGAATGAAGAGTTCTGGAGGGAAGTCTGTCAGAATATTTTCAATGTCTGTCGGTAGCTATCCGCGCATAGGGGATACAGAAGAGGAGCAGAAATTCCGAAGAGCGTGGGCAAGTAGAGAGAAAGGAGAAATAACTGAGGAAGCTTTCAAAGAGATTGAAAGAGAATTTATAAAGCTCGCAATAGTTGAGCAGGAAAAAAGTGGTCTTGATATCTTGACTGACGGAGCTATTGGTTGGTATGATCAGATATCTCACTTTGCAAAAAATATTAAAGGTGTTAAAATTGGCGGGCTCTTGAGATTCTTTGATACTAATACCTATTTCAGACAACCAATAATAGATGAACAAATCTCAGATGATGATTTGGAGATCAAGAGAGTTTTACTGGACGATTTCTTGTTTGCTACTTCAATTACCAAGAAGGTTGTCAAACCATTTTTAACAGGTCCTATAACGCTTGCTCGTCTATCAAAAGGTGATTTTACCAAGGCGGTAAAAATATATACCAAGCTTGTCGAAAATGAAGTCAGAACTCTTTCGGAAAACGGAGCATCGATGATCCAGATAGATGAACCAGCTCTCAACAGCTCTGATATAGGTGGAAAAGACTTTGATGCCCTGCCTTACTTTGAACTTATATATCAAGCTAAAAAACCTGAAACCAAGATAATGTATCATTTTTATTTCAGAGATTTTTCCAAAGATTACAAAAATTTTCAGAAGATTCCCGCTGATATTTTAGGTTTTGATATGACATATGGTAAGCTTGAAGATGTGATTTTGAAGAATGGAACTAAAAAAGAGCTTTTTATTGGAATTGTTGATGGAAGAAATACCTATATAGAAAAACCAAATGAGTTAATAGGTAGAATAAAGAAGGTTCTGAAGAACTACCCATTTGAGAATCTTTATGTTGGTCCTTCGTGTGGTCTTGAATATCTTCCTAGAAAATTTGCTTTTCTCAAGCTTAAAAACCTGGTCAATACTCTCAAGAAATTGAAATAAAGCTCTATTGCTGTCTATCAGGGTTGTAAAACTCATTTTATAATGTTATCGGTACAAATATCATCATTAAAGATACCTTTCCTCCATAGACTACGGGGGAGAGTAAAACTGCTATGTTTTGTGTTCTGTTAAGTAGCATTTTAGGGTTTATACCAGAAACGGGTCCTGTTAGCTTTGGAACGGAGATCCATGTTTCGCGGACCGGTATAGATATCTTCAAATCTGCGGTGAAAGGAGAAAAATAGGCTACAATTGGGATACTATCTGATCTTACAGCTATTGCAGTCCCGCCTGTTCCCTGTGTGTATAAACCTTGCCCACCACCATCTAATGTTTCAAACCTTGAGTTGAAATTGCCATTTTCATCTATGGATAAAATACCATATTCTACCGCCATTAGTGGAGGAATAAAAATAAAGTCTGCAATGTGTATATTACCGTCTTTATCTGAAGAGACAGATAAGTTTGTTTTGGCTGTTCCGAAGTTATAAATATTCGTTGCAAATGATGGTTTGTATGTTAAAGATATTTCAAGCGGATAAGAGGTATCAGTTGCAGCAAATAGATATATGTTTTTAGGTGAAGCTGTGAAGAATTTTGTCTCTCGCCACAGGCCTTCTGAGGATTTATAAAAAACTTTTGAAATCGTATCGGCTGGTTTAGATAGTTCTACTTTATACATAATTGAGCTAGCGGGAACACAAAGGTTCTCCTGGGTACGGGAAAGGTATTCAACTGATACTGATTGAATCTTTCCAGTTTCATCTTCTCTCTTTATCTCAAATTCGTCGTTTTGGTTAAGTATCCAATTCACTACACTATTTTGCATAATCTCAATCCAATATGTCTGGTTTAGAGTAGGATCATATAGAGAAATTCCAGTTATGTTTTCTCTTCTTCTTGTCAACGTAGGTATAAAATCAACTGAAAATCCAACTTTTGCTGAAACTGTATTGCATGTTTTGTCTATTTCGTATTTTAACCTTATATTTTCTTGCCCAAAATAGTATATTCCAGTGTATTTTATGTCAGATTTTTCTTCTTCTTCATCTTCTGTTTTAGGAGTCTTACAAGTTTGCATTTCATTCAAATCTTTTGCAGGTGAGAAAGCACCAAAGATCAATTTCTTATCTTCTGAATCAAAGAAGATAACACCGATCTTATCCACACTTTTAATGTATCCCGATCTAATAACAGATATTGGTGAATTCCACTTCTTTACTACTCTACATTTCCATGTTTTCAGGAGCGGATCTCTGACAGCTTCCTTTATGATATAAAATTTTGGCACCTTATCTCTTATAGATGAAGCAAGGTATACTACGTGAAGTTTCTCATTGACAAAAAATATGTTCGGTGAGCTTCCTGCAATGATTCCAGTTCCTTTATCTAGGGGATCTATTGACTCAATATCCCATTTTCCATCAATACCTATTGTCGCATAAGATAGGGCTCCTTGAAATGAATTATAAAATGATACATGTGGTATGTCTGAGTTGTCTAAAGTGAAGTCCCATTGTCTTATCTCTATATCCATCTGAGGAGCAGAAAATATCTCCGAAGACTTAGGTATTATTAATATCTCTCTACCTCCGAATTTCTCCCCTCTCCAAGATCTTCCGCAAGACAGAACAAAGGATATAAAAAAATAGAAAGATAATAATATTAATGATTGAAATATTAACCTACTCATAATTGCTACTGTTCCTTTTTATTTCTGACTATTTTCAATTTGCTTCTAAATAAATAATATATCAATGATTGAAGAATTTTTATAAACTTCGGAGAAGTTTGTATGTATGTTCTATTTTTCTTCTTCTTTTAATATATCTACGACGGTATCCGTTGTTCTTCTGAGCCTTTTGCTTAGGATTTTTAGAAGGGACTTGAGTATTTTGTAAGAAAATTCTATATTTTGTTTTTCCATTCTTTCAAAATCTATTCTTGATAGCATTAGGAGATCGCAATCTGTTTCAGCTATGGCGGTAGCTGATCTTGTGTAGTTATCAAAAAGTGAGAGCTCTCCTACACTATCTCCAATTTGTAGATCCGCAATCTTTACATTATCTTTAGTGATATCTTTTGCATTTTTTGTCTTTTTGTATATTCCAACCTTGCCCTTAGCTATAAAATACATGCAATCTCCTATTTCCCCTTCCCTGAAAAGAGGGAGTCCAGATTTTATATTCACTTTATGGAAATATTTGCAAACCTCGCGAACTTGGTCAATATGAAAATTTGAGAAGATTGGGTTGCTCAAAATAGCTCCTATTATATCTTTCTCTTCAGCCATAGATATGTTTATTATTTTAATTTTATTTTATTATATTATTATTTTAATTCGGTTTTTTTGAATCCTACATTAATAAGGCTTTAGTTAGGATACGGAATAGTGTTTAATCGTTTGAAGGCATAAAAGTTTATAAAAATTGAAAAATATGATTTTCTTCTCAAAAATCGCTATATGAAAACTATGTTGAAAGATGAGAAAGAAGAAATAATAAAAAAGTTTGCTCTTCATGAGAAAGATAGAGGTTCGATTGAAGTTCAGATAGGTTTGCTTACGAAAAGAATAAAGATTCTTGAAAAGCATCTTAAGAATTATCCAAAAGATTTTTCATCTAAAAGAGCACTTTATACTCTTATAAGTAGAAGAAATAGATTTCTCAAGTATTTGCAGAAGAACAAGCCGGATAGCTACAAGAAGATTATATCTTCTTGATTTATTTCTGCTCAATAAAAAGTTCAATGTCGTTTAAATTACTATCAGATATATTCTTTTTAAGTCTGATTTTTCCTATGCTTACCTGTTGTTCAAGTTCCCAGATAAATCTTATAGTCTTTGAAGGTTCAACCCCTCTCCCAACAACTTCAATGTAGTTCCCACTCGGCCTTGCAGACTCAAGATTTATACCATATTTTTTAGAAAGTTCATCTACTACTTCAAGGACTCCTTTGTTGTTTCCTGCGGAGCGTAAAGCTTTTATTTCCTCTGCCCACTTTCTCATCTGTGAAACTTTTTTCTCAATATCCTCAATTTGTTCTCTTTTCCTTTTGACCTCGCCACTGATATAAACTAAAGATATCAGCAAAATTGAATTTAAAACCCATATCACAAAAGATATAATCAGTCTTGTCCTATTCATTTATAAAATAAAGTAAAAATCCTTTGATGTATATGAATGAATTATAAAAATAAACTTTGCATTTGTTGAGATATGAGGATAATACACTTATTCCATTCGTCTCCAACACTGCGACCATTTTACTCAATTTGTCAATCTGTATTATTCTTTCTGGTTCGATTCTTCTTGACTGATTTAAAAACGATGAAATTTGATAATACTTATTTAGAATTTTTTGAAAATAGTAAATGATATTTATTTTCATAAGATAATTTTATTTATTATGATAGATGAGGCGGTAAAGAAGAAGGTTTTGAGAAAGATACACTACGGCTTGTTTATAGCGACATCTTCAGATGGTAAAGATACAGCTTCTGGGACAATAAATTGGGTGAGTCAGGTTTCTTTCAAGCCACCTTCCGTGATGGTAGCAATTAAGAAAGATTCATTTATACATAAGGTCATCTTATCATCAAAGAGATTTGCCTTAAATGTTGTAGGCAAAGATCAGAAAGATATGGCTCAGACTTTTTTTAAAGGGCACTCTGTGGAGAATGGAAAACTTGGGGGATACAATATATTTATAGGTGAGGGTGGATGCCCGATAATAGAGGATTCGGCAGGAGCATTTGAGTGTGAAGTCATAGGACATTTGGATTTCGGTGGAGACCATGATGTTTTCATAGGGAAATTATTGCATGTCTATCAACTCCAAGATAAAGAACCATTGTCTATGATGGAAACAGGTTGGTATTACGGAGGGTAATTCCTGATTCTTATTGTTATTTTTATAGCTTGTATGAGCATTACCTTTCATGCGTTGGTGAGAAAGATTCAACAAAGTGTTTTAATGTGTGAGTATAGAAGCGATAGGCAATATTTCTGGAATAGCTCCCTGACATATGAGAACTATGTATGAATCAAAGACAGAGTGGGCACAGTTTTGAGGTTTTGGGGGAAACGAAATAGTTTTCCCTGTATCTTCAAAGATGCAGTCTCTCATTATCTCTACACTTGAGATAGGCTTCCCATCTCTCCTTCTTCCACCTATTATGAATATGTTTCCTTGAACATTTATGACTGAAAAATCTATTTTTGGCTCTTGTGTCCCAGCAATTGAAACTGTCTCTGAATTAGTGTCATATATTTCGCATTCTTTTATTTCTCCGTTTTCATTGTATCCACCCATGATTAAGATTTTCTCTCCTTGTCTTGTAATTTCTCCTCCTATTCTCTTTATACCCACTATTGTTTCTCTATATGAGACCTCAACTCTGGAATTCTGTTCTCTTGTGATATAGACTATTTCGTATTGTCCCTTCTGTTTATGATACACAAAAAGTTTCAGCAGACCAACTTCCTTTGAGATTGGTAGAATTGATAATCCAGAAGTAAGACCACACTGGAATGAGGAAATTCCTCCGCCAGTTATGAATTCACAGTAACCTTGATCATCTCCACCAACAAGTATTACTCCATCTTTCCACTCTATAGCTTTAGGATCAGATCTTCTATATCTCAGATTTTGAAATCCTGAGACTCCTTTATCAAAAATTTCAACTAGGTCCGTTTTTTCTCCGTTTATTTCTCCACCTGCTATGAATATTTTCCCTTCTATACTGAAAACACAAAATTTTTTCCTCGGAGTAAAGTTATCGAGAAATTTTATGTCCCAGGAAAGGTAATCTATTGAAAATATCTTACCATCTTCTGTAAATATCATAACTTCATTTTCTTTTTCATATACTGAAACCCATGTGTCCGGAGATATGTTTGATCTTACCATCGGTAGAATTACTGACCTGTTAGTAGGTATAAAGAGAATATTTGCTCGTTCTATGTTTTTAGAAGAAATAATGGGAGAAATCCCTTCAAGGACATAAGAATCTCCTTTTTTACCTCTAACAAATATCTGGATTTTTTCTGGCATTTCGTCTATCTTTATTTCATACTGCGAGCTCTTTGGGGAATCGATATATTTCAGGATTTTTCCATATTGATCTCTTACTTCTATTTCAACTTTATCATAGTTTTGTGCAACTATCTGGTATAGGTTTATTCGTATATCTTTATATTGTGTTTCACATGAGAGGAAAGGGAGTAGAAAAAACATGAGGAGGAAAGATTTTGGAAATCTCATCTGATGATGATTTTTAAATGATATTGTGTGATTTTCGCTTTTATTAGTATTTTTTTCATCTCATCATTTACTTTTTTGATCAAGTACCAAATTTTCGTATGAAACTTATCAAATTCTGTAGTTGTTGTTGGAGAATCTAAAAAGAGGTAAAATCAAAAGTATGATATACTTGCAGTTTTGATGTTAGACCTTGCAAGTTCAATAAATTTGCATTCAATCCAGTTATAATAAATTTGTTCCCCTTTCATTGTATCAAATCTCTATAGATAATTAACTCATTTGTTTTTATTTATGTTTTGAAGCCTTTTGAGTAGTTAGCTAATTCATCTGATAGTGTGACTATGTTTTTTGTTTCTGAGAAGATTTGGTTTGCCTGTGATGATAGATTTTCTGAAATATCCAAAAAAGCTTTTACCTGATTATTGACATTAGATACAGCTTTGCTCTGCTCTTTTACCATGTTTCCCAGTACTTCTATAAAATTTATCTGGAATTCTGCTGTTTCTTGGATTTTCTTCAGTTCATGTGTTACCCTTTCTGATCGTTCTAGGTTTGATTTTATAACTTCTTCTGCTTTCTCTTGAACATTTATGATTTTTATAATATCTTCTTCTGCTTTGTTTGCAATTTTTTCTATCTCCTTTGCTACAGCAGATGTTTTTGACGCAAGTTTTCTTACTTCTTCTGCTACTACCTTAAAGCCCTTCCCATGTTCTCCGGCACTTGCAGTTTCTATTGAGGCATTTATAGAAAGTATGTTTATCTGCTCAGCTATATCTTTTATTGAAGATGCCATGTTTGATATCTTCCTTG
>CAZRNR010000032.1:0-23812 GCA_964601505.1 uncultured bacterium | reverse complement strand
TTTGAGGGAGATTGGGATAAAAGATATAAAATGTGTTGTGAATAAAATTTCAGAGCATCTTGGACAATACTATTACTACTATCCAAAAGGGTATAAGGATTACTCTCGTTCAAAAAAGGAGAAGTCTGGAAGAGAGGTTTAGCTTTCCTTGATTTTTCCTGATTTGTCTCAACTCTTTTTGAAGGTTTTCCAATCTGATTATTTGTTGATTCTAATCGAATTGAATCTGCATTTATTTTTTACTTCCGTTGTAATCTATAAATCCTTTTTTTGTTTTGAGGCCAAGTAGTCCAGCTTTGACAAGATTTCTCAAGGAAACAGGTGGATTGAATTTCGGTTTTCTAAAGTATTCATATAGTGTATCACCCATGGCTTCTACTACATCAAGTCCTATGAAATCTGCTAGCTCTATCGGTCCCATAGGGTGTCCAAGTCCTAATGTAGCAGTTTTTTGTAGATCTTCGGCGGAAACTCCGCTTTCCAGCATTTCTATTGCATGGTTTAAAAACGGAACTAGTAAATGATTAACTATAAACCCGGGATAGTCTTTAAGAACTACTGGAGATTTCCCAAGCTTTTGGATAAAATCTATTGATTCTGATACGGTTTCGTCCGATGTCTGGACTGCTCTTATTACCTCTACAAGTTTCATTATATGTGCTGGGTTAAAAAAATGTATCCCTATGAATCTTTGTGGCTTTGAGCATACGGAGGCGATTTCTGTTATAGATTTAGTTGAGGTGTTTGTTGCAAGTATTGTTGAGCTTCCGCATATGGAATCAAGCTTTTTGAATAAATCTTTTTTCAGGTCAATATCTTCTGAAACAGATTCTATTATTATATCACATGATGCAAGATGATACAGATCTGTTGTGTATTCTATTCTTTCTCTGATTTTCTGTGCTGTATCTTCTGTTATCTTTGATCTTTTTAGCGCTGATTCTATTATCTTTTCTATTCTAGCTTTCCCCTTCTTGATTGAATCTTCCGATCTCCCATATAACTCTGTATAGAATCCACAAGATGCGGAGAGATAACCTATGCTTGCTCCCATTGTTCCAGGTCCCAATATTCCTACTTTCTTTACCATAGTTAAGAAAGATTACCAGTAAAAAGCGAACTTAGTTTTTTTCAATTTTTCTAAAATTTTAATGATTTTTTTAATTGTCAGAAAAAGAGATAATTCCTTTTTGTTTGAGCTCTTGGATTTTTTCTGGACTGTATCCGCAAATTTTTTCTAATATGTATTTGCTGTGTTCTCCTATTTTTGGTGATATGTTTTTCACTTTATTCATGAACGGAAGTTTTAAAAGTTTTTGATTTTTACCGTCTTCTTGGATGGAGTAAAATATTTCTCTTTCTTTTATAGCTTGGTGTTCTATCATCTCACTATAGTTCCTTACGAATTCATATGGGACATCTGCTTTTGAAAGAATTGAATCAAGCTCATCAGATGTTAGTGATGATATTTTTTCTTTAAGTTTGATATATTCTTGGCTATTTTCTTTGGGTTTTATCATAGCATCGGAAGGAAGGAGATCTAGCTCAAGCGCATTTATCAGATTTTCCCAGAATTTTGGTTCAAGGGCACCTATGCTTACCCATTTTCCATCCTTTGTTTTATATAAGTTGTAGCATATTGCTCCTCCTGTTAGAACTTCTCCAAATGGTTCCGGTTCCTTGCCTGAAACAAGAAATTTGCTCAAACTCTCAACTCCGAAGAACAAAGATGTTTCTGTCATGCTTATGTCTATGTGGTATCCTTGAAAATTTTTGTCCCTTTCTCTTTCGTATAATTTGCTTAATATTCCTATGACTGCAAAAAGTGCTCCAGATATATCTGCTATTTGAACGCCGGGTATAAAAGCTGTGTTTTCAGATATAAACAGGTTCAGGATTCCGGAAAGGGCTATGTAATTTATGTCGTGCCCTGATTTTTGTGAGTATATTCCAGATTGTCCGTATCCTGATATTGAGCAGTAGATTATTTTGGGATTTATTTTTCTTGCGCTTTCAAAATCAAGTCCAAGTTTTTTCATAACTCCTGGTCTGAATCCCTCAACTATTACATCTGATTTTTTTATGAGATCTTTTACTATTTCAATAGCTTCATCTTTTTTTAGGTCTATGGCTATCGATTTTTTCCCTGCATTTAGAAAAGAAAAGACTGAACTTTCCCCCCATTCAGTAAATGGGGGAATATATCTGGTTATATCCGAGCCTTTTGGATCTTCTACTTTTATTATTTCAAATCCAAGATGCGCTAATATGTATGTTGCAAGTGGTCCGGGTAGCAAACGCGAAAAGTCAAGAACAATCATTTAGTACGCTCCTCTCCATCTCCTTGATTCAAGGACAGAATATGTTAGGAAAAGAAGTACCCCTGTAAATGATAAGTAATAAACAAGGTCTCTTGTATCAACTACTCCACGGGAGAAGTTTTGGAAGTGATCCATAAACGATAGATATGAAAGCACATCTCTTAGTGTTCCTTCAAGTGTTCCTCTGACCCATCCAAGAACCCAAAATAGCAGGAGTATTCCAAAGGCAACTATTATTGATATTATTTGGTTTTCTGTGATCGAGGAAGCGAATATCCCAGCAGCAACGAATGCAAGAGCCATAAGTATTAATCCTATGTATGAAGTTAGTACTGCTCCCTTATCCGGCTCACCATATGAGAAAAGTGGAATCATAAAAAATCCGGAGATCAGTATCAGAAACATAACAAATGCTGATATCCCGATAAATTTTCCTATTACTATTGACCACGTGTTGATGGGTGATGTATATATAAGTTCAAAAGTTCCCATTCTTTTTTCTTCAGCAAAGGCCCGCATCGTTATCATTGGGATTATGAAAAGTAGTATCACGCTTATGTTCCCAAAGAATGGTTGAACAACTATGTCTTGCATGTTTAACCTCTCCGCTATGAAAGGAGCCCTGATTGCTTGTAGGCTTAAAATTACATAGAGTGCAACTATATTTATGAAAAACCAGGCTAAAATTAGTGCGAAGATTGCTGTTACTACATGAGCTACCGGTGATAGGAACAAAGACCGTATCTCTCTTAGTGCAAGATTTATCATATTTTCCATATTTAAATCCAAAGAGATTTTTTGAAAATTTGCTGAAATAAATGCCTTCATTTGGAAATGTTTGGCTCCATCTCTATCTGATTGATTTGAGTATCAGAGGGCTAATCACCTATATGGTTATTAATGGGTCATATTCCGCAGGGGTATTTTATTTCTACGGTTGTTCTGTTATCAAGATTCAATAATATAATTTTTACTTTTATTACCATCATAACTTTTTGTTGAAGGAGTTAATATTTTTGCTCGGATTTAATGTAAATCAGTGGGAGAAAAAGCGGTTTCTGAAATCATTAGGGATTATGTTATCCCATTATTTTTCTTGTTCGTAGTTCTTTTCCCTGTTATCTTGAATAAGCCACAGGTAGGGTTGTGGTTTATCTGCTTTTTGATACCTATATCTCCAACTATTTTGATTGGTCAGACGGAGGTAAGAGAGATAACACTAAGATTTGAGGACATAATTTTTGCTATTGTAGCTCTTATGTGGTTTCTGAGGTTTGGTCTAAGTGTTCCAAAAACCGGAGCCGGATATAGGATTTTCCGTCTCCTTTTGTTTTTTGCTTTGCTTCATGCTTTTTCAACCTTTATATTCTTTTCAAAAAAAGCTCAGATTTTTTTCTTGTTAAAATACATACAGTATTGGTCTTATTTCATTTTTGCCTATTCTCTTATTAAAGATGAACGGGATTTCAAATTCTTGCTTGTAGCTTATTTTTTAGGTATATCATTAGCGCTGATTTATTGGCTAGGAGATATATCTCAGGGTAAGACAGGAAATGCTATAAGATTCCCATTCCATGAGAAGTTTGCTGGCAGAGAAAATGTTGGTATTTTCACTTTTGGTGTTATGTCTTTTTCTTTACCTTTCTTCTTGAGCTCACGCGGTTTGAAGAAATTCTTCTTTCTTTTATTTTTTGCTATATCTGCAATAGTTTATTTTAGGACTCTTTCAAGAGCCTCTTATTTGGCTGGAATAGCTTGGATTATTTTTACCCTTATTTTCCTAAGAAGAAAAGATCTTTTTCTCATGGTTCTTTTTATCGTTGCTCTTTCGCCTTTCATTCTGCCAGATTATGTCATTGAGAGGATAAAATACACATTTACTGGTAGTGGTGGTGGCGAGATTTTGGGAAATATATATGTTGAAAGTTCAGGTTTTGTCAGAGTAGAGAGATGGAAATACTTTTTGTTTGACCAACTCCCGCAAAATATTATAACTTTTCTTTTTGGATATGGAGCCTTCGGTTTGGGACTTATGGATAGTCAGTATTTCCGCGTTTGGGGAGAGGTTGGAACTATTGGGTTTATATTGTTTTTAATCATTCTCAAAAATTTGTGGAGAATCTATTTTGAGGTTTATAGAAACCTACCGAATGATGAATATTTGAAACCCGCATCTGTTGGAATGATTTGCTGGTTTGTCGGGATTCTTTTTCATATGATACCTGCAAATACTTTGGTTATATTACAGACATCTGAGATGTTTTGGCTTATGAGTGGGGCCATTGCTGCTCTTGAAAGAATTATGACTGAAAAGCAACAAAAAGGTGAATCATAAAAATTTTGTAGTGATTTTTATGAACTGGAAGTATTCTGATTAAAAATTTATCTGTGAGGACAAGAAAACTTACAGTGGAGCAGGAGTCCAGACTAAGGGAGTTCTTCAAGCTCACAGAGGAATTTGAGAAATCTTTTGGTAAAAGGAAAAAGATCAAGAGCAGAAATCTGGAAAGAAATTTGACCATTATGATTTCTCTTTCTTTTCTACTTTCGTGCGGTATTGTTGTTAACATTTATCTCTCATACGGAAATATAGGTGAGTTGCTCTGGGCAGCTATTTTTTTTATCATGATATCGGTTCTTGCTCTTATAGCAATGGAGATATTTATTTTGTTGAAATCTGACAACATAAAGAAAATATATGAAGGTTTGGTTATTGCAAGAATGAAGTTTTCTCATAGAGAAGCGGAGTTTGAAAAAATGAAAAAGGCAACTGATGACCTTCTGAGTACTATACCAATATCATCTCTGATTGTCATTTCTGTTATTTTCCTTTCTTCTCTGTTATTTGTGTTCCTAAAAAATCCTCCAAATATTGTTTCGTATGTTGTGGGGTTAATTGTATTTCTATCCTTCATCTATGGGATGTTTAGATCTATAAGGACTGTGGTCAATTTCAGACGAGCTGTTGATAGTTTCATAAGTAGTTTCCAGGGAGATACTTATGTAAAAGAAGCGGAACATAAAGTAAATTAGTCCGAAATTCTTCTGGAAAACACATCCTTGATTATCCACAAAGCCATAAGTATAGTGTTGAAAGAAAGCCCGAATGTCGTGATAAATAAAGGATAAGAGAAGTTCGGATGAACAAATCTGACAAAAGATGGAAGAAAGATATGACCTATTGAGAAAATGAAAGTTAGACCAATTATAAAGGATTTGTATCTGAATGAAGATATGGAAAATATAGCTGATAGTATGAATATTGCAGATGATTGTGCCCAGGTGTGGAAATGCATAACTTCAAATATTGAAACTAAAGATTGTCCTGGTAGCATTTCATCTTCGCTACCTATGTAATATTTCTTGACATTTTCTACGCCTATGCCTTTTTTTGAGATATGGTAACCAAGGTTTATAAAAGGCCCAAATGTGCAATACAAGCAGAAGAAAAATATCGCAGTCTTTAGTGGTGGATTTAAGTTCATTATTCTTATTTCTCTCATTATTTTTTACAGTTCCTCCTAATTTTTGTATGCTTTTGATTTTATACCTTTTCTAATCATTTTTTAGTTGGGAATCAGGATTATTTATTGTTCTATTTCCGAAGTTTTGATTTCCTTTTATCAACTTACCCCGGTTTTTTTTGATATAACTTTCACATTCTTCCCAGATTATACATAGTGTTGAACCAAAGTCTGAAAACTCTGCGCTTTTGTGTAGAACTGCGACTTTACCTTTACCACTCACATATTTTTTAGAGATCGGATCAAAAATTTTTGAGTAATCGGAATCAGAATCTGAAACTGAAACAGCTCCATCCCAGATTATTCTTTCTCCAAGAACAAGAATTTCTGTGGGTTTTGAGAAATAGAAAGATGACCATCCGAAGTTTATCTCAAAATCTTTTTTGTTTCTTCTAATGAATTCTGCAAGTGCATCTACAACATAGCCTTTCCAGACTCCTCCAAGGTCTGCCTTCTGACCATGCCAATATATATCAAAAAATGGAATGTCCATTCTTATTTTCTTATATTTCTCTATAAGTTTTTTTATGTTTTGAGATTCGGTGCCATAGAAATAAAAATCAGAGAACTGTTTTGAGATTTCTAGAAGGAAAGATTGGACCTCTGCGAATTCTTTTTCTGAACAATCACACTTTAGGCATAAAAATGTATCCCCAACCTCATAGCATCTTGATTTTTTGTCTGGTGTTTTGTTTTTATATATGCTCTTTATTGAGATTATGGCTTCACCATTATCGATGGATTTTTTTATACCGAAAGCTTTTCTAACAGCGCGAGATGTTGCCCATGCAGATAAAGTTGCTCCTCTTATGTTTCTTATATCTCTTCCAACAGAAATACTATCACTTGGGTTTTTACCAATAAATTGTTTCAGAAATAACTTTGATCTTATCTCACCACCTCTTGTCTCCCTGTATCTGATAACATCAATGAACCTTACAGAAGAATCTGAGTTTAAACATACGAAGAAAGTTATAGGCATTTCTTTCCCGATTTCATTTAAAATGAAGCAGTAGCCTGAATCATTGTTCTGAATTACGGCGTAGCTTCCCAAAAATGATCTTTCTTCAATTGTGGGTTTTGCTGGTTTAATGTATTTTTCAAAGTTTTCTGGATTTTTAATTTCCACATCTATGATAGCCAAACTTATCGCTTCTGGAAATACTTGAGAAGATAGATCATATATTTCTTTCTCATAACTTTCTGCGTATAAGTATGAAGAAAGAAACACGAGAATGTTTATATTTATCAGAACTATATTATTGATTTTCATTATTTAATGCCTCCTTAAAGTCCAAACGCAAATCCAAAGAGTATTGAATTTTGGTTTTCTTTACCTGAGGTATGTATATATTGTGATCCGCTCAGCAGATTTGTAAGTTCGTAAGATAGAGAGAACACAAAATTTTTTGTCGGTCTATAGGCTAATCCGATGGTGTTTCTTATCTGTTTTATATCTTCTCGCTGTTCTGATTCTATAATTCCATTTTTAAATTCGAGTTTTGATATAGTTTTTTGATATTGTACGTACTCTGGTCTCAAGAATAGTATAAATTGTGATTCTCCGTCAATATCAATGAAAGTTCCTCTGAAAAAGCTTGGGAAGAATTTAACGCGAAGGATCATCCATCCACCGTGCTTTGTATCTGCAATTGTTTTTTCTTTGATTTTTATTTCAGATACAATTTCTGTTGGTATATCAACATTAGTTCCGGTTGAGCTCTGATAGAATACAACTTTTCCTTCTTTATGGAAAGCTTTTTTAATTATATCTTCTATCACTTTGCTTGTTTTTAGGAAACGTGTGAGTGCATACTCTCCCTCAAAGTCAAGTATTGAAGATGGTTCTGCCTTGAAATCAAGAGCTAAAGTCCAGACATCTGCTGGGATAAGAAAATCTGGTGTGTATCTCCCGAAGTATCCAGAGAACCCAAATTCGTATCCTATGATTGGCGATAGAAAGATTCTACCTGTTATTGCTTTTTCTTTCTTTGTGTCTATTTTAAAAGTTCCGAATCTTGGCTTTATTATAGCTTCAAGTTTTGCCTGATTGTATTTTATGTTTTCATCATCTATTTTTTTATCTGCACCTCCGATGACATAGAGTTCAAAGTCATGTTCAAGGGTTACACCATTTACGATGTAGAATTCATATCCAAGAAGACTTTCTGATATATCAATATTACCGTTGAAACCTGCTCCTACTTCTGTCCAGGCTGTTTTGCTTGGGAGAACTGTTGCATCTCTTACAGAAAGAGGTCTTCTTGCTGGCTCCCATATATCATCATCGTGTAAGATGTTGAATCTTCCAACCGGAGGGAGTATTGCACCCATTCTGAATTTCAGGAATCTTGAGATTTCAAGCTCTCCCCACATTTGCTCAAGTTTTATCTCGGATCCATCTGTTCCTTCAATTTCTGTTTTGGTTTTGAGACCACCTTTATCTGGTTTCATCTCCTCTACAAGTTCAATGAGTCCGAATCTTTCAAACTCAAGTTCTGTATAGAACCTTAGTCTTTCTTTTACGGTGGTTGATAGGGTAGGGACTATTCTTCGTAGTGTGAAGGTTGATATGGATTTATCTCCTTGAGAAAGGTATTCAAAGCGTGCTGAGCCATATCCTCCAACTGATATACCTCCTTCTCTTTCATATGCATATATTTTTTGAAAGTTAAGAGAACATATTATTATGAGGAAGAGGATCTGCCTTATTTTCTTTGATTTGCTTTTATGTTTTGCTTTTTTTATCATATTTTCTCCTCCATTTATGATAATGATTTTTATTTTCAATTGTAATTGATATTAATTCTCAATTTCATTAATGCTATTTTCAAAAAACTTTTATTTTCCATTTTCGTGGAGAAATTTTATATTTATGGATGTATTGAAACTTTACCCAGATCTGTATCAGAGATTTTCTCAACTCGTTCAGAAGCAGGAGCGGAAAGGTCCTTTTATTTTCTTTGGACCTCGTGGAGTTGGTAAGGCTGATTTTGCTTTGATCTTTGCAAAAAGTTTTCTCTGTGGAAATATGCCACCTTGTGGGTTTTGTTCTGAGTGTGTCTATGAGAATCATCCAGATATCCTTATTGTAAAAAAAGCAGAACAAGATGAAAGATTGAAAGCTGAATATGTAAGGTCAGCTGTTGAATTTGCAACTATTCCGCCTTACTCTTTTCACAAATTCATAATAATTCAAGATGCGGAACTTATGACTCAACAGGGGCATTCTGCACTTCTCAAAACACTTGAGGAGGTAAAGAATTACACAACTTTTATACTTATTACATCAAAGCTTGAACTTATACCATCAACAATACTTTCAAGGTGTATAAGAGTAAGGTTCTTACCAAAGATAGAAGATTTGGTTTCTGTTAAGTTGCAAGAAAGAGGATTTTCGGATGAAATAAAAGATGTATTGAAAAACATATCATATTTTAATTTCTCT
This sequence comes from uncultured bacterium, assembly GCA_964601505.1. Lineage (GTDB taxonomy): Bacteria > Calescibacteriota > Calescibacteriia > Calescibacteriales > Calescibacteriaceae > DRWZ01. Next base: position 14,519 of record CAZRNR010000032.1, on the reverse strand, counting down.
GTAATAGAGAAATCAGAGGATAGAATAGAAAGAATTTGGAGGATAATAAGCTGTATCATATCTCCTTTAGATTCTGTTGCCGAATATGTAAAACTTATAAATGAAGTGAAGGACTTTGATGAGGCAAGAGAGGTACTTGATGCGCTGGAATCTTTTCTGAGTAAGAATTATGTGAAGCTTGGAAAATTTTCTGTTGAGCTTTGGGAAAAAGTTAAATCCGCCAGAGAGAAGCTTGAGATTTTTATAAATCCAAAACTTGTTCTCCTATCTCTTATTTTCTGATCTAATTTAATGTTTTGATTCGAAATACCTTTGAAGCGATTCTGATGGAATTATCATTTGTGAAAATCCTTTTAAGCAAAATAAAATAAATACATCAAAGATTTTGTTAGTTAAATAAGATATTATGAGAATTTCTAAAAATAGAAATCGTTCCTTTCTAGTAATTTTTGTGGTTGATTTTTTTGTATTATTCTTGTGTGCCTCAATCTCGTATTCAGAAGATATATGGAGGTGTGGGACGATTGCACCACAAGGGAGTGATTATGAGAAAATAATCAAAAAGATTAGTAGTGAAATTGAAAAAAAGTTTAACATCAAGATAAAGGTTTATTACTCTACTTTCTTTACAGATGAAATTGATATAGCCAGAGATATGAGAAATGGGAAACTTGACTGTGCTATACTTACAGGAAATGGTTTAGGATATCTCTCAAAATATGCAATGGTTTTGCAATTGCCTTTTCTTATAAAATCAAAGGATGAGTGGCGTAAGGTTCAAAAAGGAATATCTAATCTGCTCACAAAAGCAGTAAGGGATGATGGTTGGGAGATACTTACGTTATTTGGTATAGGTTTTGTTCATTTTCTTTCTAAATATAAATTAGAAGAAATTCAGGATTTTTCAGATCGAAGATTTTGGGTATGGCCGACAAATCCTGTGCAAGTTGAGGTATTTAAAGTATTAGAAAATTTTGGTGTGAAGCCGTTTGAGGTCAGTGTCATTGATTTGCTGAATTTTTGTGATAAAACAGATATAATCTGGGGACCACCTTATGCTCTTGTAGCCTTTGGATGGTATAGGCATTTCAAATATATCGTTTTTCCTCCTATACTTTATTTTCCTGGAGGGGTGGTTGTTTCATTACAGAAGCTACAGACATATTCGACCGAAGTTGTTTCACAGTTGAAAGAAGTCTTTGGGAGAGAAAGTGATAACATAACTCAAGAGCTTGAAATTCTGAATGAAAAAGCATATGAAACTATCTTCAGATCTGGTATAAAAAAAGTAGAGATGAAATCTGTTGAGAAATTTGAGGAAGTTTTTAAATCGCAGATATATCCATCGTTTAAAAAACACGTACCATCTTGGCTAATTGTATCGGTTATGGAGGAAATATTGAAATTCAGAAAATATTAAAATTGTTTATGTGTAGTAAAAATTTCCCATAAGAATGCATTTTTCTATTAGTTTAGACTTTTGTTCTGGTTTTCTGAAACCTTATCTGGAAAAATACTTTTGTATTTCCAAATAAGGATTTTTGGGAAATCTGCATTTTTTCTAGCATAAAAAGCATTACTTTGGTGTGGAATAAAAATATAAGAATCAAGGAAAAAGCAGGGGAGAATGTATATATTTTATTTGATATGGGTCATTCCGATAAAGAAAGATGTTCTTTCTGCGGAAAATCAAGGGATGAGGTGAAAAAGTTGATAGGTGGTATGAACAACGCTTATATTTGTTTTGACTGTGTCCGGATATGTAATGATATGGTTGAGAGCTATGAAGAGAATGAGATATCTGAAGATCTTTTTCCTCAGGGGAATGTTAAAGGTGCGAATCTGACACCAAAGAAGATAATGGATTTTCTCAATCAGAATATAATTGGTCAGGAGGTTGCGAAGAAGTTTGTTTCTGTTGCGATATACAATCATTACAAGAGGATAAAACTCAAGGATTCAAGTATAGAAAAGAGTAATCTTATTTTTGTTGGACCTACGGGAACAGGTAAAACTTTACTCGCAAAAACCATAGCGAAAATTCTCGAAGTTCCTATGGTTATAGTAGATGCAACAAGTTTTACAGAAGCTGGATATGTTGGAGATGATGTTGAGAATATACTATATTACCTTTATATAAACTCTGGTTATGATCTTGCAAAGACTCAGATTGGTGTTGTGTATATAGATGAGATAGATAAGATAGCGAGAAAATCAGGTGATATGTCATCATCTACGAGAGATGTTTCTGGGGAAGGTGTTCAGCACGCTTTGCTCAAGATAATAGAAAGCAACGGAGTGAATATTCCTGTAAGAGGAAAAAGAGGACTTTCTGATACCATATTTGTTGATACTACAAATATACTTTTTATAGCGGGAGGAGCTTTTTCTGGTATAGAAAACATCATTTCTCAAAGACTTGGTAGGAAAACTATAGGTTTTAAGGACATGAAAGATGAGCAGAAGGGTAAATCACAAACTAAAAGATCAGAATCAGCAGCTAAGGAAAGCGGTATTATTTACAAAGTGAGCCAGGATGATCTTATAAAATTCGGGATGATTCCGGAACTTGTGGGTAGATTTCCCATAGTCGTTCCTTTTCATCATCTTGCGGAGGATGATATAAGGAGAATACTCACTGAGCCGAAAAACTCTTATCTGAAGCAATATATAAAACTTGTTGAATCTGAAGGTGTGACCCTCACAATCACAGATCAGGCCATAGATGAGATAGTCAAGAAAGTTAAAGCCAAAAATATTGGAGCAAGGGGCATAAAATCTGTTTTAGATGAGATAATGCTTGATATAATATTTGAGGTTCCGGAGAATCCAAACATAAAGGAGGTAATAATAACTCCGGAGACAGTAAATGGCGGAAAACCTGTTTTCGTTGAAGGTAAAAAGAGAAGAAGCCTTTATTGATTTTATATAAGTGAGATATCATAAAGCTTTTGATTGATGTGATAAATTACTTGAATAAATAGAGTAGGAGTTCAAAGTATATTTCTGTCAAAAAGAAACACAATATTATACTTACGATGAGCCATTTAAGAACTATATAATGCACTAAATCTACTTTTGATCTTGGAAAATATTTTTTGATTAACAATAGATTCGTTCAGTCATCCTGAACTATTTTGTATATTTTCCCTCCTTTATGGTCTATGACATATATTTCTCCTTCTTTATCTATAGAGAAAGACGAGATTGAGATTTTTGTTTTGAGAAGTAAATATTGCTTTTTATCTTCAAGATCAAGATATTGTATTTTTCCAGAGCAATAATCTCCGAATATATATTTTCCATAAAGTTGAGGGATTCTTTCGCCTCTGTACACATATCCTCCGATTATTGAGCAGTCTCCATCTTTATATAGTTGATATACTGTTATCGGGTATGTGAATTCTCCGCTTTCGCAATCTTTAAATTTTTCAAAGCCTTCGTAGCAGTTCCAACCGTAGTTTTTTCCTTTTTCAATTATGTTTATTTCTTCCCATGTGTTTTGTCCCACATCTCCTGCTAATATTTTCTCTTCATCAAAACTAAAGCGCCATGGATTTCTGAGACCCCACGCAAATATTTCGGCGCAGGCTTCTTTTGGTTTTTGCCCAAGACCGCAAATTGCATCTCCATAGAATGGATTATCCTTTGGGATTTTATACGGAAAAGTTGAGACATCAATTCTCAATATCTTCCCATGGAGTGTTTTTTTATTCTGACCATAGCCAAATGGATCACCAGCCCCTCCGCCATCTCCAAAAGCAATGTAGAGCATATTATCTGGACCAAATAATATCATACCACCGTTGTGATTCGGGAAAGGTTGCCCGAGCCTCAGTATAACTTTCTCATCTTTTACGTTGACTGCAAACTTCCTATCTTTTGAGACAAAAAATGAGATAACTGAATTTCCATATTTGTTTGTGTATGATACGAAGATTTTTCCATCTTGTTTGAAATTTGGTGAAAATGCAATTGAGAAAAGTCCCTTCTCTCCTCCAAAATCTACCCTATCTTTTATATCAAGGAAAACCAAACATTTATTGTATGAACATGCTTTGACTACTCCTATCTGTTCCACAATGTAGAATATTTCATCATATATCGGGTTTTGTATGAGAAATACCGGATAGCTAAATTTTTCTTCTCCGAAAACTCTTTGAAGTTTTATTTTTATATCCGATAAATGAAGGATGAGTAATACATGAAGCAGAGTTCTCATATACTGGGGGTCACTTTTTTGTTTTTATGTTTTGTCCTTTTGAGGTCATAGAGCTTGCTGCTTTCATCTGGAGTGATAACATTCTTAATGATTCTAACCTTCTGGAATCATATGTTGAGATTAGCTCAAGTTTTGATAAGAATTTTGAGAATATTCCTTCTGTATCTGAAAAAGAATTGATTATTTGTGATATAGTATCGTAAGGTATCTGCTGCCTCTTTGAATATTCAATTATTTTTGAGATCATTTCTGGGAGTTTTTTTATTTTTTCTTCTAACTCTTTGAAATTTTCTTCTATCTCGGGTGAAAAAATATTTGATTCAACCTTTTCACACAGTTCTTCGAGGATTTTTTTGATACTTGATAAGATTTCCTTTGTGTTCTGTATTATATCCATATGTTTAAGTTTAATAACATTTTAGGATAATTTCTCTTGCTTGATTCTCTTTTTGAATTAAAGTTGATGAGAAATGTTTCAAAATTTTGGCGTCTATACCTTTACGATCAGATTTTTGTTTATAACGAACCAATTTGCTGAATATTTTACAATTGTAAAGCTTTGATATATGCGCTAAATCACTTGGTAGTTCATAGTTTTACCTTGTATCACTATCTACAAATTTTTCTTTTCATAAATGCATCATACCTTCATCTAACATGTTTTGCTATAGAGAAAATTAAGATCGTAGCTTCTTAGGGATTTGTATCCCATTCGATCTTGAATTCATACACAAAAGACTGTGAAAAACTCTTATCTGGATTTATCTCTGCTTTATTGTTTTGTGCTATTTTTGAATCAAAACATCTGTCCGGTAGCATTTCTATAAAGGTACAGAGATCAAACATAAGTTCCCGGACTTTGTTTTGGTGAGCGAAAGTAGAAACTGTGTGCGTTGATTGGAAAAATCCAAGACCGGTTTTCTTTTCAGCTGTAAAGGAAGGGAGAGATAAAATTTGTTTTAATTTTTGCTTGATAATTATGGAAACGAAAAGTTTATTAAAGCGTATGATATGATGAAATATTCGAGAAAATCGAAATTCTGGAGATAGCAAAAGATTTGATAAAAAAGGATTTAATAATCAAAGATTTAAACTTTAGAAATTAAATATTTAGTTGAAGGGGCATTAAAAAACTTTGGAGTAGAGGCAGAAACGAGTCTGGGATATGGAATATTTGAACGATATTATAAATTTTACTGTTAGAGGCAAGGATTATTTCACATTGATTGAATTTGAACTTAAAAGGGAGCTGGAGCCAGAAGATTTAAAGAAAATAAACCCACCGGATCCGATAAAAGGCGGATTTTCTTCAGATCTGATAATTCTATCCGGAAGAGGGCCGATCTGGCTTTATGGTTATTTAATTCATTTTTATCACCCGACAAAGGCAATTGCTATTTTTGATCCAAGATTGGAAGGAGCAGTTGTAGTTGAAAGTCATTCAAAAGAATTTAAAGTCGGAGATACTATTAAGATAAAGGAATTATTATGAAAATTTTAATTTCAACTTGAGGAAGTCCAAAGGTCTGGGATGAAGTAATATATTTTTATAAGGGGCAAGGGGGAAAGTTAAAAGATACTTCAGAATTGATAAAAGAAAAAGAGGGAATAGAAAAAAACTATAATTGTTTCTGTTGATACACTTTCCAATGAATTTATCTTATCTCCGTCTATTTCATCTTCATCTATTTAATATCAAGATGTTAAAGATTACTCTTGTTCACTTATTAAGGATTTTTGCAAGAAGAAGTTTGGTTATAAACCAGACAAGGTAATAGTTTCTTATGGTGTTGGAGAATTTAATAATTCAAAATTTATTGGCAATTCAATGGATTTTTATTACCCTGTTTTTAAGGAATTAGCTTTTACTTTTATTGAATGGCTTGAAGACTCTTGTGCTCAACAGATTGATGTTTATTTAGATATATATTGATAAAAGAAACTTCTTTGCACATGCTGGTTTTGAACATAACATTATAGAGATAAAGAAAGAAGGTCAAAAGATAAAATTAAGAATAAATTCAAAATTAGAAACGAAAGCTAAGAGCTATTTGGAATATAATTTACCAGAGTCTGTGGGGTGAATAATAATAAATTTGAGTTAAAAGCGTTGCCATGCGACCCAATTGTGATAAAAAATATGTTTGCGGCGTTTGAAGAAAGATCATCAGGAATTTGCAAAAGATTACTAGGGTAAATCCTTTATGCAGAATCACCGGATAACATGATGATAAAAAATGCTGACCATATTGCCTTTGTAATAAGCAGAGTTGTTTTTTGTCAAAAGATGAGAATATCAAGGAACAACTGATAAAATAGAAGTAGAATGCGATGAGATTGTATTCATTGACATCTTCACCTTGAAGAAGCAATAATGGGGAGGACCAAAATTGAAATAAAAGAGTTTCTCAGATTTTTGAGAAATTTGAACTTTGAAAATCAGAAAGAAAGAGCAAAATTATCATTACTTTCCATGCAGGTGGTGGACGCAAGTTGTGTACATTTGACTCACCTATCCAGAGGGAACGATATAAAGATTTCCAAAGATTTGAATTTCTAGCCTAAAGGTCGTATGAGGGGAGCCTTTGAGAGTTCAAACTTAGAAATCCAAGCTAACAATGTACTGTATGCTATCTGCTAGAGAACTTCGATACCACGATAGATCATAGGTTCTAGTCCGCTTCGATTTCCCAGGAGTGCCACACCGTCCAACAACAGTGTTGCCGTCATCAAGTATGACCGGGTCCAGCTTTTCATTTCGTATCATCTTTTAATCCTAATGCCCTTTGCTGGAGATTGTGACATGATACCATGCTTTGCTAAGGAATTCCTCGGTATAGTTCCACGAATTCTAATTCATCGTCCAACACCGGAGATTCTCATTTCTGAACCTGGCTTGACTTCTGCCTTCTTCTTCGGGCGCAGATAGATGAACCAGTAGGCTAGTCCGACGAAGCCTGTACCGCCGATGATGTTTCCTATGGTAACTGGTAGCAGATTTCTCAGGAAGAAGGTGCCCCATGTGAGAGCAGGGAAATCATCGGGTGTTTTACCGATAGCTTCCCAGAATTCTGCTGGTGCCCATGACTTGATGAGAATTCCGATAGGGATGAGGTACATGTTGGCTATGCTGTGCTCGAACCCGGCGGCGACAAAGGCTGTGATTGGGAAGATGATGGAGAGGATTTTATCTGTTGTAGAGCGTGCTGAGGCGCAGAGCCACACAGCCAGACAGACAAGCGCATTACACATGATGCCTAGCGTAATGGCTTGAAGAAATTCCAGGTTGCACTTCGCATTGGCGATGGATAGGGCATTCAACCCGACAGCTCCGGAAGCAAAAGTATATTGGCGAGTTAGAAACATTAGCAGCGCGGTGAGGATGGAACCGACAAAGTTGCCTGCGTAGACGATAGCCCAGTTCCGCAGGAGTTGGGCGGTGGTCACTCGGTGGCTTGCGTAGGCCATGACGATGAGATTGTTTCCGGTGAATAGTTCGGCTCCGGCGACCACGACTGCGATCAAGCCGAGGCAGAAAACCAAACCGCCGACCAGCCGAACCAATCCATACGGCACGCCAGCTGTGCTCAGACCAGTTGTTACGGTGTTCAGGAAGATACCTCCAGTGCCTATAAACGCACCAGCCAGTACGGCAAGCGAGAACATGGTCCAGAAGTCAAGGTTCGCCTTGGTGACTCCTACTTCCTCCATACGTCTGGCCATCTTCTCTGGTGGAAAGGCATCAATTTGTAGTTCGCCGTTCATGTTTTTCCTCCTAAAGGAATTATAAGTTTAAATTCTACATTAGTTCAATGCATGCTCACTTAATTTTAGTCTCAAAATGTTTAATATAAAAATAGTTTAAATTCCACGCTTGTTTGATGCCCATGAATGCTCATAGTATTTCTGGATAAAAGAAAATCCCGTACTTGGATTAAAATGGATTTAGGTTAAGATATTATTCTACTTAATTCAACTTTCTCAAGACCTATTATTTCTCTACTCAACCATTTTCTTTCCATAGCGTAAATTACCACTGAGTCTTCTTGAGGATTGATTAGATTTTTAAGCTCTGTTTTTAATCTTTCAAGCTGACCTTGATTTAGCTCACCTTCAAAAACTGAGTTCTGAACCCAGTTCAGGTATTTCCTCATCAGCTTTAGAACTTTATTTACCCTTCGTTCAGCTATGTCATATACGATTATATAATACATACTACATAATATATTTATTTTTTGTTCCTTGCTCTGTTGCATCATAGTCAAAACAATGACTTATGTATTTTACTTTTCATATCCTAACGCACTATCTTAATTAAATTTTTTGATTTGATGGATGCAACAAAGCATTTGTTCCTTCTTACCACCAAATTTTAAAACCTTCATATTTTTCCTCACCAATTATATGCTTTATTAATTTGTAGCATTCAAACCTTATTAGACTTTTGTAGCTCACATTTCTTTTGAGTGTTGGATGTTTTACGGTTGTTTCAAGCTTCTGATCAAACTCAGTGATGAAAACTTTTCTACCTTCATTATTGAGGTATGAGTAATTCAGGTCAGATTCAAAATGTTCAGGTCTTATTCTTTTGTGGTTTATCAGCGAAAAAATGACTCTATCCACAAGCAATGGTTTGAAAATTTCAGATAGATCCAGACTTAGTGAGAATCTTCTTGTTCCTGCTTCATGAAGAAAACTTATGGCTGGATTGAGTTGAGTCTTATAAATTTCATCAAGGACTGCTGAATAAAGAAGCGAATTTCCAAACGAGATCAAGGCATTTATCGGATCTGGAGGAGGTCTTCTCTCTCGGGATTCAAATTTGAATACATCTTCATTTGCTTTAATTATTATGTTCCAAGCGTCAAAATATCTCCTGGTTATCTGTCCTTCAATTCCCATAACCGATTTTATTGAGTCGGAATTCTCTATATCTTTCAGAACCGCTTGTATATCGGATATGATGTCCTCAAATCCGCCATACCTTGTTTGATAATACTTTAGATTCTTCAACATATTGTGCGCTGATGATTTGATTATTTCCCTTGCTATCTCCAGTCTTTTTTCTGGATTCAAGTAAGTTTCAGCTTGCTTTATGATTGTAAAACCTGAGATCGTATTTTCTCTTGGAGCAAATGTTCCAGAGTAATGGCCGTAGTAATCAAAGACATGAAGTGGTATTCCGTTTTGTGAGATGAACACCAAAAACTTCATATTCAAATCAACTTCACCAAATACATAGATTGAATCAACCGACTCAATTGGGACTACTCTTCGTTCTACATTTGATTCATCGGATTCAATCTCAAAAACGATTGTATTTTCCTTTCGCCTTAATCTTCCAGATTTTAGTATGTAAAGTGGTTTTTTCATATTACACCCAACAGAATTGAAAATAACTGCAAGATTTGCATATAGGTTTTTTGAACTTAGTTGGTGGATTTTCCAAAGATACTATGTTCTTTATTTCTTCAAGCACATTGTCTAAAGTCTTTCTATCTTCATCGGATAAAGCAACTTGTTGAATCTTATGGAGTTTTGGGTAGTTTATCTCGCCTTTGAATCCTGATACTCCTTTTTTTTCAAGGTAGTACAAGTAATATTTGACCTGCCATATGTGAGCTTCTTCAATGGCATCTGATTTTTTCACCTCATGTATCACTTTGTTTCTGAAATCAATCCAATCTATAACTATTGTCTGATCTATATCTATCTCTTTATCTTCTCTACGATATGAGAATTCAGATAACAATTTGCCGAGCGTAACAACATCTGAATCTTGTTCAAAACTTATATTGTGAGAAAAAAGCCAAAGCTTTCTCTTACATACAAAGTAATAATTTACCATTGTTCCTGTATATTTGAGCTTTCTTGCTAGTTCCATATAAGAATATGTATTTTTAAGCTTGTATTAGTGCCTGATTTTTCAATTTTCTCTATAAATGAAAGATAAGATTTAAGATAACCACTTTCTTTCTTTTTCCATCTCCTAAATTTTCTAAGATTTTGCAAAAAATTCTGATTTCCGATTCACATCTTCATTCACATCAGAAAAATCAAATTCTTTTTAGTGATTGCAGACGCGGATTTTCTATCACAATAAAATCTTAGTTTGATCTTTCTTGTTGATTTCTATCAGAAGATCATTGCATCACTTTCTTTTGAATCTGACCGCTTTGCTCCCAATTCTTCATTATATTCATATCGTTTAGAAACAAAAATCCCAGATAGCCATCTTTTTAATTTCTTTAATTTTCCTTGGTCGTCTATATTTTCCTGAATTTTATAAAACACCCAATCTTTCTCGCCTACTTCAAAATAAGGAACAGATACAACATATTTTGATAGAATTTCTCTTTTAAAAGCCGTAAAATTTTTCCCATCATAATCAAAACCTATAATTTCTCCAATAAAATCATTCAGTTTATTTTCTGGGATTATCTGTATATCATAAATTTCCCTAAAAATTCTTTCAGCTTCTGTTTTCTTATCTGACATATAACCTGCGGAAAGAATGTCAAGAGTTTCATAAAACTTCTTTAAATAAGAACCATCTTCTGGAAGTGATTCGTAAAATAAATCAACGATTTTATACTTCTCATACTCACTTATTTCAAATTCTTGAATATTTAAATTTTTCACCCAATCATCTTCCTCGATAATCTTTTTTAATATTTCATTATCACCATCTTTCTTCTTTTTTCCTTTAGAGGGTTTTTGGGGACTTTCACTGAAAATCTCCTTAAATTCTCTTTCAAAAAACTCTTTCTTTTCATCTTCTTTAAAATCCTTATTTTTAATATCCTCTTTTGATTTTTTCCAAAGCCATGCAATTGATAGTTTTAAAAGTTCTTTCTGATATACTCTACCATCTCCAGATTCAAGCCCATTTTCAAACACAAGAACATAAACATTAGGTTCTGAAAAATCTAATTTATAGGTTTTGTTCTGATTATCTTTATACAATCTTTTTTTATCATCCCCATTCTCAAACTTAAAGTTAGGACCGATTCTTCTTAAAACTCTTCCCATTCTTTGGACAAGTGCATCAAGGGGACAAATCTCAGTAAATAAAATATCTGAGTCTATATCTAAGGATGATTCAACTACCTGAGTCGCTATAAGAATTTTGCCTTCTTTTTCATTGTCAGGTTTTGGATTTTTAAATTCTTGGCTTATCATCTTAATCTCTTTATTTTTCCTATCTTCAAATGTAAATCTTGAATGAAGAAGGAATAGTTTAATAGGTGTATTCTCAATCTTCTTTTTAATCTTTTTATAAACTTCTTGGGCTTGTTTTACGGTGTTTAATATAAAAAGAACCCTTTTACCACTTTGGGCTTTTTTAATTACTTTATCCAAAACATCATCAGGTATTTCAAATTTTCTTCTTTCATTTTCTATAAACTCAATTTTAATTTTATGCTTAACGATTTTTTCGAATTCTTGTTTTCCTTCTTCATAGATATTTATTTCTTCATATTGAATATTTTTTTCTTCTTTTAATATCTTCTTGACAAATTCAGGCATTGTGGCTGTCATAAGTAAGAAATTTCCTTCCATAATTTTAACCCATTCAATAAACTTAACGATAATGGCACAGGCTTTTGGATCATACGCTTGAACTTCGTCAATTACAAGATTTGAATAGGAAAGGAGTGAAAAAATTTTTTCGTATCCTGGTGGTTTTAAGGCATAAGGAAAAAATTGATCACCTGTTGAGATTATTACAGGAAATGAAAGGTTTTTAGATAATTCGTAGAGTTTAATATTATCACCAACATCACCCAATTTTTCAATCAAATAAACATCAGCGTCTGAATGTAATAGTCCAACTTTATCATTTCCAAAGATTTTTAAGGATCTATCATAAATTTGATTTACAGCAGAGCGAAGTGGTAATGTGTAAATGAGTTTTTTATCAGCAGACCATAAAAAGGCAAATTCTGTTTTGCCATATCCAGTTGGTGCTATAAGAATTAAATCTTTATTTATATAATCTTTAACTTTGGAAAATTGCCAGATTTGCTGTTCATCACTTATCCCAGTCTTTTGTGATATTTCATTTTTTATTTTGTTTTTCACATCCTCACTTTTCATACATTCAATTTCAACTTTATCAAAACTCTCATTTTCCTCTTCACACCATGATGCAAAATGATCACATCTTTGTAAAAATCCAGAGATTAAAATCCATTTTTTAGTATCATCAATACTTTGAGCAATACTCTCTCTCAATGGTTCGTAATCAAATTTATATGGAGGAATAGCAATATTATACAATTTGACACCATTTTTTATTTCATTAGAGAATTTTTCATTAAGATCTACAGGTCCAATATAATTTTTTAGCTCATCATCTGATAAGGAATTGATTTCATTCTGGAGATTGTTTTTCAGTTCATTCTTTACTTTAAAGACAAATTCACAAAAATTTTTTAGGTCTTCCTTCCCGGTAATATAATCATCAAAGTTATCTCTCCAGTGATGATAAGCAACAGATGAGATGGTAATTTCAGCTAATCTGTCGTCGCATAATTTTTCCTTCAGTTTTTCTATGTTAATCCAGAAAACGGAGAATAACGAGTGTGGTATGCTATGGATAATATCAAATGGCTTATAATCTTTATTACCCAAAGTTTCAATCTGGAATTTTGGCAAAACCTTTCCTAAATCGTGATAGAAAATTGATAGCTTTATAGGGAGATGAAGATCAGAACTTACATTATTCTTTATTTTTTCAAAAACTTGCAATATATCTTCTATGTGTTTGCTTAATCTTATTCCTTCAGATTTCGCCCATACTTCCATCTTTTTTACTCCTTATAAATTAGCTAAAAATACAGGGATATATTCATCCTTGTCAAACTTGTCAAAAAATAATTTTATGTTATTCTTTGATAAAATTATTTCACCATCATTTAATTTTGCATCTATATAGATAAAGTCTCTTTTGCCATTTACAAGCCTATAAAAGGTTGGAATTTTATATAAAAGACCACCGAATTTTTCAAAATCAAAATTGGAATTATTCGAACAGTTTCTAGGTATCCAGAAAAACTTTTTAAAATCACCACCATAATCTGTTTCTTCCAAATCAACAAAGTTAATTTCTTGAATCACCATCCAGTCCTCTGCTCTTCCAAGATGAAGAGGATAAATCCTGTTTTGAGGGTTTTCAAAAGAATTTTTTATTTTGTCTAAAAATTTTTCATCTTCGTGATAAAGATAAATCCAGAGATTAACATCATTCAAAATATCTATCAAAACAGGCATCTGACCGCCGGGATGCTCAGCATAACCAAAGATATATCTATTTTCTGGGAAACCAAATCTATCGTTATGACTTTCTTTTGATAAGTTTCTAAACCAAATATATTCAGTTGTTTTACTTTCAAATTTCCCACATATTGAAATTTTTATGTTTTTGAGTTTGTGGTAATCGCAAGAACAATTTTGATTCATACATGGCTCTTCTTTTCCTTCAATATTTCTTATTCCTAAGATATTACATAAAAGACCGATAACAGTTGAATATGGTGGTATGGGGTAAGTGTGCCTTCTTTGATAGGTGAAAGGAATTCTGTAATGAGCATGTGGTTGATAGATTTTTAACTTTAAAGATTTCATTTAACCTCCCTTATATCTTGCAGTCTTTACTGTGTTTCTTGTTGCTCAGAACTTTTTTGAGGACATATTCCACGTATAAAGTTATCCCATGAGTATTCCAGATTGTTTTCTAATCCTTCTCTATTTGCAATCTTAATTTTTTCTGATTCCATAACAAATACTTTATCTATTATCCAACTATTTTTTATACCATCGCCTAATCCAATAACATAGCAGACTTTATTTGAACTTGGAAGCAATTCAATATAAGGATGAAAAACAGGTATAGGAATTTTAACATATGCAGCAACTAAAAATAGAGGAATTATTGTATTTTCTTCATTGCTTGATTGAGCTTTAAGACCATTTTTGATAGCATTGAGGATATCACAAATGCGCTTTTGTTTTTCTTGTTGGGATATTTCAAAAATGATTTTGTAAGCATTATTATTTAAACTTTGTATTGTCAAAAGGTTATTGTTATTATCGGTGTAAGTATTAGCTTGCTGGGATTTATGAGTTAAGTTGTAAATTATTTTCTGATTATTATTCGGCAGAGAAATTGTTAATTGACCATTTTGAAAATTTGGCATAGATCCCACCACAACCCATTCATCTTTTCCCAAAATGTCTGTATCAATCGTGAAGCTCACTTTATAAAATGAGACATGTTCTTCCTTATTATAGG
>CAZRNR010000031.1:0-24033 GCA_964601505.1 uncultured bacterium | reverse complement strand
TTCTCTCATCAAATTTGGCCATCCTTTCCTCTGTCTTCCTCTGAGCCTCAGCAAGTTCCCTGATATTTTCTTCAGTTTTTCTTTGATTTTCTGCGATTTGGAACAAGATTTTCTTTATTTCTGAGAGCTCAGATTTTTCACTTCTAATTTCTTCTAACCTCTGATCAATAATAGATTTTACGATGGAGTATATTTCATCGTAGAGGTCAGGGTCTATTTTCTTTTTGTTGTTTTTTCTCTGCATCGTTTATATTTTAATACCGTTTGATCTCAAATCGGAAATTATTAATTTTCTTTTGTCTTATTTATCCTTTAAAGATTCAAAAATTTTTCGACTTCTGGTAAAAATTGAATTCGCAAACAAAAAATCTCTGATTCACTCTTTTGAAAATCCTACTAATTTGGATTTCCGAAATCGAAGTAAAGTGTAAATGAATCAAGATGTATTTTTCCATAATTTCCACAGACATCAACAAGAATTCATGATGTAAAAAGTCCCACAAAACAGAGTCATGGACTTTCCTGAGATAGTATTGATGCATGCTCTATTGCAATCTGAAAAACTTTGAAGTTCTGTCAAAGAATAAAACCTAAACAATTCAATACTTTTGGGATTGCAAATAATACATTAAATAAGAGAAATCTTGCCCTATACCCTGCCACCTAATAAAAATTAAAAAATTCAATCTTCGGAGAAGTTTCTCTTTATGCAAACAAAATAATCTCACTCATACAACAGCTACGAGTAAGCTTTAGCATCTTATTAAAATTTTCAAACTATAGCAAAGATAAAACTTTGCAACAGAGTAAAACAGAAAGAAAAATAAAATCACAAAAAATAGAGTTCAATTTTAGCATTCGATAAGAAAAAAATAAAATGAAAGAAATTATTAATTCTCACCTCTCTTTTATTATAATCAGGCATTATAATATCTACAATATTACACAAGGATGCGTTAGTTGCAATTTTTGTTTCAATTTATAAGAATTTTAAGTTCGGAATTGGAGGTGTAAAAAGAAAGTATAGAAATATGTTTGAGAAAAAAGATCTCGAGAAATATAGGGATATAATATCGGAAGTTTTGAAAATATCTGAAAAGGTCGGTGTAAAGACATACATTGTTGGAGGACTTATCAGAGACATAATTCTCAAAATAGAAACATCAGATATTGATTTTGTAGTAGAGGGAGATGTATATGATTTGTCAATGGAATTATTGAAATCTTTCCAGGGAAGGAATTTCAAGTATATGAAAGAATTCGGAACTGCCTCGTTCGATTTTATAAAAGATAAAAATGAATACAGAATAGATTTTGCAAGAGCAAGAAAGGAAGAATATCCAATCCCAGGTGAACATCCGAAGGTATATTTTGTAGACGATGTTAAAATAGACCTATTTAGAAGAGACTTCACGATAAACGCAATAGCTATGGAGATAAATCAAGAACTTGACTTTAGGATAATTGATGTTGTAAATGGATTAAAAGATATATCAGAAAGGAAAATAAGGGTTCTACACAAGATGAGCATAGCTGACGATCCAACAAGAATACTTAGGTGCGTTAGGATATCTCTAAAGACAGGTTTTCTAATAGATGATTCTGTTCTTGAATCTCTTGAGATTGCAAAGAAAACTGGTTCATTCAGGAGAGTCCATGGGAGTAGATTCTTCAGTGAGTTCAAGATTGCAGCCAAAGAAAATTTCTTTGGGGACTTTCTAAGAAAATTAAAAGAACTCAATGTTCTGGTTTCTATACATCCGGCACTCGATATATCCGTTGAGGAATTCCCAAATCATTGGCAAGAAAAAATAGCAAAACTAATATCTCTAATATCTAATGAATCAAGATATGATGTGATAAATTTTTTCGGAGTTCCCAAGGGTGTGCTAAAAAAATTAGAGAAATTCTCTCGGGTCTGATATATAACCTTTTATTGCCGACGCAGCAGCGGTTAGAGGGCTTGCAAGATGCGTTCTACCACCCCTTCCTTGTCTCCCTTCAAAATTCCTATTTGATGTACTAACACATCTTTCGCCCGGAGAAAGTATATCTGGATTCATACCAAGACACATGCTGCAACCAGAATTACGCCATTCAAATCCAGCTTCCTTAAAAACTTTATCAAGCCCCATTTTCTCAGCCTGCGCTTTGACAATCTGAGAACCTGGCACAACCATAGCTCTAACCCATGGAGCAACCTTTCTTCCCTTTACCATTTCAGCAGCACGAATTAGATCTTCCAACCTCGCATTTGTGCAGGAACCTATGAAAACCCTATCTATCTTAACACTTGTTATTTCCGTCCCCGGAGAAATCCCCATGTATTTCAATGCTCTCTGCACATGAGCCTTTTCAACCGGGTCATCAAAATAATCTGGGTCTGGGACAACTCCACTGATGGGTATAACATCGGATGGTCTTGTTCCCCATGTTATTTGCGGCTCTATTTCTGAAACATCAAAATAAAATTCTGCATCAAACTTCGCTCCAGGATCTGTTTTAAGGGTCTTCCAGTATTCTACCGCACTGTCGAAATCTTTTGGAGAGAACGGCCTTCCTTCAAGATACTTAAAAACTTTCTCATCTGGTTCAATTAAACCTGTCCGAGCTCCCCCTTCTATTGTCATGTTGCATATTGTCATTCTCTCCTCAACTGAAAGACCTTTTATCACATTACCTGTATACTCTATAGCATATCCTACTCCACCTGTAGTTCCGATTCTTCCTATTATATAAAGTATGATATCCTTAGATAAAACTCCCTTTGGAGGATTACCCTGAATATCTATTCGCATAAGTTTTGGTTTCTTTAACCAGATCGTCTGTGTTGCAAGAACATGCTCAACCTCACTCGTTCCGATACCAAAAGCCATAGCTCCAAAAGCACCATGAGTTGAGGTATGGCTATCTCCACAAACTATTGTCATCCCAGGTTGAGTAAGACCTAATTGAGGACCAATAACATGAACTATTCCCTGGTAAGGACTTGTAATCCCAAAAAATCTTATACCGAATTCTTCTGCATTCTTCTTCAGGACCTTGACCTGCTTCAGAGAAATAAGATCTATTTCATAACCGTCTAAAGATAACTTTTCATGCATGTCCAATATATCATCGGGAAGTTCTAGTTTATCAAATATATCTCTCTTATCGTCAGTTGGAACATTGTGATCCACAACCGCAAATGTGAGATCCGGTCTTCTGACTTTCCTTTTTTTCAATCTGAGTCCCTCAAAAGCTTGAGGACTCGTGACTTCATGAACAAGGTGTAAATCTATATATAAAAGATAGGGCTTCTCTGGATCATCAGGTTCAAGAACTATATGATCATCCCATATCTTTTCAAAAATAGTTCTCGGCTTCATTTTATTTCCTCCTTATCGTCCAATTTCACATTTGCAAAAGCTTAGAAAAACTTCAAAAAAAGTCCTGAAGATATCGAGCACAGTTTTTTATTTTATTCCTCTTGCCAATTCAATTGAATATAGCAACAATTTCCCATAAAAACAGAACTATCCTCGACCTAAATATAAACAAATTCATTTATCCGATCACATAACGTCCTATAATTCCAAAGGTTCAAGTTATAAGTTTTTTCTCTTCATAAAAAATTAAGAATCAATATTTCCAAAATCTTTTGAGCTATTGCCAAACCCCGTAGATTCATAACGAATTGATCTCTGTTTAAGAGAAGATGAGATTTTACAAATTGTGGATAGACTATTTTTTAGATATATTCTGCTTTACCATCTTTGGTATCTCAAACATAGATATAACATCTTTTCCGAATATTTTCTTTAGTTTTTCATCAGCTCTTATTTCTCGTTTCACCTGAAGTCCTTTTTGTTTTATGTAGTTCCATATACTCTTTAGTATCTCCTGCATTGTAGCTTTTGTCTTTCCAACTATCTCTGAAAGCTCAGGAGATAATTCAAACTCCTTAAAGAATGAAGATGGAGCTTGCCTCTTTTTCTTTTCGGTTTTTTCCGAACTTTTTCCCGTTCTTTTCCCCTTCGGCATATTTTTGTACCTCCTCGGATATCTTTAACAACTCTAAAGTTTACAACTAATTAGATTTAGAAAAAATTTCGCAGAAAACAAAAATTCAAAAATTGTTTTTGCTATAATATAATTTATATGCTTACTGGTATAATCTCCAATACAGTAGTAATCCTTTTTTTCATTATTGGGTTAATTGTAAGCGGATTTTCAATCGGAAATCTAATAGTCCTTTTGGGAGGATTGATTGGTACAAACTTAATACTAATTCTCTCAAGAATCTCTGAGAAGAGAAATTTTCAAACCTTTCTTGAAGATGCTAAAAGTTCTGAACCAAAAACCGAAGAAGGGAAAGCTATTAAATCTATAATAGATGAAGAGATAAGTAAAGAAAGTGTAAAAATTCTTGAAGTGCTAAAAAAAATTGAATCTTTTCTGAACAATCTTGAAAACAAATTGAACGAGATATCTAAATCCAACGAGATGCAAATAAATAAAGTGAACGTTGTTGTAACGGCTTCCGAAGAACTATCAGCGTCTGCTGCAGAGGTTGCATCAAGAATAATTCAAGTTAGTTCAAAGGTACAGGAGACAGCTTCCATATCTAGAAACAGTCTTGGAAAGATGGACGATGTAGTAAAAATAATAAACGAGATGGTTTCTACAATGGAAGGTGTCAGAGAAATGGCAAAGTCTCTTGAGGACCGGACAAAAGAAATATCTTCAATAATTTCAACAATAGAGGATATAACGGATCAGACAAACCTTCTTGCTCTAAACGCTGCTATAGAAGCAGCAAGAGCTGGAGAACAAGGGAAGGGATTTGCAGTAGTCGCTGGTGAGGTCAGAAAACTTGCAGAAAGAACATATAACGCAGCAAAGGAAATATCCGAAAAAATAAATCTCATTGTCTCAAAAGTTGGAGAGACTTACAAGGCAATAGAGTCTGAATTTGAAGTAACGAAAAAGGGATCAGAACTTGTAAACGAAGGGAAAAAGAGCTTCGAGGATGTTACCAAATACACGGAATCTATAAATACAGAAACATCTGCAATTGCAACGGCAACGGAAGAACAATCGAAAGTTACAGATGAAATATCAAGAAACCTATTATCCCTTCTTGAAAGCGCCAAAAACATATTAAACTCTTACCAAGAAGCTATAAATCTTGTGCAGACATTAAAAGAAGAGTTTAAAAAAGGTATATCTAACTTATCTTCAATTAAGTAAAAGTGATCTCTTTCCCAGTGGAAATAATTAAAAAAAGACAAAAAGCACTTCTGGAAAAATTACCTCCAAACTCCGTAGCTATAATACCTTCAGCGACACCAAAAATCAGAAATAACGATGTTGAATACAAATTTAGACAATCCTCAAGAATGTTATATATAACAGGAATAAATGATCCATTCACAATAGCAGTTATATCTAAAAAAAAACTTAAAGATGGAGAGGAAAGAAAAATAACGATATTCAGGAAAAAAATCAAATTTGAAGAGGCAGTATGGGTAGGGTATCCGACAAGCGATGAAGAGATAAAGTCTGTATGCGATGAAATAGATGAAATTCAGAATTTCGAGAGCAAAATATCAAAAATAATTCAGAACACAGATTACATTTTCTACCCCATAGGAGAAGAGCAGAATTTACAAGATAAGATCTTTGAAGCTTATGCTGAACTCAAAAGGAAATCAAGAGCTGGAGTTCTCCCTCCCAAGAGAGTATCAGATATAGATGAAATCATTGGAGAGATGCGAGCCAAAAAAGATGAATATGAGATAGAAATTATAAAAAAGGCAGTTAAAATAACGAAGCAAATATTACAAAAAATCAATATACTTCCGGGAATGATGGAGTATGAAGTAGAAGCTCAAATAATAAAAGCCTACAGAAATTATGGGGGAACCGAAGCATTTCCCACAATAGTAGCCTCAGGTAAAAACTCAATAATTTTGCACTATAATCAGAACTCTTCACCAGTAAATATCCCATGCATCATAGACACAGGTATTGAAATAAACTTCTATGCTTCCGATATAACAAGAACATTCATACCAGAAGAATGGAAAGAAACAGGGCAGAAGCTAAAAGCAGCTCAAGAAATAAAGTTGCATGTTGAAAATATTCAAAAAAAAGTTATAGAAAATGCTAAAAGCGGAGCTTCATTTGAAGAATTGAATAACATTGCTCAAAAAGAAATATCACAATCTCTTATTGATATAGGAATCTTAAAATTTACTTTGGACGAAGTTTTGGAAAAAAAACTTTTTAAACCTTTCTTTCCACATAGAATAGGACATCATCTTGGACTAGATGTTCATGATGTATGTCCATACTACAGCGATCAGAACACACCAAAAAAGTTAGAACCTGGGAATGTCATAACAATAGAACCAGGGATATACATACCAGATTTTCAAACCCTCTATGTGAAGGAAGGACAAATTCAAGAAAGATCAGATGAAGGTTGCTCCATAATAGAAATACCAGAAATTTTCAGGGGCATAGGAGTAAGGATAGAAGATGATATACTCATAACCAGTTCAGGAAATGAAATTCTGTAGTATATCTTTATTTTTTACAGATATTACTACAGGTAGGTGTATATAATTTTTTCAAGTTTTAAAGCAAATCTGAAACTGCTCTACTACTTTATCATTTCTTGAACGATTTAGGATAACATAAAAATCTTTCAAATAACTCAATTTTGTAAATAAGCTCATCAGAGTTCTAAAAGATATAAAAAATCCAATAGAAATGAAGATGTGCTATGTCCAAAAACCCTTTTTCAGGAACATATCCCTGACTTAACACAAGCATATACCTTAATTCATCATACCAAAAAACAGGTTTATTATCCATACCTTAAACACCACTTCCTTCCTTATGTTCCCAAACTTCACACTACTCACATACTCACCAAACCATCGCTTAAACACACAAAAAACTCTCAACAAACCATCCCTTACCATTAATCCTCTTCCATGCCCTGTTACCAATCTTATATGCCATCACTACCCTGCCCCTAAGCGTGTTCCCAAAAACTTCCGCATTCGACCTTACCTTCACGCATGGCTCCATATCATTGGCATGCATAATAAATCATGAGTATCATACCCGCTATCTGCTATCAAATCCTTTACCTCCGAACCCATACCCTTGCTTGCTCTCGCTACACCTTCCAGTAGTTCAATTGCCTTCTGACTGTCATGCACCCTCTCATCAGATACCTCCATACCTGCCAAATGTCTAAAGCCACGTGTAGCTTTATCCAACCTTTCCTCGTTCTCTTGCTATGTTTCTTCCCTTTCCAATGAAGATGATTAAATTTTTAATATGATTCTTATTTTCTGGACTTTCATTCACCGCGTCTTGAATTTGTAAAAGTGTTTCAATAGTCAAATGGAAATAAATGCTGTGAATGGAAAATATATTAGAAAATATCTGCTTTTCTTTTCATAAGTCTCATTGCTTTCTCTTTCGCTATCTGGTTTGGAAGGACAGCATCTTCAAGAGAATATGGATTTGCTTCAAGGATCTGATTAATAGTCTCATCAAAAATCTGCTCACCTGTTCTTTCAGAGAAAAGACTCTCGAATTTTTTAAACTCAGAGAGTTCTTGTTCCATTTTCTTAAGCTGTAATTCAAACTTGGCTTTTATTTCTGGATCTTCTAATTCTTTTATCGTGGTTTTATAGCTTTCTATCTTTTCCTCTAATCTTCTTACTTCTTCCTGATATATTTCTTTTTCAGTTTTATCTTTGAGTAAAGCGGCATAGAACTGAGCATAAGCCATTTTTGAGAGGAGAAATTTTCCATTGCTTATTTTAATAGCTCTATCAAAAAATATTTTAGCTTTTATTGGACTTCCGCCAAGAATGCTTGGGGCTGTAGCATAAAAAGATGCGCGTAGGAGAAGTGGACCGCCATAAAAAAAGCTCTCATCTAATTCTATTAGCCTATCAATAACCGCTAACATTTTTGAAACCTCTGCAACAGATTCAGGAGAACCACCAGAGGCAGCTATCCAGTATGCGAGACACGAGCCATACCAGAATGCATCCTTTAGATTTTTTTTGGTCAGAGTTTTTGCCAATTCTTCAGGAAAAACTTCATTGTTTTTTACTTTCTGTAGAACCTCAGCAAATCTTTTGTTGGTCAGAGCTAAAGCTTTTTCAGCATACTGGTAACCTTTGTAGTAAAGGATTTTTGCTCTTTCCACATCTTCATCTTCTATAAATCCAAAACCATAGGAGCAATATATTTCAGCAAGCGCTCCAAGTATCTTTGGATTTTCTGGATCAAGTGAGCGAGCAGTTTCCATAATCAGTATGTTCGAGGGGAGACCCGCAGCAACAATAAATGGGATATCATATTTTTGAGCCTCAGGCGAAAAGTCAGCCGTTGTTTCTGCTGTCATTATGAGTGCAGTTTTCTGAATACTGCAGGATAAAATCAAACCTCCAACTAAACTAAAAAAGATTTTTCCTCTTGCCATAATTGTTCATCCTCCTTCTTTAGGTCATTTACTGTATAAATTAAAATACAATGTTCTGATTTTCCAGAAAATTTCAATTTTTTTGGCAATTTATACCTTCTAAAGATGCTTGAAAACATAAGAAATTTTCTAAAAAATCCAAAAGGTTTCTTCATAGTCTTTGCACTTCTTTTTATATTAAATTCTTTCTGGGAGTTGATCCCACTAAAACAAACAGTATTCCTGCTTATCTCTGCGTTTTTACTTTCGCTTATCTTAACTCCATCTATGGTTGAGTTTTCAAGAGTTCTAGGTGTAGTAGATAAACCAGATGAAGAAAGAAAAATTCACACGACTTCTACAGCTCTTTTAGGTGGAGTATCAGTAGCATTAGCATTTGCAGGTGCTATAATACTGTCTAAAAACTCTTTACCAGAAAAATTCAAAGTTCTAATGATAGCCGGAGCTTTGATAGCTCTCGTAGGAATGTTAGATGATATATTCAAGGTTCCAGCAAAAATAAGATTACTTTTCCAATTTTTTCTCTCCCTTTGGGTAATATCTGCTGGAATAAAATTATCTCTCTTTCCTAAAAATGAAATTTGGGGAGAGAAACTCAATGAACTTCTAACCTTGATATGGATAATAGGTTTTACAAATGCATATAATTTCATAGATGGACTTGATGGGCTCGCCGGGGGAATCGGAATAATTATAGTTATGTTCTGCTCTGCAATATCATATCTAAATGGTGACACAGATATACTGTTGCTCTCCATGCCGCTCTCCGGGGCACTTCTTGGATTCCTCGTTTTCAATTTCAAAAAAGCATGGATATTTCTTGGAGATGTAGGGGCTCAATTCTGTGGATTTGTGATCTCATCTATATCAGCTGATACTTCTTGGTCGTCTCCCGGAAACTATTTCAAAGCGATAACCGGACCAATGCTTGTTCTATGGGTACTTATATTTGATATGACACAAATAACTATACTCCGAATAAAATATGGTTTTGTAAAAAGTATAGCAGATTGGATAAGCTTTACCGGGAAAGACCATATACACCATAGATTGCTATTTCTTCTTGAATCGGATACAAAAGCCGTGATCGCTCTTTATATAATCTCATCTGTACTGTCCTTGACATTTATAGCAATAGATAAACTTTCATCAGAAAAAATAACATGGATCATTGCAGACATAGTAATAATAGTTTTTTCATCAATTTTTATGATATTCCTTGACAAAAAAACCTCAAATAAAGCATATGGGAAAATTTGATGAAAAGGGTATAGTTTTTTATTTTCACAATGAACTGCGAGCGATATTTTTCTTCCGAGACAGGACACCAGATTTCCGTGTCGTATTTCCTATCCAAAAGCACACAAGAAATATATTGGTATATCCATTTGAGCATGAACCAAATGACGGCTATGATGGTTTAATCACAAAATACGAGAAAAATGTCAATCTTGGGGTAAAAACAGCAGATTGTCTTCCTGTTATCTTTGCCTCAGAGAATATCAAAGGTGTAATACACGCTGGATGGAGAGGACTGGTTAAAGGGATATTTGATGAACTTGCGGAAAAACTTAAAATATTTGGCGAGAAAGGTGAGAATATATCTTTTGTAATAGGACCACATATATGTGAGAAATGCTATGAAGTGAAAGAAGATGTATCATCTATCTTTCAAGATTTCTGTCGGAAAAATAAGATAGATGAAGACAGAGTTATAAGAACGCACAATGGTAAAATTTTCATAGACCTATTTTCTTGCGCATCTGAAATCATTAAAAAAAAGATATGCAGCTCAAAGATATATCACATAGATATATGCGTCAAAGAAGATAAAAGATTCTTTTCCAGAAGAAGAGGAGATATGATATCCCAACCATCATGCCTTTACTACTCTGCCGATCGAGATCTTGACAAAATATGATACAAAACAGCCATCCTAACAGCAACCCCATTTCTAACCTGCTTAAATATCAGGGAATTCTCTGAATAAGCAATAGATTGGTCTATTTCAACACCTATGTTCATAGGCCCAGGATGCATTATGAATTTATCTTTTACCTCTTCAAAAATCTCTTCTTTCAAACCCCAGAACTCAAAATATTCTCTTTCTGAAGGATAAAAACAATTCCCATGACGCTCCTTTTGCAACCTCAGAGCAATTATAAAATCAGAAGAAAGAACTTCCTGGTCAACAAAATTTTTAAATCTAACGCGATCATGGAAGAAGGGATAACCAGTAGTGTAAGATGAGACAATAATAATCTTCATTCCAAGCTTGATGAAGAGTTTCGTATCACTCCTTGCTACTCGTGAGTGAAGAACATCTCCTATTATTGAAACTTGGATATCCTTGAAATCTGTAATATTCCTTATATTTTTTTGTTTTGCCATCGTAAAAAGATCGAGTAAAGCTTGTGTGGGATGCTCGTTTTTACCATCTCCAGCATTCACAACTGGAATTTTTGTATTCTTTTGAATAATCCATGGAACACCTTCCTTACTATGTCTTACAACCACAAGATCTGCACCAAGAGATTTTATCGTGCTAAATGTGTCTATCAAATTCTCTCCCTTCTCAATTGATGATCCTGATGGAGAGAAAACCACTGTATCAGCGGAAAGGAACTTAGCAGATATCTCGAAGGAAATCCTTGTTCTGGTGGAAGGTTCAAAAAACATAAGAGATACAACCTTACCTCTCAAAGTAGGAACTTTCTTTATATCCCTTCCCAGAATCTCAAGCATAGAATAAGAACTATCAAGTATGTCCTGAATCTCTGTAAGAGAAATATGATCTACAGAAAGTAATGACTTCATTATTTAGAGATTAGCTATCTTTTTATCCAAATCTACTTCTTTTGTAATTGAGAGAACAGAGCTCCAAGAGTTATTCCCTGATTCAGATTCTTCATCTCCTTGAGAACCACCTTGCTCTCACTGAGAATGAAAGCATCTATATTCTTATCATAATCTAAAACCTCGCAGCTTATCTCCTCATCTTTCGAATAACCTGTAACCTTTGAGATCAATTCATTAAGTGGAACAAAACCCCTTAGCAATTTACCGTCTTTTTCAAAAACAACCCAGACACCTTTTGTAGATCTGTCAATACTACGAACAATTTTTGCCTTCACCACTTTACCTACAGCATCATCTATGATTTTCTTGAGAACATCCTCTTGCACCTTCTTTTTACTAACAACCACATCATCCTTCCTGACCGAAAGAGTTTTGACTTGTATCTCATCATTTTCTTTCAATGTTTCAGAATCTATGAACCAAGAAACCTCACTCAATGGGAGAAAGGCTCTAACCTTTGCTTGAGCTTCCTCAACATCAACATCAACTATATATCCTTTCTTACCAACGTTTCTTACAACAGCTTTTCTCACCTTGTCAGGAGAAGATCTCAAAGCATCGTATGGATTAGGTAGAACTTTTTTCATGCTCAACGTTATCTTTCTATCTTCAGGAGAAACATTTATGATAGCAGCAGATATAACCTGACCGACTTGGAATCTACCTTTAATATCTTCACCCTTATCCCAACTCGCTTCAGAAAATGGTAAAAGAGCCTCGACTTCAGAGTCTTCCACCTTTATTTTTACAAAAACCCCAAAGTCTTTTACATCTGATATCTCCCCCTCCACAATATCACCTGATTTAAATAGTTCTTTTGCTTTATACCAAGGATTGGCATAAATATGTTTTATACTGCATCTTATATCTGGATCAACTTCCAATATTTTTACTTTTATAACTTGGCCTTTTTTCAATTTTTGTTTACAGCTCTCAACCCTATTCCAATCTACATCATCTCGCAATATCCTACCTCTTATACCTCCACCAAAATCTATTTCAGCAAAAAGATTTGATACTCTGACGATTTTTCCTTCCATTACAGCACCAACTTTCAAAGACGATAGAACCTTTTTTCTTTCCTCTTCTCTGATAGTTTGAAGGTATAATTTTCTTGAGAGCAAATATCTATCTTTTTCCGACTTCTTTATGGCAAATTCGTATTGCCCCCCCTCCTGTATATCCTCGGATTCAGAAAATGGACAGAATAAAATATATCTTCCAAATCCAAGTCCAGACAATTCACCTATATCTATATCGTATCCACCCTTTGATTTTCTAATAACTACACCATGAATAGCCTTTCCTTGTTCATAGAGTTTTGATAGATACTCATTCAATCTTTTCTCTTTTGCGGCTTTATATGACAAAATGAAGAGTCCTTCTCCCCCCTTACTGACAACCTGAGCCTCAACTATTTGGCCGGGATAAAGATTTTCTTTATCTATCTCAGAGGCTCTTATCTTTCCTTCTATCTTGGAACCCAAATCAACTATCGCGTAATCCCCGATTACATCAACAATTTTGCACTTAACTATACTGCCTCTTTGGATTTCGCCTACATCATTATAAAGATACTTCTCAAGTTCCTTCTCTATGTTTATTTTATCCTGATTCTGTCTCATTACTGAAATTATGGATTTTCTACTATTTATACAATGATTTCATTTTTTCCCTTTTTTCAAAAAGTTTTAATTATATTACTCTCTTTATCGCAACACTGCTATTTTTTATCTTACCTATTGCGATTATATTTCCGTATTCATCACACAATGCAGAATATTCTCCACTGCTAATACCCTGAACTTTTATCTTTGGCGGAGCTCCATTTCTTATCCTTTGTATATCTCTTTCTCTAACAACAATTTTTCTCATATCTAACATCTCTGGAGTTACAATCTTAATATGATTTTTGATCTCCTCAGGAGTCATATCTTTTATTTTATCTAAAGGAATAGCTTCGTCTTCGGTGAAAATTCCACATCTTATACGGCGTAGGTATTTAAGAGTTCCTCCAACTTTCACTCCATCAATCACTATACTATCTCCAACATCTCTGGCAAGCGCCCTGACATACATACCACCTGAAGAAATAATTTTTATCTTCACTACAGGTAGATTTATTTCAATCAGATCTATCTTGTAGATAGTAACCTTTGAAGGGCTAAGCTCAAGGAGTTTTCCTCTCTCCCGGGCCCAAAGATAAAGAGGTTCACCCATATACTTTTTGGCAGAAAAATAAGGTGGAACTTGCTCAAGAACACCTTCAAACTTCTTCAGAGCAGACAACACATCTTCTTCACTAACCTTCTGCAAAATCTCCGGAGGGCAAGAATAAAGTTCCTGACCAGTTATATCGTCAGTTATAGTTCGCTTTCCAAGAAGAATTTCACCCAAATATTCCCGATCTTTATCTAACATATAAGGGACGAACTTTGTAGCCCTCGAGACGGCTATAGGTAAAACACCGGAAGCAAAAACATCTATAGTTCCTATGTGTCCAACCTTTGTTTTAAGCTTTTTCTTCAGGATGTTATCAACGTATGTTGATGTTACTCCCTCAGGTTTATCAACAACTATGATCCCACTTTTCTCTTCCATTCTTCAAAAATTAAAAATTGGAAATATAAATAAAACTATATAAAAAACAAATAATCAAATTAAAAAATCACTGTTTTACCTTTAACCTCAAAGATTTTTCCTTTCTGTTTAAGCTGTTCAAAATATTCTTTTTTCCCGTCAAGCTTACTCTGCAGGAACTCAAGAGCTTCAAGGAAAGACTCAGGTCTTGGTGGACAACCGGCAACATACACATCAACAGGTATGATTTTATCTATGCCATCGAGCACAGAGTATGTTTGGTATATACCATTTCCAGAGGAAGCGCAAGAGCCAAAGGATATAACCCACTTCGGTTCTGCCATCTGTTCCCATACTCTGCGAAGAACATCAGCCATTTTTCTCGTTATTGTTCCTGCAACAACCATCAGATCTGCTTGCCTCGGTGAAAATCTTACAGCCTCAGCCCCCCATCTTGAAATATCAAAATGCGACGCAACAATCGCCATATATTCAATCCCACAACAAGCTGTTCCAATAGGTATGGGCCAAAAAGACCACTTCCTACTCCATGAAACTACTCCCTTTAAAAAATCTTTGAAAACACTTGACTTTGTTGTTATATATTCAGCCATCTGGATAATATTTAAAGCTACAATCAAAGAAATTCTTAAAAATCAAAATGTTGGTCTTTAGAAACAGTTTGATCAGCAATTCTTTATTTTTCCAAAAAACGGGGATGCAGGAACACAAAAAAAGATTATATCTTACAAAAAACACATAACCTACCTCAAATGATGCCAAACCTCCACACACAGAAAACATCTTGTCTGAAATCTTATTTATAAGAAAATACCTAAAAGAGAAAACAAAGCAATGAAAATCTGTGTGTATTACACCTGTGGGTTTCCAGATATTGAATCTTCATCTAAGATATTTGAAGCCATATCTGAGTATGCTGACTACATTGAGGTAGGCATTCCATTCTCTGACCCAATAGCGGATGGCCCTGTGATTCAATTTTCAAGCCAAAAGGCTCTTGAAAGAGGTTTTAAAGTGAAACAAGCTTTCCCAATCATAAAGAAACTATCAGAAAAATTTCCAGAAAAAAAATTTCTTATCATGACATACTACAACATAATCTTCAAAGATGCAGATGAGTTTTTAAGAAAGTCCAAAGAATCCGGGGTTTGGGGTTTAGTTATTCCAGATCTTCCCCCGGGAGAGGATAGCGAATTTGAAAACAAAGTTGAGAAATTAGATATAAAGAAGGTTTTTTTTGTTTCTCCAACAACACCAAAAAAGAGGATAAAGATCATATCAAAAAGAACTTCTGGATTCATCTACTACATTACAGTCAAGGGCGTAACAGGTGAAAGAGATGAACTTCCAGAAGATATCATAAAAAATATAAAGGTAGTAAGAGGGTTTACAAATAAAGAGATTCTCGCTGGATTTGGAATATCAAAAGCCGAACAAATAAAAATGTTCAAAAATGTAGCAGATGGAGTAATAATAGGTAGCGCAATAATAAGGAAAGTCATTGAATCAGGAGATCTAAACACAGCAATCAATAGAATAAAGAAATTTCTTGAAGAGGCGAAAAGCGTATAAGCACTTTGTCTAATATTTTGATCTTCTCTGGAAACTTTTTTGATAAAATAAAAATCAGCTCCGATATTTTCTTCATTGTTTTCTGATTATAATTATCCTCATTTTCTTCTTAACAACCTATCTATTTACGAATGCTTTTCAATGTTAGAGTATAACAATGTTGGACAAAGCAAGCATAATCCAAAAGGTTTTAATCCAAAATGTATCTTACAAAACTCAAACTACCACCCGGAATGAATTTGGCTTTCTTGATTTTAGAAGAAGACACTTTCTCCTTCCTATAGGCTATAATATCTTTTACCTGATAGATTGGGATATAAACAGCTCCATCCATAAGTATCTCCTGGGCATGCTTATAAAACTCCTTGGCTTTTTCAGCATCTTCCTGCCTCTCGGCCTTACTTATGATCTGATCAAAATATGGGTTCGAGAAAAAGACTCTGTTAGCTCCTTTTGGTGGAAAAGATTCGGAATGAGCAATAAATCGCAGAACATCTGGACTTGTTATCCCAACCAAATTCAGAGAAAAAATCTCATAATTTCCTTGAATTATATCAGAAAAGAATTTATGGAATTCCTGCGGGAAGATCTCAACTTTTATACCTACCTTTTCAAGGTAGCTTGAGATCGATTTAACAACTCTTATAGCTTGCTTCACAGTTGAAGTTTTCCAGGTAAGCTTGAAAAAATAACCATCTTTTCTTGAAAATCCAGATTTTTCTAGAAGTTCTAAAGCCTTAATCGGGTCATATTTATAATTAGCACAATCACAGTAAAAATATGATAAAGAAGGGATCATAGAATTAACAACATCACCGAGCCCATTCAGGACTTCAGTTATAATTTTCTCCCTGTCAATAGCATAAAATATAGCTTGCCTGACCTCATTGATTGAAAGAAATTTGTTTCTGGTGTTCAAAGCCACATAAGATATATTTATACTGCTACGGGTTATGATATCAACATTTTTAAGAGATGAAACATAATGAAAAAGATGAGGTGGAACAGAATTGACAAGTATATCTATGTCTCCTTTCTCAAATTCGAGCACTCTTGTTATATCGTTCTTTACTCCCTTTACCATAAGAGTTTTTCCATTAACCCTTGATTTAAGCAGGACAGAATATCCTGGTGAGAAATCTACAATCTGAAAATCTCCCGTGCAGTCAGTCCAATCCTCGGGAAAAACTGGGAACACAAGGTCATATATGGAAAGGAAACTTTTCTCCGCTATAATTTTAAGAGCGTAATTCCCAATGACCTCGATCGCTCTGATAAGTCTAAGGCGTCCATATTCTTTGAACTTTTTAAAAGAGCTTACGACCATTTCCGAATTAATATCTTTACCGAAACAGGTTCTTTGTTTCTTTTTTAGATTCACAAAAAAGACCATATGATCGTTTTTATAATCAACAGAATAAGATTCCACTAAATCTGGTTCTGGCTCAAGTCTTTCATTTATTTTGAAAAGCTGTCTATGTATCAGTTCCACGACTCGGAAAGCGTAAGCGGATAAAGCTAAAGGTGGATATAGTGTGGATGGAGCATCTTCCATCGCAACGACTATATGAAAAGGAAGTATCCAAGCAAAAAGATTATACACAATCTAATTATTAAACAACACAAGATTACTGAATCAAAATCAAATAGAAATTTTTGATTTATCTTCTTATTAAGTAGTGAAAAAAAGAAGGATAATAATAGTTAGCGATCTTCACATCGGTGCAGGAAGAACAAAAGAAGGCTCAATAAACTATAGGGAGGATTTTGTGTATGATTCAGATTTCTATGATTTTTTGAAATACTGGACAAAAGATTCGGTCGGATATGAAACTGAGCTTGTTCTAAATGGAGACATAGTTGACATAATTAAATCCGTCTACAGAGACGGGAAAGTCTATAAAAAAGATACGATAGATTTTTTAGAGAAGTCCATAGAAGCACACAAAGTTTTTTTCAGTGCATTGAGAGACTTCGAATACGAAGGTGGGAAAATAACCTATATAATAGGAAACCATGACCAAGCTATGGCCTCAAGTGAGCTTCAAAACATTCTATGCGAAAAAACTGGCATAGGAATTAGATTTATCAAAAGAGAATACTTCACAGATGGGATATGGATAGAACATGGAAACAAATACGAGGCGATAAACCGCACAGATACCGAAACCGTATGGGTAAAAGATGAAAGAGGAAACGAAATCTTAAATATGCCATGGGGCTCAAGATTCGTGGTTGAGGTTATAGATAAAATATCTTTTAAGAAACCATATCTTGATAGGTGGAGACCACTTGAAAAATCGATAAAATGGGGATTAATATTTGAAACAAGAATCACGCTTTATTCAATATATAGAACTGTTTTGTTCATACTAAAAAACAGGAAATTTTATGACCCAATCATGAGAAGGAATTTCAAAGTTCCGCTCAGGTTCGTTATGGATGCTATGGGACACAAAGTTGTTAATAGATCAGCAATGGTCATATTAAGACGACCAGAGATTAAAACAGTAATAATGGGGCACACACATAAAGCCATGGTGATAAAACAAAAAGATAAAACGTATATAAATACAGGAACATGGATACCATATGTTTCCCTTGACACACCTCAAATAGGGCTTATTGAGAAAAAGACATTCTGCCTTGTTGAAAGAACACAAAACAATTCATTCAGTGGTCTTTTTGTTTGGTTTGGAATGGGAAAGATTTTTGAAGAAGTAAAAGAATACATGACTGTTGTCCCTGATTAAGAACTAAATTCTCAATTCAATTAATAGATTCATACACAACAACAATCATGTAAGATCAATCATCTCTCTTACCTTTTTCGCCTGCTCATAAGGGTTATCAGAGAGAACGATAGGCCTCCCGATAACTATCATATCTATACCTACAAGCTTTGCCTCGTAAGGTGTCAAAGTATTCTTATGTTCGTCCGTATTTTCCGAAATTCTTATTCCCGGAGATATAACTTTGAGTTTTGTTTTCGCCTTGATATCCTTTGAAAACTGTGGTTGGCAGACAACCCATGTGGCTCCGCAATTCTCCGCAATTTCCGAAAGTTCAAGAACAGATTCCAAGTCTGCATCATCTGAAGTAAGTTTAGTGACTGCTGCTACCTCTATATCAAGTTCTCTGGCAGAGAGAACCGCACTTTTTAAGATATCCCTACCTCCCGAAGCATGAACAGTTAATATCTTTACACCAAGCTCACCCAGAGAAGATATCGTTCTTGACACAACAGAAGGGATATCAAAAAATTTCATATCAAGGAAAACATCTTTTCTAACGCGAGATATATACTTGAATACCTCAAGTCCAAAAGAAAACAAAGCTATAGGTCCTACCTTGAATAAATCAACAAAAGGATGTGTCTCTTCTATGATCCTTATAAGCTTATCTTTTTCCTGAATATCAAGTGCTAAAGCAAATTTCATTTATGTCTGAGGAGATCCTTGATCAAATTTTTTCAATTCTTCTTCCTTTTTCTTTTCCTCTAATTGAAATTCCTCTATTTTCTTGTTGAGCTTTTCAATTTCTCTGGATTTCAGGAATGATTTTATAACAGCGGGAGCAGATCTTATATATCCTATTATATATCCAACAGCAAAAGACAGGACGAGCAGTATAGCGATTGGGAACTCTGGAGTTTTCAAGTGGAAAAACTTAAGTGAAGTTTTATAATTCATGACTTCATAATTCTGTATCACACCTATAAGGAGGGCTACGAATATAGCAAAATATATCAGACCCATTTAAAATTTTCGGGATGGCCGGACTTGAACCGGCGACCTCCGGCTCCCGAAGCCGGCGCACTAAACCATCTGTGCTACATCCCGCTCAAAAGAAAAATTTAAAAAACCATAAAAAGTTTTAGCTCTATTACAATTTTTTTCTTATAATCGAAAATTATGACTCCCTCAGCATGGAGATCTAACAATCTTTGAACTACTCCATCTTATAGAAGATGGAGCTTCCTGATTCAATGAGGCTATAAGCCTCTCCACAGTTCGGGCCGTCCCCACACTACCATCCTTGACAACCCTTTGGTTATCAGGATTACATATAATTATAATCCGAAACTGACTCAAGTTTTTGCAATTCATCTCCGCCCTATAGAGGATAAAGACTTCTTGCAAGATTCAGATTAAAGATTTTTTATTAAATCTTAAACAGGATCAGAAGTCAACAGTATATATCTTAAAACTAAAACTTATTCTTATTTACTTCCAGATAAATCGATTGAAAAAACATCAAGTACTCCTCTTGTTGGAGATACAGCTTTACAGTCAAGAGACCTATTTTTCAGTTCACATAAAACAGTATTGAAATCTGCTACACACTTTAGAACATCTGCCTTAAACTCTCTTTCACCTATGCTAAGTTTTTTTGATCTTTCATCTGGGCAGCCATATATATATGCCCCTCCCCCACCAGATATAATATTCTCAAAAACCTTATCAGGAAAAGTAATACGAACTCTACCATAAACATGGTCGTGCCCCGAGAAAACTACAGATACCCTATTATAAACCTTCTGAAAAATCGCTTCGTTCATAGTCCCGATTTTATTCCATCTTGAAAGAGAAACAAAAGGCTTATGAATAAAAATAATCAATGGACCTTTATAACTCTCAATCTTCTCAGAAGCTTTCAGGAAATCTTCATACCAACCCGGCTTAAATGTATTTATACCCCAAAAGATTATTCCATTCCATTCAAAAAAGAATTCACCTTCATATGGGAAAAACCTTTTAAAAGTCTCAATATCTTTTTTGCTATCATATTCATGATTCCCCGCAACAAGCTGGAAAACAGATGTTGAAAAAATAGGTCTGAAGTATTCAAACAACCTGTTCCACTTATCCATATGTGTATCATACTGGAAATCTCCAACATGGAAAACAATATCAGGAGAGAATTTTTGAATTTCGCGAACAAGCAACGGTAGGTATCCCGTTTTGTAGGATGTATCTCCTATAATTGCAATTTTCATATTCTCCTTAGGGATATTGAAATATCCATCACAAATTTTTTTTTCCTCCCCAAGAATTTCATAGGTCATACTGCCTTCAAATTGGTCTCGGCTTATGGGAACTTGCCCCTTTCCACAGAACTCACTATTACCTATCTTAACACATATACCTCCTTCAGCAAAAAACACTACATTGAAATCACTAAAACTGACATAGCACACATTCTTATCTGATGTACATTGGAATAATAGGATAAAGCAAAGAATAAATCTTGAATGTATTGACATTTTGCGTAAAGTTTGATTTTAGAAATTTACTACAAAGTCGTAAAAAATGTCAGAAATACGGATCTTGTGGGATGAGTTTTTTGAAAATTTTAAGAGTAGGGTCAGGTATTGATAATAGTTTTAGTGTAATAACTCACTACGGCGACGTAGCCAAGCGGACTAAGGCAGGGGACTGCAAATCCCTCATTCCCGGGTTCAAATCCCGGCGTCGCCTCAGATTCCTGTGGATAAAATCAAAAATCTTATAAGCGAAATTGAGAGCTTAGAGGAGGAGCTAAAAGAAATAGATAAGAAAATTTTGGAGAAATTTGACCAAGAAGCTTTGTCAAAAAGAGCCAAGATATCAGAAAAGATAGAAACAGCCAAGCGAGCAAAAAAACTACTTGAAGACTTGCAAGAAGTAGAGAAAATAATATCATCTGAAACAGACGAGGAATTAATAGCTCTTGCGATTGATGAGAAAAAAGAGATAATGAGAAAAATTGAAGAAATAGAAAACGAGTTGACAGAGGGAGAAAACAAAAACTCCTGCATTATTGAAATCAGAGCAGGAGTCGGAGGTGAAGAAGCATCACTTTTTGCTGCAGATCTACTGAGAATGTATATGAAGTTTGCAGAAAAAAAGGGCTGGAACATGAAAATATTTTATGAGAGAAGATCAGATCTTGGAGGTATAAAAGAGGTTTCAGCCACAATAGAAGGTAGAGGTTGCTACGAAATAATGAAAAAAGAAGCTGGAGTGCATAGAGTTCAAAGAGTCCCAATAACAGAGGCAAGCGGACGTATACACACATCAACCGCAACTGTTGCCATTCTTGAAGAACCAAAAGAAATTGAAGTCAAAATAAATGATCAGGATATTGAAATAGAAACATTTAGAGCATCAGGTCCAGGAGGGCAACATGTGAATAAGACAGAATCTGCCGTTAGAATAAGGCACATACCAACTGGTATAACAGTGACATGTCAAGAGGAGAGATCCCAACATATGAACAAAGAAAGAGCGTTGAGACTTCTGAGAGCGAAATTATATCAGCTTGAAAAGGAAAAAATAGAAAAACAAATAGAAAGTAAGAGAAGAGAACAGACAGGTTCAGCAGAAAGGTCAGAAAAAACACGAACCTACAACTTCATGCAAAACAGGGTCACAGATCATGTTCTGGGAATTACAATCCACAGACTAGAAGATGTTCTTGATGGCAATTTAGATCTCATCTATGAAGAGTATCTTGAAAAACAAAGAAATAAAAAATGATTCCGCAGGGTTTAAAAAATAAGTAAAGAAATTATTATTTCTCACTGCTCCAAAATTTGAAAATGTCCTCTTATTGAAGAAAACGTGATCTGCCAGTCAAGCCAAAAAGAGCAATTCAAATATGCGCACTTAAAGATGCAACAAAGCAATTTCATGATCTTGAAAAATTCTGCAGAAAATACTCACATTTCTCCTCATACTCTCAACCTTAAATGCATTGTCAAATAAATATGTACCAAAAATTGTCAATTTCCTCTTGCATTTTAAGTGGAGTATAAAAATTTTTTGACACATCACTTAAATCTATAGAACACTTAATCTTGGGACTCTTCATAGCTTGATCGTACGCAAAGGGATTAAAGATGCGGAAGTCAAAGAAACGGAGAGAGAAACTGCAAAATCACCTATGTGTTCATCTGAATTTGTAAAAAATTTGAGACGATTATTTTTCTTGCTTTAGGTGTTGGGAATTTGGTGGAGCAATATTGGCAAACGCTAAAGTCTTTCTAAACCAAAAAATATAATTGGAAACCGCCAGAAAGAAGATTCAAGAAACATTATTCCTATGAGTTTCTGTTCTTCAGATCCCTTTACCAATCTTACCTCATCTCTTATAAAACCGAATGGATGGATGTGAGATGAGTAATCAAACTCGACAGCATCTCCAGAATCAACCCTTGATCTTACCTTCTTCACATCAAAACTCAATGTTTTCAAAGAAGGATAAATAATATTCAATCCCTTTATTTTATTTGTTTTCTGATCAATGAAAATTTCTTTTCCCTTCCAAATGTTTCCCCATGTCTTTGAAACCGCGAACGTCAGAAGATTTTTGAAAGGTAAAGGAGCTCTTTCAATAAAAGGGAGAAAAATGCCTTTCCAACTTCCGATAAGATTCTGAGGCTCGGGACAGATGCCATCGGTAAAGACTCTCTCAAGCTCAAAAGAAGAAAGCTCTTGCAGATTCATAAATTAAAATTATGGCCTTAAAATACAACTTTATCAATTTCTCAATATTTATGACTACAGATTTTAATGCTCTACAGGTAGAAAACCAAAGAGAATCACGGTGGTGGGAAAACAGCATTCAGATTTCGGTCTCTTCTATAATGATTTGAATAGACTGATTGTCTACTACGTTTATCCATAATCTCAAAAACATAGAAACATCCTTTATTTTCAGCTACCAATAGCTCTAGATAGCCTTGTGAATCTATGTTATATACAGATAGCGCATGTGATCCAACAGTCTCACCTGTTTTCAAAGCAGATTTTATTTCTTCTCTTAATGAAACTCTCTCAAGATCAATGATATAAATTGGGTTCTTTTCTCCTCCACTCCACAAACCGACTATAATCTCTCCTGTTCCCTGTGCGGAATCAAAGTCTCCTGCTACAGCTGAAGAAAAGTTCCAACCTACAAGTTCAATTCTTCCCAAAACTCCAAGGTTTGACAATTTCACAACACTCAAAAAGCTTTTCCGGTAACCATCTGCCTGAAGCTGAGATGTTTCTACAAATATTCCATACAGATCTCCACCAATCCGCGCAGGAATAATACTCCTTACATTATTCTTCCCAGCTATTTCAGATAGTGTCCCAAGATGAACAGTTGATTGAGAATGAGTTCCAAATATGTTGTTCACAACAACCGCATAGTTTGCTCCGCTTGGCTGAGTAAGTCCCCCTACCCAATCTAATTGATTATCTCCATCTACATCTGCAAGATATCCCTCCTTCAAGTGTCCAGAAAAGCTTATGGTCTTGACTATATTACAGCTGGTATCAAGAACATAGAGGTTCCCAGAAGATGAAGCTCCACCTCCACCTATTACTATATTTGAACCTGAAACCAAAGGCATTGACCAGATATGCTCCTGAAAATCTCTTGAACATACTCTGTCCAACAATGCAAATTTTAAACTTCTGTCAAAATTCCACCCCCTGTTTATACTATACCACATACGCCTCAACTCCCTA
>CAZRNR010000030.1:0-24904 GCA_964601505.1 uncultured bacterium | reverse complement strand
GGGATGCGTGAAGCAATTCTTCTTGGTATGAAAATTAAATTTGGTCCAAAGGCAAAAGCGATGATTAAAAAAATCAAGGAAATAGATGATTTAGAGAAGCTAAAAAGAATAAAAAAAGCTATAATTAAAGCAAAAAGTATAAAAGATATAGAGAAAATTTTAGAGAATTCCTCAAGGAAATAAGAATAAATTGCTCTGTTGCAATCATAGCCAAAATATTTATGTTATTTTTTTACTTTTCATATCCTAAATCACTATCCTAAAGCATGAATGCAACAAAGCAATCTGGGGAAAATTATCGAAAAATTTTTCAGGCATAGCACCAGAACACAAAATTTTGGAGTACGGATTAAAAGATCAATTAATTCAAGGAAGCCTAAGCTCGCCCGGCATACTCTTTTGTTTCTGTATTGACCTTTATTCTATCCCCCTTTTTTATGTGCAGTGGAACATTTATAGTCATTCCATTAGAGAGCGTTGCAGGTTTTATTCCACCAGATTCAGTATCTCCTCTGACACCAGGTGGGGTCTCAAGAACCTCAAATTCCATAACTTTCGGTATCCTAACACTTATTGCTGCCCCATCAACCAATATGATATCAAAATCAATTCCTTCTACAAGCCAAGGAATCTTTTCTTCCAATGTTTTTTCATCAAATCTATATTCTTCATAGCTTTGCGAATCAAGAAAAACATACTGATTACTATCTTTATAGACAAACTTTGCAAGTCTAACAGATATATCAGGGGACTCTATTTTTTCAGATGAGACAAAAGTTCTATCTATGACTCTTCCCGATACAATATCTTTCATTTTCACTTTTATATGTGGCTGTCTCTGAGCTATTTTCTGTCTTTCAAAGCTAACTATTTCAAATATTTTACCTTCAAGTCTGATGAAAGTTCCAACCCTTAATTCTCCAGCTTCCATAAAAAGATTATCTAAAATTTTCCATTGAAACTTTAACAAAAAACAGAAAATGAAACAAATTGAAAATCAAAAAACAATGTTGCATAAAAGAAAAAGTGTTCTCTTGCAATAAGGGAAGCTTTTAGCAAAACAATAAACGAGCAAGAATAAAAAATGAAAAGAAACAAAGAAAAAAACAAAATTTTGTCCTAAATAAATATATTATTACAATTAAATTTTTCTTTATTAGATTATTTAGGAGGTATAGACTATGGAAACAAAAAAGAGAGTTTTGATAATAGACGACAGTGTTTTTACATTCGAGCAACTTAAGGCAATAGTGGAGAAGACAGGGATTGCAGAAGTTTTAGGTCATGCGAAGGACGGTATGGAGGGAGTAAAACTATACAGGAAGCTTACTCCAGATATAGTCTTTCTTGATATACTTATGCCAAACATGGATGGGCTACAGACGCTAAAAACCATCTTGAATATTGACAAAAACGCAAAGGTCGTGATGATTTCTTCTCTTGGAGGTGCCGCCGAAAAGGCAGAAGAAGCTATGAGATCTGGCGCAAAAGCGATAATATCTAAACCGTTTGATGAAAAGGATATAAAAAGAATTATAGAACAAATTTGATAAAAGGAGGAGAAAAAAATGGGAGTTAAGTTTTTTGGAGCATTCCTTGTAGAAAGAGGAGTTATAAAGAGAGAAGAACTTCTTGAAGCTCTTGAAGAACAGAGAAAATCAAACCTAAAACTTGGAGAGCATGCAATAAGGCTTGGATATCTTACCCCCACGCAGGTTGAGGAAATAAGAAAACTCCAGAAAAGAGAAGAATTGAAATTTGGCGAAGCAGCTATAAAGTTAGGATACCTGACCCCAGAACAGGTTGAGAAAATAATAACTGTCCAGAAAAGTTCTCACAAGCTCCTTGGAGATATACTCGTTGAAAAAGGAATCATAACCAGAGATGTCCTTGAAAGAGAACTCAAACTCTTTGAGAGTGAGCAGAGAATATATATGACTGAAACCGTATTCCTCCCCGAAGGTGTCAAAGACAGAGATATAATAAATATCGTCGTTGATCTTGGGAAAAAATTCCTACTCAGAACAGTAGATGTCAATACAAAATTCGGAGATTTCTCCTTTGAAGAATTTCAAAGAAGAAATGAATACGATACACAAGTTGCAATTTCTGGGAACACAAATATGAAAGTTGTATTCTCACCACCAGAGAGATTCTCAGATATGATTGTAAAAGAATACGGATTACCATCTAATCCAGAGCTCAAAAAGGATGCAGTTAAGGAGTTCCTAAACATAGTAATGGGAAATGTAGTTGCAAAACTCGAAAGGTTAGGCAAGAAGATAAAGATATCTATTCCCTCTGAACCAGATGTAAAAGGTAAAGTCTTTAAATACAATCTTACCGCACCAGATGAAATCTATACCTTTTCATTTAAAGAAGAAGATTAATAAAGCTACTAAATAATTTATAAAATTATAATAAAAATAAATGTAGCGATAAATAAATAGCTTATTCTCAATTCAACCTGACATGGTCAAATAGAATTTATCTGAAAGGAATTTATCCAATATCTTTTCAAACATTTCTCTTTCCTCAGGGTCCTGAATATTTTCTTGATTTGATAGAGTTTTAGCTATATCACGGGCTTTAGCTATAATTTTTATATCCTTGAGAAATTCGATTTTTACCTCAGAAGCTCCATGTTGCTTTATTCCCAAAATTTCCCCAGGCCCCCTTATGTTAAGATCTTCCTCGGATATCTTGAAGCCATTGTTTTCTCTTTCAAGGATTCTTATTCTCTTTTCTGATAATTCCGATACCTTATCAGGGATAACAAGAATACATTTTCCCTGCTTATCTTTACGGCCAACTCTACCGCGCAGTTGATGTAATTGAGAAAGCCCAAACCTTTCAGCATGCTCTATGACTATCATCGTAGCATCTGGCACATCTATCCCGACCTCGATAACTGTTGTTGATACAAGAATCCTTATCTTCCCTTCCGCAAAAAGCTTTATTGTTTCTGCCTTTTTCTCCCCAGGCAATTTTCCGTGCACCAATCCAACTCCCCAACTTCCAAATTTGCCAGATATAACTTCAAACATCTTCTCGGCTGATGGTAGATCTATTTTTTCTGACTCCTTGAGAAGTGGATAAACTATAAAAACTTTTCCACCTTCAACGAGTTCTCTTTGAACTTCATTCCAAACAATATGAGACTCACTTTCATAATAAACCTTAGTTATCACACCTTTTCTCTCAGGTGGCATTTCATCTAATACTGATATATCAAGATCCCCCCAAACAGTTAAAGATAATGTTCTTGGAATAGGAGTGGCAGTCATAACAAGTATATGAGGAGAAAAATCCTTTCCCTTGTTTATAAGGGATATTCTCTGAAGAACCCCAAACCTGTGCTGCTCGTCTATAACAACAAGTCCAAGATTCTTAAATTCTATATCCTGATCATATATAAGAGCATGAGTTCCAACGAGACAATTTATATACCCTTTCTTCAATCCGTCATATATCTCTTTTCTCTCTGAATTTCTTGAACTACCCGTAATTATAGATATTTTAAGTCCAAGAGGTTTACCAAAGCTCAAAAAATTCTGATAGAGCTGCTGAGCTAATATCTCTGTTGGAGCCATGACAACAGATTGATAACCTGCCGCGGAACATATAAGACAAGAAACAAAAGCAACAAGGGTTTTCCCAGAACCAACATCTCCCTGCAAAAGCCGATACATAGGATTCGGACTCTCCAAATCTTTTCTTATATCTTCTATCGCCCTAAGCTGAGCTGAAGTCGGCTTGAATGGTAATGTTGAAAGGAAAAAATTCAACAGAGAATCGCTGACAAAAAACTGTTGAGCCTTTTTATTTTTGATATACTTCCTCTTCAAAAATAAAGCAAGCTGTGTCCTAAATATCTGCTCAAATACAACCCTCTTTTTAGCTTCCTCAATATCTTCAATATCCTTCGCATGTTTTTCCGGAATATGAATCTTGAATATCGCATCTTTCAGATCCATAAGCCCAAATTGCTTCTCAAGACTCTTTGGAATAAATGAAAATATATAATCTTTCACTTGCTCAAGAACTTTCTTTATAGCCATTGCAGTCATTGATGAATCCACCGGATCGGAAATAGTGTAAATCGGAACAATCTTGCCTAACTTCAATTTTGATACATCTTGAGACTTGACTATCTTTGGATGATAAATCTGAGGAGTTCTTCTGAAAAATTTTACACTTCCAAAAACACACACCTCATCATCTTCTTTGAAAAGTTTCAGATAATCATTCCAAGAAAACCAAACACATTCCAATTTACCTGTTTCATCAGATATAATGATCTTCCACATCTTACGACCATTTGGAAGCAAAACTTCTGAACTGAATTCTATCTTACCTATAACTGCAGCCTTTTCATCTTCTTGAAGGTCGGCAATCTTTTTTATGTTCCCCCTATTCTCATAAGCCTTCGGGATTGTGAATATAAGATCCTCTACCCTAAAAATCTCCTTCTTGTATAGATATTGTGCAACAGATGGACCTATACCCTTTATAAACCTTACATCTGTAGATAAGATATTGTTCGCTTTATCTAAAAACTCATCAATTTGCATAACAAAACTCTATTACGAATTTATCAAAAGCTAAAAAATATTTTAAATATTTGGCAAAGTCCTAAATCTCAACCCCCTATTTTAAGGATATCCGTAGTTTATTCACCAAATCTACAGAAAAATCAAAAAATCACTGAAAAACAAAAAAATCTCTAAAAACATGATTAAAATTAACAATTCTAAATGAGATTACTTAAATTCATTCTTATCCCAGCTCTGATCTCTTACTCCGTAAATCTAATATGTTTTTCCTATTCATCTAAATCTGTATTACAAAACCATAAGTGTTGTAAAGATCAAGAAAATTCTCAGGAAATAGAAAAACAATATACTGGAAAATCTATGCATAGTTCAGAGCACTGTTGTACTTGCAAATTTCACTGTTGCCACCAACCTTATGTAGGCCAAAACTCATATCAATACAATTTCAAACCTATTCAAGAAGATACAATATATACACAAGGATTTCATCCGAATATCTTCGAGGTGGAGCTATTCAAACCCCCATCTTTTCTTTCCTGATTATCTAACTAACTCGCTTATCTAACCCATAAAAAACAAACAAAGAAGGAGGGAAAAAGATGGGGAAACTAATTATCATAGCAGCAGCAATAATAAATTTGAGTCTTGAAGGCTTATTAAAGGAAGCTGAACAGAACAATCCAGAAATCCTTTCTTCAAAGAACGAGTATGAAGCATATGCATTGAGGGTAAATCCAGCGAATTTTCCACCGGATCCTGTTTTATTTCTTTCAGGAAAAACAGCAATGCGAGAGTTTGGAGTATTTATTGAGCAGAATATTCCTGCACCAAAAAAACTTTCGGCTTTAGCAGAAATCACAAACAACGAAGCTCTTTTAAAACTTGAAAAAATAAAAGATATAAAAATCACCGTTCTATCTGAAGTTTCAAAAGAATACTTTGAATACTCCTACCTTAACAATGTTCTTGAAATACACAAAGAGGTAAAAGATATATACGAAAACATGTCAAAAATAGTTGCAGCAAACTATTCAACTGGAAAAGCAAGCCTTGCAGAACTCTCAAGAATACTCTCCAAAATAGCTCAAACCCAAACCGAAATAAATAGAATTCAAGGCGAAATAGAATCGGTGAGAGCAAAAATTAGCTATCTGGTTGGTAAAGATGTTATGATTGAAAAACTTAATACTCTACCCTACCCAAAAGATACAAGAATAATTCACATTGCTGAAGCAGAATTAGAAAATGCTCCCAAAATAAAAATTGCAAAGATAGAAAAAGAGATAAAACAGAATGAGAAAAATCTTGCAAAGGCAGAATACTATCCTGATCTTTCTGTGAGAATCGGTGGAACATATTCACGAGATTTCGGAGCAGGTGTTGAAGTCATGTTTGGA
Organism: uncultured bacterium; assembly: GCA_964601505.1. Classification (GTDB taxonomy): domain Bacteria; phylum Calescibacteriota; class Calescibacteriia; order Calescibacteriales; family Calescibacteriaceae; genus DRWZ01. The sequence continues at coordinate 18,951 of CAZRNR010000030.1, read as the reverse complement.
TTATCAATCCCCGTTTATTCAAGGTGGAAGCAATCACAAATTGTATTATCAAAAACAATTGAGGAAAAAGCATATGAGAACTTGTTAGAAAAAACCATCCTTGAAACCAAAAGCTTGCTAAAAGAGAAAGCCTCCACTCTCATTTATTCCTTTGAAAACATAAAACTTTATCAGGAAGCATTAGATCATGCACATGTTTCTGTAAAATCAACTCTATCTCGATGGACAACAGGCAAAATTAATTTGACAGATTCTCTCTCAGCTATAACAGAATACCTTGAAATTAAAATTGGCCTTGAGAAAGAGAAAAACGAATACTGGAAGGCTTTCTCAGAAATAATAAGAATTTCAGGTCTTGACCCATTGAAAACATTCAAGGAGGTAGGGATACAATGAGGTTGATCGCTATGATTGCTCTGGCCTTAATCATTTACGAGTCTTGTCATAGGAAAGAAAGAGTTGAAAAAGAAGAAAATCACATACACATCGAAGAAAAGCAGGAGATAATGGAAAAGGAGAAGAAGCGAAAAATATACTACTGCCCAATGCATCCTCAATACACATCTGACAAACCCGGGTCCTGTCCTATATGCGGTATGAATCTTGTTGAATTGAAAGAAGAAGAAAAAACCAAAAGACATAAGACATACTACTGCCCAATGCATCCAGAGTATAAATCAGATAAACCCGGATCTTGCCCCACATGTGGTATGGACCTTATTGAACTTGAAGAGAAAAAAATACAATCGGCAATACATATCTCTCCCGAAAAGCAACAGATGATAGGAGTAAAGTTCAGCGAAGTAAGAAAGATAGACCTAATAAAAGAAATAAGAACAGTCGCAAAGTTTGAATATAACGAAAAGAACATTTTTATTTATTCTCTAAAATTCTCTGGTTGGATAGAAAAACTCTATGCGAATTTCACCGGAAAATATGTGAGAAAAGGTGAAACATTATTTGAGATATATAGTCCAGATGTTGTTTCAGCTCAGGAGGAATATCTATCTGTTCTGAGATTAGCGGAAAGCAAAACTGGAGATTTTGAAGAAATTCTGCAGAAAGCCAAAAGAAGACTTTTATGGTGGAGTATTCCTGAAGACGTAGTAAAAGAGATAGAGAAGACAAAAGAGCCAAAAAGAGCAATACCGATGAAGTCCCCCTGGTCTGGATTTATAATTGAGAAAAATATTTTTGAAGGCAAATTTGTTGAAGCTGGAGAAAACATATTCAAGATTGCCGACATATCAGAAATTTGGGCGATCTGCGATATATACGAATCTGATACCCAGTTTATAAAAATTGGAACTCCCGTATTGATAACAACATCTTATTCCAACAAAAGATTTTATGGAAAAGTAAGCTTCATATACCCAAGCATAGATCCACAGACAAGAACGGTAAGAATTAGGGTTGATATAAGCAATAAAGATTTTGAGGTGAAAGCTGAAATGTTTGGAGAAGCATATATAAGAGTTCATCTGGGACAAAGACTTGCGATCCCAGAAAGTGCAGTACTTGACACAGGAACAAAGAAAATTGTCTTTGTTGATCTGGGCAACGGATACATTGAACCAAAAGAAATAGAAACTGGTGAAAGAGCCTCAGGATACATAGAAGTAAAAAACGGTCTTGAAGAGCTGGAAAGAGTTGCTGAGTCTGCAAACTTCCTTATAAACTCTGAATCAAAACTTCAAGAAGCTTTAAAAATTTTTGGACCTTCAAAGGGAACGCAACACGAAAGGATGGATATACAAAGATGATCATAGAGAGAATAATAGAATGGAGCGCAAGGAATAGACTTTTTGTTTTCATTGGAGTTGGATTTGCATTAGTATGGAGTATATCTTCCATGAAAAACATTCCACTTGATGCTATACCCGATTTATCTGATACTCAGGTCATTATTTATGTAAAGTGGGACAGACCTCCCCAACTCATTGAAGATCAGATAACATATCCCATAATCTCATCCCTTCTTGGAACTCCCAAGGTAAAAGATATTCGTGGATTTTCTGACTATGGTTATTCTTTCATCTATGTTATTTTTGAAGATGGAACAGACATTTATTGGGCAAGATCTCGCGTGCTTGAGTATCTTTCAAAAGTTATCTCCCAAATTCCAGAGGATGCAAAGGTTGAGATAGGTCCAGATGCAACAGGACTGGGTTGGGTTTTTATGTATGCTCTCGTAGATGAAAATGGAAGGTATTCAATTGAAGAGCTGAGAACTTTTCAAGATTGGTATCTGAAATATGAACTGCAATCGGTTAAAGGAGTAGCAGAAGTCGCAACAATTGGAGGATTTGTAAAGCAGTATCAGGTAGTAGTCAATCCAAACAATCTTTTAGCTTATAATATCTCTATTTCTGATTTAGTAAAAGCAATAAGAAACTCAAACAAGGAAGTTGGAGCAAGGATTATTGAGATATCTGGGACAGAGTTCATGATAACGGTGAAAGGATATATCAAGTCAATAGAAGAAATAGGTGAAATAGTTGTAAAGTATAAAAATGGAACTCCAGTAAAGGTTAAAAACATCGCAAGAGTTGAGATTGGACCGGACATAAAAAGAGGAGTTGCAGAACTAAACGGCCAGGGTGAGGTTGTTGGCGGTATAGTAATATCAAGACACAAGGAAAACGCATTAAAAGTGATAGAGAGAGTAAAAAAGAGGCTTCAAGAAATACAATTTCCAGAAGGCGTAAAGCTTGTCATAACATACGATAGATCTGAACTTATCCTGAAAGCTGTAGATACACTGAAGAGAAAGCTTATTGAGGAGATGTTAGTAGTATCCATTATAATTCTGATCTTCCTTCTTCATATACCATCTGCGATAATTCCGATAATAACTCTACCTATAGCTGTTTTGATTTCCTTCATCCCGATGCGGTATATAGGAGTTACAGCAAACATAATGTCGTTAGGAGGCATAGCGATAGCTATAGGAGCAATGGTTGATGCAGCAATTGTGATGGTTGAAAATGCTCACAAGAAACTATCTGCATGGGAAGAAGGTGGGAGAAAGGAAGACTACCATCAAATACTTATAAACTCAATTAAAGAAGTTGGAACTCCTTCTTTTTTCTCTCTTCTAATCATTGCTGTGTCGTTTATACCAATTTTTGCCCTTGAAGAAATTGAAGGACGTCTTTTCAAACCTTTAGCCTACACAAAAAACTTATCTATGCTCTTTGCTGCAATCTTAGCGATCACACTTGACCCAGCAATAAGGATGTCCTTGACAAGATTAGATTATTATAACTTCAGACCAATTTTTTTGAGCAAAATCATAAATACTGTTTTGGTCGGGAAAATCTTATCAGAGGAAAAACATCCCATATCAAGATTTCTATTCAAGATTTACACTCCAGTTATTGATTTCACCTTGAAAAGACCATATCTGATAGTTTCATCGGCATTTTTAACTTTAGCTATATCCACGCCAGTCTTTTTAAGACTTGGAAAAGAATTCCTACCGCCTTTAAACGAAGGTTCAATCTTATATATGCCTACAACCTTTCCTGGAATTTCAATCACTGAAGCGACAAAATTACTCCAGATTCAGGACAAGATACTAAAAACTTTTCCGGAAGTCTTAACAGTTTTCGGGAAAGCAGGACGAGCTGAAACTTCCACTGATCCCGCCCCCCTATCTATGATGGAAACAGTTGTTCTTCTGAAACCACAGAATGAATGGAGACACAAAGAAAGATGGTATTGCTTCCTACCTGAGTTTTTAAAGGGTCCATTCCGGTTGATCTGGCCAGATAGAATCTCGTGGGAAGAATTAATACAGGAAATGGATCAGAAACTACAGCTTCCCGGTCAGGTCAATGCGTGGTCAATGCCTATAAAGGTTAGAATAGATATGCTCTCAACAGGTATCAGAACACCTATGGGCATAAAAATTTATGGAGATGACCTAAAAAAGATCGAAGAAATAGGGAGAGAGATAGAAAAAATTCTGCCAAAAATCAAAGGCACGAGATCAGTCTATGCAGATAAAACAGTGAGTGGATACTTTTTAGATATAAAACCCAAAAGAGAGGAGATAGCAAGATATGGTCTAACCATAGAAGATGTTCAGATGATAATTATGTCCGCAATTGGTGGCCAGAACATAAGCTACACGGTTGAGGGAAGAGAGAGGTATCCAATAAATATCAGGTATCTTCGAGACTATAGAGAAGACATAGAAGCCATCAGGAGAATCTATATTCCAACACCGAATGGATATCAAATACCGCTATCTCAGATAGCAGATATTGAGTTCAAAATGGGACCAGGGACAATAACAAATGAAAATGGTCGTCTTGCTGGATTTGTGCATATTGATGTTGTAGGAAGAGATATAGGAAGCTATGTAGAAGAAGCAAAGAAAGTCTTAAGAGAAAACCTAAAGCTACCGGCAGGATACTCATTATCCTTCACAGGTCAGTATGAATATATGGAAAGGGTCAAAGACAAGATGATGGTTGTTGTTCCACTCACGATATTTATAATTTTTGTTCTTCTTTACCTTAACACGCGGTCTTATGTAAAGACATTCATTGTTATGCTTGCTGTTCCTTTTTCACTTACTGGAGTTGCTTGGACCCTTTTTCTACTTGATTACAATATATCTTTGGCTGTTTGGTGTGGGGTAATTGCTCTTTTGGGAGTTGATGCTGAAACAGGTATCTTTATGCTACTTTACTTAGATCTCGCATATGAAGATATGAAAAAAAACAAAGGGAAAATGATGACATTGGAAGACCTGAAAAACGCTATACATCATGGTGCAGTCAAACGCATAAGGCCAAAACTTATGACAGCTCTTACGCTTGTATTTGGTCTCTTACCAATAATGTGGTCCCAAACACATGAAATAGGCGCAGATGTGATGAAAAAAATAGCAGCTCCTATGCTCGGAGGAATAATATCGTCTTTTCTGATGGAACTCATCGTATATCCATCCATATACTTCATCTGGAAGAGCAAAGAGATAGCTAAAAGATGAATCAACAAAAACCACGAAATTAAAAAATCCCATTAAAATAATAAACATGAAAACCAAACTATTAATAATACTATCCCTTCTGATCTTCACTTTAGGATACAAAGATACAATAGAGGCTCAAATTTACGAAGCTCAAAATGAAGAAAAAGAACAGTTGAGCAAAAGATATGTTTGTCCAATGCATCCAGAAGTTGTCAGAGATAATCCTGGGAAATGTCCAATATGTGGTATGAAACTTCAGGAAGAAAAACAAGATGAATACTACTGTCCGATGCATCCTGATTATGTCAGCAAAAATCCGGGAAAATGCCCAAAGTGCGGAATGAGATTAAAAAAAGATGGTAAAAATAGAAGTGAAAACTTCAAAAATACAAACAAATTATAAATGATAACGAATACTCCCTTAATTAATTTTTTTGAACATTGGATTTCTTGGATATAAATTGATTTTGTATTTCTTACAATATTTCCCATCTCACCGTTCTTTATAGAAAAGGACTCAAGGCAAAGAGAAGCTTAAGAGTTATAATGGAAAATTTTAGGAAATGAATTAGCACTTTTTCGAGAATTGAACATATTGCCAACAGAAATTACAATCGTTTGTAATTCTTCATGATTTAGAGTTTATAATACTTTGTTGAAATGCCTAAGATTTATGAGAAATGATCCTCTCGCATGCTCTCTGCAAAATAACATTTCCCTATAAAATCACCCAAAGCCTTACAAATTCAATAATCCTCGTTCTTCATATCTATGATATATATACAATATTTAGATTTAGGAAAATATCCTCCTACAGGTTTGGAACTTTAAAAGCTACGTATTTTAGTATACCTAAAAGGCACTACATCACTCAGGCAAGAATATGTGAGTCCCCTGAAAAGTTTTCATATATGAAATGACTTAAGCATATAGGAAAAATCAAGAGTGGGAAAAATCAAGAATAAAATAAAAACTTACAGAGAAATTGCTAAAACAATTTTATGTTTCCGAGCCCACATGAAGTATTGCCACACGGTAAGGATTTTATTCTTGTGGATGGTATCCTTCAGCTTGAAAAAGGGAAATCTATAATAACATACAAAGATGTTTCAGAAAAAGACTTTTGGTATAAGGATCACTTTCCTTCAAATCCAATAATGCCTGGTGTAATACTCATAGAATCTATGGCTCAAAGCTGTGCTTTACTTGTTCTGCTTTCCTTTGAAGAGCTCAAAAACAAAGCATTTGTTTTAGCTGGTGTAAAAGAAGCCAGATTCAAAAAGCCTATAATCCCCCCAACAAGAATTCTCATAAGATCAGAATTTGAATCAAGGAAGATGAATATATGGTTCTTCAAATGTAAAGCTTTTCAAGGTGAAGAAGAGTTAGCTTATACACAAATAATAGCCGCAGATATCAAAAAGTGATTGAAAAACTAATCTTGATAATTCTAAATGATTTACCAGTAATGAATAATACGAACCTGTATCTAAATGACCTTACGCTGAGATGTGAAAAACTAACAATAGAAAACCTTAAAAAAGATTTCCAAGTCATTCTTGGGAATAAGAAAATTTATTTTTCAGTAGAAAGTGTAAAAATAGAAACTGAAAAGATTCGTGGTTATTTTCTTGGAAGATATTTTGAAGCTGAACATAGTGAGATACAATTTAGTAGGCTGCAGATAAGTGGAGTGTGCTTATCCCTATGTGGTCTAACATGCCCAAAAGGTGGAATATTTTCAGAATCAATAAATTTTCAGAATCAAAGGATCAGCATAAAAAATCCGAAAATCAAAATTCTTAATTTTGAAATACCAGTTTTCTTCGCACCAGAAAAAGTTGATAGCTATGGTAGATCTCCCGGGTTGATGAATCCGGTATTCTCAATATCTAAAAGGAACAGAACAATATTAGGTATTGAGTATTTTTTCCCGATTGAAGATTTTGATTTTTCCTTCTCGTCAATTTTCTTTCAAAGAAATAGGATTCTTCTTGGAGGGATAAATTTTTCTGGAGAGGATTTCTCATTCAGGGCAAAGTATGCAAATCCAAATATATTTGAATTACGACACGAATTTCTATTCAGAGGGAAATCTTATCATATATCATCATATGGCGATATATTTACAAGAGATTTCATCCAGAACATACCTGCAAATATTGAATCTGCTGGGAAAGCATTTACCATGATCCAGCAGGAAAGTTTTCTGAAAGAAGGAAGAAATATTTCCGTCTCTAACTATATTTATATCTTTTCTGAATTTCTCACAAGAGGGGAGAGCTTTTCCGAATTAATTTTGACATATGATCTCCAAGATATTTCTATATCTGCCGGAGGTATAGGAGATATTTCATATACAGGTAAAAATTTTTCTCCGCTCGCGAAGTTTCTTTATTCTAGTGATGGATTCAGGATTTCTGGAAAATTAGTCAAAAACAAGAAAGAAATAGATGAAAGTATTATTTTTTTCCCATACGAAGCACATCTATATCTTTTCTCCGAAGATTTTCTTTATCCTTTGATATTTTCTCTCTCATACTCAAAAAGCATTGATACATTTTTCACACATATCGGATTAAGTCTATTCAGCCCAGATTTCTCACATTTCGGAACAATACCTGAACTTGGAACACGCATAATATTTGGAAGAATGGACACATTTCTATCAGTCGGCGGAACATATAATAGAAACATTTTTTCCATCTTTTCCGACTCAGGGATAATTCTATCAACAACAGCATTGGACATAGTTATAAGGAATTCCTTATATAAAGAAAAATTCCTTTCACAATTTTGGTTATCATCTGATATTTTCATCTCAAGGAATCAGATGATAAGGAATGATATTGGGATATTATTTTCAAACCAAGCACCATATTTCAGAGGTAAAGCGGAAAGACCTGAATTATTTCCCATATATAGAGCAAACTTCATTTTTTCAGACTTAAGGATTCAACCAAGTTTAACCTTATACTCTTTTTTAGATCAACTAAAACCAATTCAATTAAGCATACTTTTGAGCTACTTGATAAAGAAAATTTGTTCAGATTTTTACGCTAACTGGATATACAACTTTACAAAAGCAGGAGAGACAAGGATTTCTTTCGGGGTTAATATCAACCTCTAGTGATATCACATTTTTTGATATGGTATTATATCTGGCATTAGAGCAAATAGCACAACAGCGAACACAATAAGTGGGATTAATGCAAGAGCTATTACATACCTACCTTCATACTTCAGATGCATATAGAATAGAGCTATAAGAGCAGCCTTCACAGTGCTCAGGGTAAAGACAAAAGGCGGGGCAGCCTCTCTATGCACAACAAAAGATACCAGTATAGATGCGGCTGTAAGGACCAAAAGTATAAAGTATATACCGACATAAGGTGGATGTCTATGGCCCTGCTTTTGCATTCTTTTTTCCTCCTTTATGTAAGGTAGAAAAGAGGGAAAATATAAAGCCAAACTATATCAACAAAGTGCCAGTAAAGACCAGCATTTTCAACTGCCTCAACAAGTTTTTTCTTTTTCAAAAAAAGCATAACGCCAAGTATTATGAAGGTCCCGGCAAGAACATGCGCTCCATGAATCCCAGTAATTCCATAGTAAAACATCCAGAAAACATCTTTGCTTGGCACAAAACCATGATGAATTTCTCTTGAGTACTCTATAAATTTTATGCTAATAAACGTAAGTCCAGCTAAAGCAGTAAGTCCAAGGAAAAGTTGAACCTTATCCCATTTTCCATCTACAGCATTCTTGTGAGCCAATACTGCTGTTAGACTTCCTGTCAGAAGAACAAAAGTGTTTATAGAAGATATAATAACATTTGTATAAGTTGAGCTTTCAAACCAATTCGGATAGCTTAATCTGAAAAGTATTGCTGCTGCGACAAGGCCACCAAGTATTATTATCTCTCCTGATAGAAAAACCCAAAAACCAAATCTTTGGAAAGGAACAGAAAAACTCTCATAATATTCTTTATGTTCTATTTCCTCAACTCTCGTTTCAGATGAACTCATATTAAACTTACACCTCCTTCTTCTTTATTTCAACTAACCTTCCCTGTGGTATAAAATCTCTACCGTTTTTAGCATACTCGTAAGGTTCGTTTTCAACCACTGGAACATAACTTCCCCAGTTCAGATGTGGAGGAGGAGAAGGAGTAAGCCATTCCAATGTAGTTGATTTCCAGGGATTCGGTTCTTTCTCCTCCTTTCCTGCGAATATACTATAGAAGAAAACAAAAAGAAAAACAATCTGCGTAGCGATGAGCAAAATCGCGGATATGGTCATAAACTCATGAACCCACTGATATTTCCGAAGGTAACCAAGCTCCAACGCGGTATAATATCTTCTTGGATGACCCGCCAATCCGAGAAAGAATGCCGGGAAAGCAAAACCATTGTAAAAAACAAGGGTTAAAAAAGCGTGTATCTTCCCAAAAGTCTCATTTATTTTCCTACCAAACATTTTAGGAAACCAATGATAAATTCCCGATATTGTGCTCAGGACAGCTATTGTAAAAACAGTGTAGTGAAAGTGAGCGACTACAAAATATGTGTCATGGAAATATATATCAGCTGCGACAGCTCCAAGAGGCAAACCAGTTAAGCCTCCTATTACAAACATTGCAAATGCTGAAATACCAAAAATAAATGCTGGCGTAAATCTTATTGAACCTCCAGCGATCGTGAGTCCCAAAACAACAAGTTGCATAGAAAAAGGAATAGAGATCAAAATCGTGGTTAATGAGAAAGCCATAGCAGAGATTGGGTTTATCCCAGCAACAAACTGGTGGTGCGCCCAAACAATAAAACTTAAAACTCCAGCAACTATTGTGGAATAAACAACGGTTTTGTAGCTAAAAACAGGTCTTCTACTGTATGTTGTGAAAACTTCATAAAGTATCCCGAGTGCTGGGAAAAGTATGACATAAACCTCAGGATGTCCAAAAAACCAAAAGAGGTGTTGCCACAAAACAGGATCTCCAACTTTTTGAGCTTCCACCCTGAAGAAGTGAGTTCCAAGCAGAATATCAAGTAAAAGCATTATAGCCCCTGCAATAAGTGGAGTGACAGAAAATAGAAACAATAAAGAAGCGATAAGTTCCATCCAAATAAAAATAGGTAGCTTCATGAAACTAAGCCCCTTGACCCTCATTACAAAGATCGTAGTTATAAAATTAACTCCCCCCATAAGCATTGAAGCAAACTCAAGAGCTACCGCTAAAAGGAATAAAACAGTCCCCAACTGAGACCCCATAAAAACTTCCGGATTTGCAGAAAGAGGTGGATATATTGTCCAACCACCTGAGAATCCTCCGCCCGGAACAAACATAGAAAGGATCAAAACAACCGTTGAAACGAAGAATGTCCAGTATGAGAGCATATTAAGCGTCGGAAAAGCCATATCTCGCGCACCAATCATAAGAGGTATAAGAATATTTCCAAATCCACCTAAAAGTATAGGCATTGCAACCCAAAAGAACATAATAGCTCCGTGATAAGTCACAAGCGCATTATACTGCTCGTGAGTAAGAAAACCAGGAGAAGCGAGATTTGTTCTGAAAAGGCCAGCTAAAACCCCACCAAAGATAGCCATAAAAATACCAGTTATAAGATACTGCTTACCTATAGTCTTATGATCCTTTGAAAAAACATATTTTGATATAAAACTTTGTTCGTGAGCGTGCTCCTCCGTCATTGTCAATCTACCTCCTTACCAATGTATCAAATAAATCTTGACCTTTGGCAATTTTTAATGGATTTTTCAACCAATCCTCATACTCTTGAGGAGGTAAAACTTTTAGTATAGCTTTCATATTATAGTGCATAGCTCCACAGAGTTCAGCACAAACTATCTCGTATTCTCCTACTTGAACAGGTTTAAACCAGACCCGAGTTTTTCTCCCCGGAATGGCATCATACTTCATACGAGCAGATGGAACAAAAAAAGAATGAAGAACATCTTTTGATTCTACTTCAACAAAAATATTAGAATTTTGAGGAACAACCAGAAGATTTCCAAGCTTAAAATCATCTGATGTGCCGAATTTCCCATCCTTCCCAGGATAATGGAATGTCCAGAAATACTGTCTTCCTATAGCTTTTACATCAATATAGTTTTCTCCTTTTCTAACAATCTCTTGTTTTATCTTGTCAGCCGGTCTCACGAAAAAGAAAATCCATGCATAGGAACTTATCACAAGGAGCAAAATATCAAATACTATCATCGCATAATCTATAAGTACAACTTTTTTTAGGAGAGGAGGAACATCTGGGAGAGGATTTGGATTTTTAGTTCTTCTGAAAGCCCAAAGCATATATATGAGTACTGAAAAAGAAAAAATTCCTATTATTACAATCCCGATTAAGACAATCTTTATAACCCTATCCACAAGATATCCATGCGAAGATATATCAACGGGAAGCATTTCTATTTCCTCCTTGTTGTTGTAGGTAAATTACATAAGCAACAAGATCCCATATTTTTTCTTCACCAATATGTCTCCATGGAGTCATGGTGGAACCAGCTATTCCCTCCTGTATAGTTACAAATATCTCCTCAGGCTCCCCCCTGCGTAATGGCTCCTTTCCAAAATATCTTGCTCTTACAGTCTGGAATTCATCCTTCAATATCTTTCCATCCTTGTCAAATTTATACCATGCAAGAGGTTGCTCAAGTGGCTCCTCACCTTGTTCTGGATTTCTATGACAAGCAATACAAATTGACTGAAAAGTCTGCCTACCACTTTCTACTCTCTGATCAAGATCCGTTGGGGGCGTAGGATACATCCTCTCTCGTCCCTTATAAAACTTCCAACGATGGTTTAATGACTTTATATACTCCAGTATGTAATCAATCTCACTATCTGTAAGGTATGGATACCCAGGCATCGGAGTTCCAGGAAGACCCTCTTTTATTATCTTTTTGAGATCATTATCTGACGCCATCTCTCCAGCAAATGAGGAGGCATATTTGAAAACCACCTTCCCATCCCTATGGTACTTCCCTGTGAAATCCCTTGCAAAAATCGGATAACCTAAATCAGCTCTTAATCCCTCTGGAGTAACTGGGAGTGAATCTCCCTCAAAACCATGACATGTCATACAATAGTTTTTATAATAGTTCTTCCCAATTTCAACTTTCCTTTGGTCTGGTTCCCAGACAATCCTTAGGTCCTCAATCAAAGCTTCTAAACCGTTTAACTGTTCCGTGGGGACCAGACTTTTAAGTTCCTCTAGAAGCTTGTTATTCAGATCTTTCAACTGAGGCTTTTCAAGTTTATCTAAAATCTCTTGAACCTTTTTATCAACTTCTATATCCTTAATTTTTTCTTTTATAGCTTGAACCTTTTCTTGTCTATACTCCAGTTCTGCAGTAATTGGATCATATTGAACAACTGACTTTTTATACTTAGGAGAGACACTGCCTGAAATATACCAGATAGGAATCAAAACCCCTAATCCTCCTAGTACCAAAGAGATCAAAAACCATCTCATCAGAATTCCACCTCACAAATAATAACAATCATCATAAAAAATAAATCTCTAAAGTCAAAAATTGCAAAAGACAAAAATCATAAGATAAGTATCAAGTAGATGAAAAAATATAAAATTGCTTTATATAAAATTGTTTTTTTAATGATCTGTAATTTTTCAGGAATAAATCCATTTCCTTTCTATGATTTCAAATAATTTATTATTTTCTGCAATATATCTTTTGGTGTAAATCCAAGCTTTTCCTGAATAACCTTAGCTGGTGCGGAATATCCAAAATTATTAACGGTAATATAAAGTGGATTTTCCCCTCCGTATTTTGCGAATCCAAAGGAAGAACCAGCTTCTATAATTACACGTTTTTTCACATCGGGAGGTATAACCGAGTTTCTATATTCCAAATCTTGCTCATCAAAGATTTCCCAAGAAGCTAAATTCACAACCCAAGATCTCACTCCGATCTTTTCAAGTTCTTCATGAACCTTCAGAGAAAGGGAAACTTCTGAACCAGAGGATATAATAAGAACATCGGGTTTTGATCCATTCTTTCCGATCAGATATCCTCCTTTTGTTATCAGAGAAGGATCTGAATATTTATTTCTATCTATAACTTCCACTTCCTGCCTTGTGAGTATTATAGCGGTAGGTCTGTCTTGTTCAAGGGCAATTAACCAAGCATAAGGGACTTCATTTGCATCAGCAGGTCTTATTACAACAAGGTTAGGTATAGCTCTCAAAGATGTAAGATGCTCAACGGGTTGATGCGTCGGACCATCTTCACCTAAAAAAACACTATCATGTGAGAAAAGATAAATGACCTTCGCTCCAGTGAGGCATGCTATCCTTATAGCTGGTCTCATATAATCAGAAAAAACCAAGAATGTTCCCCCGTATGGTATAAAGCCTCCATATAGGGATATACCGTTAAGTATTCCACCCATTGCATGTTCTCTGACACCAAAATGAATATTACGCCCTGAAAAATTATCACGCGAAATGAAAGAATACTTCTTCATAGTCGTTTTAACAGATTCAGCAAGATCAGCAGATCCTCCAACTAAGTTTTCAACCTTATCTGCCAAAATCTGTAAGAATTCCTCTGATGCAATCCTCGTTGCTATTTTCTTTCCAGCTTCATATTTTGGAATAAGTGACCAAATTTCCTTGGGGATATTTTTTGATAGATAAAGATTCCATTTTTCATAAAGCTTTGGATACTTTTCAGCAAACATCATAAGTCCTTTTTCCCATTTATCATACTCTTGTTTCCATTTCTTTCTTTTCATATCAAAGAATGTTCTTACAGATTCCGGGACCTCAAAAGGTTCAAGAGTCCATCCTAGTTTTTGCTTAACAGCTCTCACCTCAATTTCTCCAAGAGGAGCTCCATGACACTTATTTGTACTTTCTTTTGTTGGACTATCTTTACCTATTTTCGTATGTGCGATGATCAAAGATGGTTTTGTTCTTTCGTTTCTTGCCTCCTCAATCGCATCCTCAATCATTCTGAAATCATGTCCATCTATTTCAAGAACATGCCAATTGACGCTCTCAAATCTTTTCCTTATATCGTCAGAAAATGTTATACTGGTAGGACCATCTATTGTTATTCGGTTTGAATCATATATGTATATTATCTCACCGAGTCCAAGATGTCCAGCAATTGAGGCTGATTCATATGATATACCTTCCATAAGGTCTCCATCACTCACAATTCCGTATATGTAGTGATCAACTATCTTGAACTCATCTTTATTGAAAATTTCCTTCATTATTTTTTGGGCTATAGCCATACCGACACCTACAGAAAATCCTTGCCCAAGTGGTCCAGTGGTAGTCTCTATACCAAGATCCGGGTTATACTCAGGATGCCCTGGGGTTTTACTTGCCCATTGTCTGAAGTTCATAAGATCTTCTTTTTTTATATCAAAGCCAGCAAGATGAAGAACGGAATATAAGAGAGCACTTGCGTGTCCAGCAGACAAAATAAATCTATCTCTATTTTGCCACCTTGGTTTTTCAGGGCAAACCTTTATAAATTTGCTCCATAAAACCGCAGCTATATCACTCAGCCCCATGGGAGCACCTGGATGACCGGATTTCGCACGCTCCACCATATCTATAGAAAGAATCTTTATCGTGTCTGATATCTGACGCAAGAGATCATAAGATATCTGCTCAGTCATAAGAATTTAGATTAAAACAATAATATCAGCTTTATGCAAGTTTTCAAAAAGCCAAAACAAAGAGAAAAATAGATAAAACCTTATGTGTGAGCCAAAAATAGCAATTTCATCTTAGAATATCTTGGAAAAGATCATCGCTTACACCAGCTAAATTAAATTCCCATGTCTCCTTATCTTGTTTCCCAAACCCCTTATGATTCAAAAATTCCGTGTTATTTTAAGATGATATAATCTCTTGTTTATATTCCAACACACTAATCTATTTTCCTATAATTCGCACCAACTAAACTGACAACACTGTGTTTTTAAAATTCTTTATACAAGACAAATGTTAATTCTCGCAACGTTTTTATTCTTATTTGATAAGAAATTAATTATTCAAAAAGATGGTAAAGATTATGAGATCGATGTAGAAGAATACATTCCCGGGGTATTAGAAGGTGAGATATCAGAAAATTGGCCAGATGAGGTGATAAAAGCTCAAGCAGTAGTATCTCGCTCCTATGCTCTATACATACACCAAAATGAACGCAAGAAACTCAAAAGTGACACGAGGGACCAAGTATGGAAAAAAAGCACAAACTCTAAAAGGATAACAGAACTTTCAAGAGAAACCGCTGGATGGGTATTGACATTTCAAGACGGGTCGATCGCTCCAGGATTTTTTCATTCAACCTGCGGAGGTAGAACAGAAAATGCTTGGGAAATGTGGGGGGGAGACACAAGATTCAAAGAAATAATCTCTGTAAAGTGTTCAAAGTGCTACGACTCACCGTTATTCTTTTGGAAAAGAAAAATAAATATCAATCTTTTGAAAAAGTTAGCAAAGAGATTCGAGGATCCGATATATGGCAAAATTATAGAAATCTCAAGCAAATCAGGTGAAATATATGTTGAAAAATCTTCTGCCGGAAGAATTCTAAAATTCTTTTTCACAGATATAATGTACGTTCTATACTATAAGGATATAAGAGATATACTTCCAAGCAACTTCTTTGAGTTTGAAATATCAGATGAAGAAATAGAGTTTTATGGAAGAGGATGGGGACATGGTGTAGGACTCTGTCAGTGGGGAGCTAAAAAACTTGCAGAAGAAGGATTTTCATGGCAGGAAATTCTCAAATTCTATTTTCCAAAACTAAAAATCAGAAAAATATACTGACCTCCTAAGAGATGAATAAGCAAAAAACAGAAATCAGAGAAAAATTTTAACGAACATACAATGCAAAATCTTTTAGTGTATTTTTAAGATCATCAACATTCTCCGTTGGAATTGTACAGTATCCGTAAGAAGAGCATATACAAACTTTACCTTTTTCATATATTGGAAAGTTTCCAAGAAAATCCGAGATCTTTGAAAACTCTTTTCTGCTTTCTTCTGTAAGGACGAAGATCATTTTCTGTGGTAAAAAGATATCCCTTATAACATCTAAAAACCTTTCTATGTCATCTTTGTTTTTTGAAGATATAACTATCTCGCAATTCTGTCCAATATAAAGGTCTATAGCAGAAAGGAAATAGGAATGAAACAATGGAGAAGATAAAACAGAATTGATAAATGTTTGGATTGTTGATTCGGCAATTTTGAGGTAGTTAATATCATTAGTTATCGAATAAATCTTTAAAAGAGCAGATAAAGCTACAGAATTTCCTGAGGGAACAGCCGAATCAGAAGCATCTTTTTGCCTTACAAAAACAAAATCCGAATTTCTCGGTTGATTGAAAAAAGCTCCATCATTGTAAAATCTCGAAATCATAAGATCAATTATAAGCTTAGCATCCAAAAGATATTCGATCTCTTGGGAAGCAAAAAAGAGTTCTAAAAGAGCCTCTGCAAAAAACGAATAATCATCAAGCAATCCATTTATCTTGCTACCATCTTGGTAGATTACATGAGGAATCCATCCATTTTCCTTGAATATTGACAATATAGAATCAGCAGATTTTTTTGCTATATCTAAAACATCTCTGTCATTTAATATGAAGGAAGCTTTAGAAAGTGCTTTTATCATAAGAGAATTGATATCAACGGCGATCTTTTTATCTATATGTGGTGCAACTCTCTTGCTTCTAGCTTCCTTAAGCTTCTGAAGAGAATTCTTAATCAAACAATCAAATTCTTCCTGACCTAAGTTATAAAGCCGCATGATTTTATCGGGTGTGTTAGATATTCTGAGTACATTTTTCCTTCCCAGAATATAGGAACTTCCGTATGGCGATATACCAAAATACCTTGCAAATACCTCAATGTTTTCTCCTAAAATTTCCTTTATCTCATCGTATTCCCAAAGGTAATACTTGCCTTCTTCTCCCTCACTTTCCGCATCCTGAGCTATATAAAAAAGGTTAGAATTCTTATCAAAAAGGTTCTCAAGAATGTATTCAATTGTATGATAAACAGTTTGCTTATATATTTCCTTTTTTGTAAGCTGGTAAGCCTCGGAGTAGATCTCAATAAGTTGAGCATTGTCATAGAGCATCTTTTCAAAATGAGGTATGGTCCAAGTTCTCTCAACGGCATACCTGTGGAAGCCTCCGCCTATATGATCATAAATCCCACCATATCTCATCTCATCTAACGTCTTCTCTAAAATATCAAGGGCTTCCTTATTCCGAGTTCTGGAATAAAATCTCAAAAGGAAATATAAAACTGAAGGATTAGGGAACTTCATATTATCACCAAAACCTCCAAATTCAGGGTCAAAGAGCCTTTTAATGGACTCAAAAGCATATATCAGGATTTCCTGCGATATCTGAACATCTGAAGTCTTTTTTAAGATCTGCTTTTCTACATCAAGCAGAGCCGAAATTATCTTATTTCCAACAGAAATACATCTTTCCCGTTCCGTCTCCCAAAGCTTTCTTATGTTTTGGATTAGTTCCTTCATACCTATCAATCCCCGCCTAGTTTCCGGAGGTATATATGTAGCAACAAATATAGGAAGACCATCTGGAGTCAAAATCAAATTAAGAGGCCATCCACAATTACCCGACGTTATCTCACATATACGCATAAATATCCTGTCAAGATCGGGTCTTTCCTCCCTATCAATCTTTATAGATACAAAAACCTCGTTCATAAGCTTCGCTATATCAGGATTAGAAAAACTTTCCCTTTCCATTACATGACACCAATGACACGTTGAGTATCCTATAGAGATGAATATAAGTTTGTTCTGTTCTTTAGCAGCCTCAAAAGCTTCCCTACACCATGGGTACCACATAACCGGATTATCCTGATGTTGCTTCAAATAAAGGCTCTGCTCATAGTAAAGGTAGTTCTTACCTTCAGGGGGATTCTTGAGACCTTTGGACTGTGTTACTTCAATTAAACTCTGCATCTTGAATAAGTTAGTTTCTTATTAAAACGCAGCAAACTTTCCTGATAAATTATGATACAAAAAGCATGAATGTGTTGTAAAATGATTCATGTCTGCTTCTTTGCAAAACTAAATTATATCTCAAATAAAAACTAAATCTTCTCTATACTATTTTAAGTAACTTTTGGAAAGCCTCTGAGTTCCGCTACAGTAAGAAATGTCAGAATATTTCTAAGAACTGATATCCTGCAACTTCGGAAATCTTACCATTCAAAGCTTTGAATAACTATAACTCCTTTCTGCCTTGCTATATTTAAAAACCCCTTTGTTGCATGATGTGTTATGAGAATCTTTATTATTTCCATACTCTCACCATACTCCTGCCTTACTGCATTTACTTTATCATCTAAATCCTCAAAAACTCCTTCTCTGATCTCCTCAAGCCTTACCTTAGCTTCACCTACAACTATCACCTCCTTACCATCCTTTTCACCTATTCCAAAGATGTTTATCTCCTTACCGCCTATCTCTTCCCTGATCAACCTTCTTTTTAGCTTTATACCAAAGTTTGTTTCAAGGAAAGCAGGTAGAGCTCTGAAAGCTTCATTCTCAAAAGCATAGGAAAAGCTCCTTGAAAGTCCTCCAAGTTCCTTTCTGATAGATCTTAACTCCTCCTTCATCTCATTTTGTGATCTTATCAAGTTCTGTATCTCAATTTCAGTCTTCCTTTGAGCCTCAGCAAGTTCATTTATTCTCTCTTCAGTCCTCTTCTGAGCCTCAGCAAGCTCATTTAGCCTCTCCTCTGTCTTCCTTTGAGCCTCAGCAAGTTGTTTTATAGCTTCTTCAAGATTTGTTATTCTCTCATCAAATTTGGCCATCCTTTCCTCTGTCTTCCTCTGAGCCTCAGCAAGCTCATTTAGCCTCTCCTCTGTCTTCCTTTGAGCCTCAGC
>CAZRNR010000029.1:0-25853 GCA_964601505.1 uncultured bacterium | reverse complement strand
ATAAAGTCTGATATGCAAAGAGATTTAAAAGTTTCCATCTATTTTCCAATAATCAAAGTGTTTAACTATGTTTGCAACAAAGCAGTTTTTCTATTTTACAACACATCTTTTTTCTACATATCAGTTTTCTGTGAAAATCTCATACATACTCACTATCTGCAGGAAATGTTTTGATGATCAACTATTTAGTCAAAAATTTTACTGATTTATTAAAAGTTTTATTATGAATGATATGGACTTTTATGATGTTGCGATAATAGGAGGTGGTATAAATGGAGTTGGGATTGCTTGGGATTTATCATTGAGGGGGGTAAGATGTGTTCTTTTTGAGAAGGAGGATTTTGGTTGGGCGACTACTTGGGCTTCTTCAAGTATGGTTCATGGTGGTGCAAGATACATTATCCATGATATAGGTGTTACGGAGAAATCTTCAAAAGAGGCTGGAGTACTTACTTGGATTCTTCCATATATGCTTTCAAGAAGGCCTTTTATTGTTCTACAGAATTCTGGAGTTATGTTAGAACTTTTTGATATATATATGAGTGTTTATGATATTTTTGCAAGAAAGAGATATGCTATGTCACATAAAAGGCTTACACCAGAAGATATATTAAACATAACGGGTGGGGCAGTTAGAGCAAAAAATGGTGGTATACTGATTGAGGAATATATAGTAGATCCCCAAAGGATGGCCCTTGTCAATGCTTTATCTGCAAGAGAAAGAGGAGCAAAAATATATAATCACACAGAAGTAGTTTCTGCAAAGAGAAATGGAGATCTTATAGAGGTGATTGCCCATAACAAACTTACGAAACAAAAAGTTGAGGTGAGATCTAAAATTCTTATAAATTCTTCCGGTCCTTGGATTGATAAAGTTGTCAGGAATGTCTTCTCAACAAAAGATTTTCCAGATAAAAATAGAAATAGACTAAGGCCAACCAAAGGAATACACATAGTTTTCCCCGGGAAAGTTTTGAATACTGTTTTAAGTTTTCTTGCTATTGATGGAAGATATCTCCTTTTTGTCCCGTTAGAAGATAGAACGATTCTTGGGACAACAGATGATGATTTTTTTGGAGACCCAGATGATATTGATATTTTAAGGGATGAAGTTGAATATCTTTTACATTCAGCTGAAAAGTTTATTCCAAACATAAGAAGTTTAAAACCTTTTTCAACAAAAGTTGGCCTTCGTCCTACCCCGTATGTTTATGGAAAAAATGAAGATAAAATAACAAGGGAGCTTGAAATAGAAGATCAGAACGGTTTTATAAATGTTTCGGGTGGTAAGCTTGCAAGCTATAGGCTATTGAGTGAGATGGTTTCTGATTATGTGTGTAAGAAGCTTGGGATAAACAAGAAAAGTATGACATCTTCTGTTCCTCTCTGGGGGGCAGAGGAAGCAAGAGAAAATGAGATAGGTAAGAACTTTGAGAAATTTACTGCTCGCCTTGTAGATGAGATAACTACAGAGTTTTTTGTCCCCGAAGATATAGCTTATTTTCTCGTAAAGAAGTATGGAGGTAAATCAAAAGAACTTATTAAAAAATATGGTTTTGGTGAGATGGTCTGCAATTGCGCAAAAGTTTTTGAAGGTGAGATAAAGTGGGCTATAAAAGAAGAGATGGCGCAGACTGTAGATGATGTTTCGCGAAGAACATGGGCTTGTGATAACCTTTGCAACGGAATCCTTTGTCTCAAAAAAGTCTTAAAGATTATAGAGAAAGAGGATGGGGTGCCAATGAAAGAGCAATTCCTTGAAAGGAGAAAAGCATTGCTTTATCCTGTCAGGATGTATAATCAACCTTTATGGGAAGAATTCCAAAACTTTTTGAGAAACGAGCTGAATAAGGAATAAAATCTATAGAAAGGCTTAAATTTTTGGTAATTTAATAGACCCTATGAAATTCTCAAGGAAGACTTTTGTGAGTTTTTTTTTCCTTTTGTTTTTAGGTTTTTTCATTTTTCTTGTAGTTCTTGAGATATACTTGCGCTTGCGAGGTTATAGATCTCCAAGTTATGCTATGGTAGATAAGAAAACAAATTTGGTGGTACATAAACCTGGGATTTATGAATATGTTTATCCTCCGGTGAATCCGTGTTTGAAGAATCGTTTAAGGATAAATAACTTGGGATTTCATTCATGTAAGGACTACTTTCATAATAAGCCTTCAGGAGTTTATAGGATTGTAGTTCTTGGAGATTCTTATGTTGAAGCTGTTCAGGTTCCGTGTGATAAAACTTTTCACTACATTTTAGAAGAGAAGTTGAACTCATATTTTAATGGAAAGTTTGAAGTCTTGAATTTTGGAGTTGGGGGAGGTGGTAGACTGAGTTCTTTACTTTATCTTATTGAATATGCTGAACAGTTTAAACCTGATATGATTATAGATCTCTTTGTGTATAATGATATAAGAGACGATGATATTTTCTTCCTCAAGAATTTGATATATCCTGATTTAAGTAAGGAGGATCTTTTGAGTATGTTTAGAAGTGGAGATTACGAAATTATAAAGCATATTTTAGCAAAGGCTCGTGGGTATGGAGCCATTGGACCTTGGAGGGAGCGAATCAAGTTCTATATCAAAATTAAGTTTTTGAATGAATTTGCTTCTTTACGTTTTATTCACACTCTATATTCCCGGTATAAAACAATGTTGTTGTGGAAGCGGGCAGGGGATGTGAGTGTATATGAAGATTTCGGTCATCTTAAGGTTCGTTATGATGATTATACGGAGTGGTTATGGGAATGGCAGAAAGAATTGATTAAAAAGATAGTTGAGTATTCAAAGGAGCTTGGAGCCAGATACGTTCTTGTTTCTGCAACAGAGGGTTATACTGTGCATGATTCACTAATGAAGGAAACTCCGATACACAATAATCCGGAGTATGATATTTATAAGAAGGAAAAGATTCTTGAGAGGATATCAGAAGAATTGGGTTTAGAGTATATACCCTTATTGTATGATTTTCGCAAGAGGGCGGAATTTACAGACGAGATGACGGTTTTTGAATGTGATGGACACTGGAATGAAGTTGGTCACAGATGGGCAGCTGAGATAATCTTTGAGAAGATAAAGGATAAGATAATTAGGTAGAAATTTGTTCCGAGGTCAAACCAAACCTTCTTTCTCTCTTTTGAAACCAAAGTATTGCTTTGATAAGGTCTTCCCCTCTGAAATCTGGCCATAGTTTTTTTGTGAAGTATAATTCCGCATAAGCGATTTGCCAAAGTAAAAAATCAGATATTCTCATTTCACCAGAGGTTCTTATAAGTAAGTCAACATCTGGAATTTCCATCATATTGCCTAACAAATCTTGTGTGATGTGTTTTTCATCAATGATTTTACCTTCTTTAAACATTTGAATAGATTTACGAACTGCTTTAATTATTTCCTCTCTACCAGAGTAGCTTAACGCAAGGTAAAGATTCATATACTTGCAGTCTGATGTATATTCTTTTGTTATTTCTATTTCTCTGATAATGTCTTGGGGTAGGTCCTCTATGTTTCCTATGACACAAAACTTTATCCCATTATCTTTCATTTTTTTTCTCTCTTTTATCAGGTATTCTTTTAGTAGTTGCATAAGCCCTTCAACTTCATCTTTTGGTCTTTTCCAATTATCTTTGGAAAAAGAATAGAGCGTAAGATATTTTATTCCAATCCTTCGTGAAGTTTCAACGACATCTTCTACAGATTTTGCTCCCATTCTGTGTCCTTCTATTCTGGGGAGTCCTCTTTTTTTTGCCCAGCGTCCGTTCCCATCCATTATTATTGCAACATGGTTAGGCAGTTTTCGGTATTCAATCTTTTCAAAATCTTTTGTCATCTTATTTTTCAAAATCCTTTATCATCTTGTTCCTAAGGTATTTATCCTCCTCCCAATATATTTATCCTCATCACAATTTTATTTTAACTGATATAATAAATTTGTTCAACCAAGAAGTTATATAAAAATTTATTTTTTTATTATTATAAGTTCTGGTATATTTATAGATAGTTTCATCTTTCATCCACATAAATATATTTTGACATCTAATAGAATACTTGATATCATTCCTTGGATAATCTAAATATTCATTTTGGATATATTTCGCTTGACTCTTTTTCGAGTGTCGGTTTGTCATTTTAGATTTTTACCATTGATCACTCTTGTAGAATGCTAGCAAATTTTACATCAAATTTTACTTGCTTCATAGGGATATCCTGCGTTTGGTAGCATATGATCAGATATATTGCTGTTCTCTCATGGATTCAATTTCTATCAAGTTTTTCTTCAATCTTCTATCTCTGTAGATAAATAAAATGTAAGACAAAAATTCTTGTTTCTTTTATTATTCTCTTTCTGATAAAATATTTTCTAATGCCGATATAGTATATCATAATTCTCCCTTGCTGTTATGTGGAGATAGCTATACAATTCAATGTTCTATCAATTGATTTTAGGACTTTGGACTTTTAGAATATATCTATATAATTTGATGAGCAGATTTTACTATATGATGAGATCATGGGAACAAACTCAAAGAGTATTGGAAGAAGAAAAAAGAGAACTGTAAGAGTTGGAGAAAACACTAAAAAATGAAAAACAAATAATCATTTGGTCCAAATGAATGATACAGGCAAGAATACTAAAATTTTAGAGGTAATAGAGCTGTGAGAAATTAGGTCAGCATATTCAAGGGTATTTAAGGATTAAAAATCTTGGATGAGTAAGAAGATTAAAAGAAGCACAGAAGAGAAGCTAATTAAATTACCAAAATCTTTCAGTTATTTAATTGAGGAGTGTTCATAATTCTCAATCATTTTTTAATAATTTTAAACTCTATTCCTGAAATTCACATATTCCACTTCATTCTATTTTTAAATACCCATAAATATTTGCAAAGCGAATGCTTATAAAGAATATAACCTATTTTATCAAGGGTGTTCATAATTCTATCACCTCTTCTTGTTATTTTTATAAAAAATTAATCCATGTAATAGGAGCATGAGGGAGTAAGGATAAACTTTTGCTTAATTATGAACACCCCTCAGTTAGTTGTATATTCATTATCTGTTAATTCCCAATTTATATAGAAAATAATAGCAGGATAAAAAGATCTTGTATTTCAATAAATTCATCATAAGGAATCAAATGTTTTTATTTTTTAAATTACATGGTGTCTTTGAAAATTTTCCAAAAAACATTTGGTTTACTTTAAATTATAAGGTGTGTTTGAGTTTGATAGAGATTTCACTTTGAAAGCTTTAAAATCTCTATCCTTTGCTAGAAACTACAAGAGAAATATTTTTGAAAGAGAGATAAAGCCATTTATTGGGAATGTAGTTCTTGAGGTTGGGGCGGGCATTGGTATATTTGCTGATTTTCTTATTTCTAGCAAAGCTCATCTTGTAATCTTGACAGATGCAGATGATAGTTTTTTAAAGATACTTAAGAAGAATTTCAGCATCCCAAAGGTTATTGTTGAGAAGTTAGATATGAACTATGAGATTGATGGTAGATTTAATTTGCTAAATATAGATACGGTGATAGCAAATCATGTTATAGAGCATACTAATGATGATGTTTCGTTATATAATATTTCAAGAATTCTTGTCCCAGGAGGATTTTTCATTTTAAGAGTTCCAGCGTTTAATATTTTCTACAATAGAATAGATAAGAGGTTTGGACATGTTAAGAGGTATACTAAAAAGACTCTTCAGGATTCTTTGAAAAGACATGGTTTTGAAACTTTGATTTGTGAATATAGGGATGCTTTTAAAATTTTCCCTTGGATAATCTTTGGCTTTTCAGATCTGACTTCTGATTTATTGTTTTCTCAGGCAGTTATCGAGCTTATGGACAAGATCTATGGTAGGTTTAAATTTGTTTTTGATGTGAGTTTACCTTTTGGAGCTGATATCTATTGTGTTGCGAGAAAGGCCTTGTAGTTTGACCTTTAGCTAAGTTTCAATTTTTTATCACTTTTTCAATTCACAAGAAGATTAACCTTGCAATAAAGCATTCGTATTTATTTTAGAAGTCTTCGTATGATCATAATTATTTGGCTTAGACTCTTTATTTCTTTTAGTATTCCAAATAATATTTTTGGTCTTATATAGAAAAGGAACAAACCCTTGAGCACCTTTCTTTTTATTTCTTTTTCATTCCTACCTGGAGCTATATAAGCCTTTGGTTTGTGATAGTCCATCTCATCTATATTTATATTTATGCCTTGTAACTTGAGTTTATTGTATTCTTCACTTCCAGGATATGGCATAAATGTGTTAAAAGCTACTTTGTCTATAGGTAGGGATAACGCGAACCTTATGCTTTCTTCATCATCCTGCGGCGTTGCTCCAGGAAATCCTATTATGAAAGCTCCAAGAACTCTTATTTTTGAATGTTTTTTTACGATTTCAATTTTTTCTCTGATGCTTTTAGTATCAGAGAGTTGTGCTCTTCTCATAAGCTTTAGAACTCTGTCGGAACCGGATTCTATTCCCACAAGAAAATAGTAGCATCCTGCACTTTCCATTTCTTTTACTATTTCTGGGTCTAGCCTATCAAGACGAACTCCGTTTGAGCATGCCCAAACTATTTTCTTATGTAATCCAGCTTGCTTTATAGCGCGACATAAGTTAATTATATGTTCCTTTTCAAAAGTTATGTTATCATCCCAGAAGTGTATTTCTTCTATTCCGTACTTGCTCACGAGGTATTCTATTTCCTGAACTACATTTTCGGGACTTCTTTTCCTAATTTTTTTGCCCATAGATTTTGGAGCACCACAGTATGTGCAGGGATATGGGCACCCCCTGGTAGTTATGACGGAAGCAACCTTTTTTCTCTTCGTAAATATTCCAACAGGCGTTAAGGGATAATCTTTCACTTCAATAAGATCCCATTCTGGCATAGGGAATTTGTCAAGATCTTCAATGAACTTTCTTTCGTTTATTACTATCTGATCTGATTTTCTGAATGATATGTTAGGTAGGTTGTCAATAGCCTCACCTTTTTGTAATCTTCTGATGAGTTCTGGAAGAGTTTCTTCTCCTTCTCCATTAAAAACTATATCAACATAAGGATTTCTTTTTAGGATATCTTGTGGTTCAAATAAGGCATGGGGTCCTCCAACAAGCACAATGCAATCAAATTTTTTCTTGAGAAATTCTGAATATTTTAGGACACTTGAGAAAGTGTTTGAGAACATGGTAAATCCGACAATATCTGGTTTCCCGAATTTTTTCATTACTAATTTGGGAAGGTCCTCAGGTGAGATCCTATTCTTTTTGAGTCTTAGGTCAAGTATAGCTACATCATCAAATCCTGACATTTTTAGGGATTTTGCTAGATAACCTATACCTATTGGATGTGTGCACCAGTAGTTACTTCCATCTATTTTATTTGGAAAGATAAGAAGTGTCCTCATTTCAGATAAATTTAATCATAATACTTGAAACTTTGTCAATATTTTCTGGGTAGATTTTTGGTTTCTATCATGATTTTATATTCAAATCTTTTTATTGGAACTTTCTAATTATTTTTCTTGCTCTGTTGCGATCATGGTCAAAATACTGATTATGTATTTTACTTTTCATTCTCGACGCGCTAATTTTTTGGTTTGATGGATATAACAAAGGAGAAAATATTTTGCCTCTGTTTTGTAGTCATTATTTCATTGATATATCTCAAACTTTAGGGGTTTTTGATGAATCCAACAAAGCAATTTTCCTTGTTAAATTTAACATTTCCAATATTATTTTCGAGCATCAGTTTTGTGATAGAAAATTTATAGATTAATATATTCTGAAATCTGTTTTGCTGCAAAGTTAAGTATGCAAGAAGCTCCTTAAGTATTCTTTAATCATAGCGGGGTCTATATAACGCTTCGAAGAAAGAAACTGTAATCATGTTATGGTTTATCTTCTTTATCAACTAACCTAAATATGTAATATATTGTTTGTCCCTTATCTTTCTCTTTAATCTCATGAATTAATTCCATATGGTATTTGCTTAAAGATATCTTGTCTTTGCAAGAGTTTTCAATTACAAAGATATCGCTCTTTCTCCTTCTGATAAGCTCTGCTAAAGCTAACCATTTCTTAATATTTATATCGCTTATTTCCTCTGAACACGGTATATACCAAGCTTTGACAACATCCTTAGATAGGGCATCAATGAATCCAATAGAGGATATGTTTGGAACTATGGCATATGGACTATATATGCTTTGCTCTAAAAGATATTTAGCGAGTTCTCTCTGTGTCCAAAGAGGAACAAAATTTTTGCTAAATAGTATCTCAAAATTCTTTGCTATGGTAGGATCTATTTTCTCTCTTTCTTCGATATGCTGTATGATTGTTTCAAAATTAAATGAAGTATTGAATAGTTTATTTGATATGAGAAGTATAGCAAAAAGTATAGGCACTTTCAGAATCATCTCCACTTTCTGAGAAAAACTTTTTAGATGTATCTGAAAAAACGATATTAAAGATGATAGCAAGAATGGTCCGTAAAATCCCATATACTTTGTAATTCTTAAGAAGATATCTGTTGATGATGGTGAGATGGATCTTGATAGTAGTGTTAAGATTGAAATTATTAAAACAAAATAGAGTATAGAAGATAAAGCAGTTGCTTTGTTATTAATATTTCTTCTGTATTCATATGAAAATACATAGATTATGATGGTGCATAAAAGTAGAAAGACATAAAAAACATTGATAAATTGCATGGGAAAGAAAAACTTTATATTTTGCCATACAGTCTTAAGATTATCTAGGTTAAAATTAACGTGTTGAGGAAGAGACATTAGAGTTATATGATATTTACTTTGACCTTTTGCATCTACGAAAAAGGATGTGATGAAAAGGGGAAATGTTAGGATTATAAATAGAATAAGGATTTTTAAGATTTCTTTCAGAGTGATTAACTTGAGGGCACCAAATAATTTCCTGCTGCAGAATCCCGTAAAGGTACAGAAGTTAATTATTAGGCCCCAGAAGGTATTGAAATTAATGGAAAATAACGAGGATACTATAGCTCGTGTGAAATATTTTTTCTCTCCTGTTTTATGATGTAAATATAGATTCCAAAAGGTTAATACACATGCTGAAAAACATGTGGTTACTATAATCATCTCCGAGTTTGATGGTTGTACTATGTAACCCATTAACATTATGGAGAGCCATGTTCCGAGCATGGCTGCAAAAAATCCGTAGATTCTTAGAAGAATTACACTGGTCAAAGTAACGTATATCACTGAAGTTATCAGAGAAGCTATTCTGTTGCATATTATGTCCTCACATAGTTTCCAGGAGATCTTGAGAATTAGGCCGGGTATATAGCCGATTGAATAATCCATAAACTGGAATGGGAACCTTTCTCCCATTATGTTTAAGCAAAAAATTGGGGGGTTGCTTTGTCTTTCTAGTCTGAAAAACTTTTTTTCGTGTAACTTATTCCCTCTATCTATATCTAAAGTTATATCACACGATAGAAGCGGTTCGTCTGATATTATTTGTAAAACATTTATAAATTTCAGTTCGAATCGAATAAATAGATATAAGATGACAAGAAACATCAACCAGTATGAGTATTTAACTATTTTGTTTTTGAGAATATTCTTCGTTTTTTCATATTGGAGCATTTCGCTGAGTATATAAACCAAATTTAATTACTTTATCAGCAAAGTTTTTTACTTGCTAATTCATATGGGATACTTGATATCAAATCAATAGAATTGTAGATTACTATTGTCAATTGGTATAAAATGAAGCTTTGAGTTTTTTTATTCATAAATTTTTTATCATTGATGTATTATTGAATTGTTAAGTAATTTTTCAGCTATCATGAAATTCAAAAGAGCTTTAATGTTTTGAGCCTATAGTTTTTTACAGAATAATTATATTTGCATATGCGCGATTTTTGATTTTATGCGCTCTTTCTCATCTATATTTAGTTTTTCAATTCTTCTGTTCTAAAAATTGATGTTTGATAACTTATTGATATAGGTTGTTCTTTTTGAGAATCGGACTAATTCTTCTTACATTTGAATATTTCAAACGATACCGGTAGAACTCCTATTTTGTATTTTTCAATATTTATGCAGGTTTGTGATAAGGTTATTCTACATTTTATTGTTTTACATATTACATAATCTATCTTGAATTTTTCAAGAAAAGATAATATTGGTTCGCTTATGATAGATTTCCCACATGCGTATGTTACATTGTCACCTTTTAAAACAATAGAGCTTACATCCATGAACAATCCCTTTATCTCTCTACCTGTTTCTAAAGATAGGAGATATGTATCCTCTGATATGAGCATGTTCCCTAATGTTTCAATTAGCACAGTATCATCTTGTTCGATCTCTATGATCTTTTGTGCCAAATTTTTTAGTGGTTCATATGGAAAATTCTTTAAAGTAAATACACTATCTTTTGTCTTTACAGTCTGAATAGAAGATATTATCCCAAATATAGTTATTCCTATTTTTACATACTTTGAGTTAAAAAATTTTTTGTATATTATGTGGCACATTATAAAAACTGGAATCATCTCAAATCTAGGAGAAAACACTACGCCTTTGAGCATTGTTCCTGGACCTGGTATAAGAGGAGAGAAAGTTGCTGTAATAAGAATAAGTGAGATTATTGTATCTTTTCTTATCTCTTTCTTCCCTATTGCGGATATTATTATGAACATGCTGAAGATACCAACCGCTGGAACTATTGGAGAATGTTTTACCATAATTTTTATTGAATATATAAGATTGATATGAGCTTTGTTCTTAAGGATTTCTTGAGTGTATATCTTATGCCATTCTGGAGGAAAACAAATTGCGTTCTGATAAATGTAGATTATGTACATCGGACTTATGAGAGCTAAAAAGAGTGCGGGGATGTAAAATTTTCTTTTAATATCTTTTATATGAGTTATATATGTTATCACTACTGGGATAATGAAAGTTATATTCATTATGCAGGCTATAGCGTTTGCTATGGAAGTGTAGATTAAGTATTTGTTTTGTTTCTTCTCTTGAAAGTTTTTTAAGCATTCCCAGCCAATAATGCAGAATATAGAAGGAAGGATGTGAAATATTATCCCACCTGTCATCATAAATCTGATCAGAAGCGAGCTTATATACGGTATGATTAGAAAAATTAGGATACTATCTCTCTTAATGCAGAATCGAATTGAGAAGAAGAGCAATATGAAGGAAGAGATGAGATAAGATATTGAAAAAGCCACAGGATGGTATTTTTTAGGTATAAGTATGAAGATAAGGGAGAGCCAAAAAGATGGAGGGCTATTTTGATATTTGTCTTTGCATTCCTCTATGACACATTCTTGTATCTTGGGGATACTAAATATTTCGGAGATCTTACCTTTAGTTATGTGATAAAAGTAGTGAGTATTGAAACCTACATAATATATTTTGGAGAAATTCTCATCAAACGGAAAAGTATTGATCAAATTAAATATGAAGAAGAGAGAAGAAATAAGGATCATAAAATATGCGCTTTTTTTATTTCTCACTTTCAAAAATGAAATATAGTTCTAAAGATTTTCTTTGTAAGAGATTATTACCTTTTTTGTTTCTCTCCTTTATGGTTATTGTTTTTTACGCAGTTTCTCTTAAAGTAATCTCAGCTAACAGAGAAGAACCAGTGTTAGCGTTTAAGTCTCAATGGTTATCTGATCAATCTCTAGAAATTTCCTTCGGAGAATTATTTTATTTTTATGTAAACAAGTATCCCCCTAAGCTTGTTTTTGATTTTGATGGTTTTAAGCTTCCTTTTATCCTTTTCCCTCAGCACGGACCTTTGTCATCGATTCCCCCGTACCTTATGTATAAGATTGGTTCGGAATATAGCGTTTCACTTATGAGATTGACAGGCGTTATTGTGGGGCTCCTGATCCTTCTTATTCTCCTAAAGGATTCCCTGACCCTGTCTTTCCTTTTGTATACGAATGCTTTTTTGCTCTTTGTCTTCTCATATACATCTCTTTTTTGGTATGTCTGTATGCTGCTTTTTTGTGTTCTCTATATAAAAAGTCTTAATGGACTGAATAAATATTTTATTTTTTCCATATCTGCTCTTGGGGCTGCGTCTCATGTGAGGTTCCCTTTATTTTCTCTAATCTTTGCTCTCGTTTTCTGGCATCCAAGGAGGGTTTTTTGGACTTTATTGGGAAATCTTTTAGGACTATCACCTTACTTGATTCTATCCTTGATTCATAAATCGATACAAATAGACAGAAGATCTCTTGAAATACTTTTTGCTCCACCATCTGATATAACTAAATTTGTTCTAGATTATTTCTCTTCCGGACATTTTAATTTCGTCCATGAAATCACGAATTCTGTGAAATCTTTTTCTTATCTGTTTTTCTCATTTATTCCTTTTTCTGATTTGGGAATTTTAAAAACAGAAAACTCAGGAATTCTCAGATTTTTGGCCGCAGCTTTTTTCATATTTGTTTTCTTCTCAGCGTTAAGATATAACATAAGATACTTTTTTTCTTTGGTTCTTTATATCTTGCTTACTCCTTTGAGTAATCCAAGTGGGCTTTTCAACTTTACAAAAATGCCTTGGCAATTCCTGCTGATTTTACCAGTTTTTTACAGTCTTATTCTTAATGCAAACAGATTTTTCATCTATCTGATAATTTTCTCGCAGATTCTTTTCTCTTTTCTCGTATTACGAAATATAGCTCATTCAAAAACTCAATTTTCAAGAAGTGAAGTCAGAGAAGTTGTAAATTTTCTTGAATCAGGTAACATTCAAGAAGTTTTAAATATAGGGTTATTCAGTTCTATTCCTCTTGAGAGTGCCGGAAAGATAAACACCGTTGAGGCTCTATATTTCTTTTATACAAAACCACAAAATTATGTCTTTAGAGAAATCAGTAAGTTTGACTATATCATTGTCTCGCAAGAAACTGATGATTTGATTGGAAAAATTTTGGTCAGAATGTTTGAACCCATATTTACTACTTCCGGTGGATCTATAAAAGTTTATAAAAAGAAGCCCAATTTTTATTTACAGAGGTAATTACAATATTGCTTTACTCATCTGTCAGTCTTTTCACCGATGATCATTAGCCTCCACATTGCTCTTCTTCCTATCGTGTTATTTTCTGTTGTGATGTTTTCTAACCTGTATAAGATTGATAAGATGTTTTCCATGAGTTTTGATCTGGTTCCTGTGAGATTGATAAGAATTTCGTAAATGAAAACCAACAATATTGGAATTGGGGTTAGATAAAAGAAAAATTTCTTTATTTCAAAATGTTTGCTTATCGCTTTAAGCGTTTCATCCGTGGGTGTTAATGTTTCATTTGGTGATATGAAGGAGAATTTTTTCCCAAAATATTTCCCGAACGGGCGTAGTATGTTATCTGGATTAGGTTCGGAAATGATTATTTTGCCTCTGGGTTTCAATATTTCTTTGATATTCTTTAACACTTTTTCTTTTTCTGATATATGGTGTAAGGTTTCAAGAAGCAAGACTACATCAAATTTTTCTGTTTTGATGGGGATGTTGTAGGCATTAGCACATATAAAATGTTTCATTCCTTCCCCTTGCAAATGCTCGCCGAAGGCAAAGAACTTATCCTGACTCCTTTTTATAGCTTTTCTAGATAAATCTAATCCAAAAGCTTTGTACCCTTTATCTCTAAGAAATAAAGTATGTCTTCCATCGTTGCATCCTATATCAAGGACCATTAAGCCATTATCTAAATATTTCTGTGTATATTTCAGGTGTAGGTCAAATATTCTCGTCCCATTCTCTGATATTCTTGTGAATTTAAAAAATTTATTATCAAAAAAATCTATTTCAGCTTCAATATTTTGTAGATTCATTAATTTGAATTTTAGTCTTGATTGTGCTCTTGTAGATTCCGACCGAATCTTTGCTCTATTTCTCTCAAGTGAGATTACTTGTGATTTTAACATAAATTTAGCAAGAAGTCTCCTCCTTCTATAAGGTGGAGATGAATTGCAAAAACTTGACAAGGAGTCAGTTTCGGAATATCTCCATGGCACAAAGGAAATTGGATAGCAAAAAGCATTCACTTTTTCTCCTATATTATCATCTTGTATTGGTAGTCAAATATAGGAAGAAGGTAATTGCAAGAGAAATAGGAAAGAGGCTGAGTGAGATGTTTGAGGATATAGGCAAGAAATACCATATAGAGCTAGAGTAGTGGAATTTTGAGCCAGACCATATACATAGAACAAGACCAAACACATGTCTTGCCAAGTTTATAAATACTTACAAAAGTGCATCATCAAGACTTGTCAAAAAGGGATTTCCAGAGTTAAGAAAAGAACTCTGGGAAGAATACTTTTGGAGCAGAAGTTATTGTCTTTTGACATCAGGCGGAATAGAGTTGATAAGGCAATACATACAGTCTCAAGTGAAAAACCATGCTGAAAGCATACAGATAGTAGGATATATCCAGACAAGAACTAAAAAGAGTTTTTAGAGATTGGATGTGTAAGGTTTTACTGGAACAAGGCATTAGAGATTAAGTCAAGTGTTTTCAAGGAAAATGCAGGAAAAACGAAAGAAGAGAGAAGACCTATACCACAAGTTTTACCAGCAAGCCTAAAGAAAGATTATTCCTTTCTTAAGGAATTAGATAGTTTAGCATTAGCTAACGCACAGCTTGAGAGGGCATTTAAGCTGTTTTTTTCTAAAAAAGCAGGAATGCCTAAATTCAAGAGAAAGAAGGCAAGGCAAAGCTATACAACAAACAATGTTAATAATTCCATTAGAGTAGATTTTGAAAAGGGAACAATAAGTATTCCAAAAGGGGGAGAGATTAAAGCGAAATTACACAGAACTTTTAGAGGTGTAATAAAATCTACTACCATAGAGAAAACAACTACAGGCAAAAACTTTGTATCTATTTTGGTAGAAGTGAACCGAGAAACACAGGAAAATATGCAACAAACAAACAAGATATGTGCCATCGATTTGGGCTTGAAAGATTTTGCGGTAATTGTAGATAGCGATGGAAATATAAAGAAAATTCCTCATCCAAAATGGACAACAAAAACGGAAAAAGAATAGCGAAACAACAAAGTGTATTATCAAGAAAGCAGAAGTGTTCAAAGAATAGGGAAAAACAAAGGATCAAACTTGCTAAACTTCATGAAAAGCTAAAAAATCAGAGAGAGGACTTTTTGCATAAGCTATCCAAGGCCATCATCAGCGAGAACCAAGCGGTGTTGGTAGAGTTTCTCAATGTGAAAAATCTTCTCTCTCTCTAATGGAAATCTTTTAAAGCATATAGTGGATAGTTCATGGAGTAAGTTTTTGCAATATCTGTATTACAAAGCACAGTTTTATGGTAGGCAAATTATAGAGGTAGATACTTTCTATCCATCTTCAAAACTATGTAGTGTTTGCGGTTATAAGAAAACAGACCTTAAGTTATCTGAAAGGGAATGCATTTGCCCTATATGTGAAAGATGCAGGTTTTAAGAATCTGGCAGAAACACTATCTAACAAAATGGATGCAGGCTTTAAGAATCTGGCAGAAACTCTCTCCAATAAGATGGATACAGGCTTTAAGACTTTGGCTTTGACAATTTTATCGGATACTCCTGATGAGAAAAAACAAATCCTTAAAAAAATTACCGCAACATAACTTTACAGTGTTTATAGTGATTTCCTAAACTTTTACAAGAAAAAACTACAACGCAACTGTAAGGAAATTCAAATTTTCCTTCAAAAAATTAGTGAATGAACTTTGGTTTTGTGGATTATTTACTTTTTTGGAATCTCTTCCAATTTAGACTAATCCTTATCTTCTGAGAATTTATTTTGTTTTCATTGTGTATAGGTAATTGCGTAGAGTGAATGCTATCGTCTTATTTCAATTGAGACCGAATTATAAAATCTAACTCCTTGTCCAATTCGTAAATCTTTTCGATATCATTTTTATTATTAAGGATTTTTAGAACGATATTTATTATATTACTTTTTGTTTCTTCAGAAAACAAGGGAATTTCTACATTTTCAAGTAGTCTCTGGGTGAATGCTATGCGTCCCCCTCTTCTGCCACCTTTTGCGAGATAGTAGTCTCTAAAAAATGAACTGTTTAAATAACCAAGTAGGAAATATAGATCATCCTCATTGAATGGATGTATAAATAATACATCACCTGATGGGAGCAATTTCTCTTCCCCAAGACTAAATCTATTATAAGGGCGTCTATCTAGAACTGGGACATAAATGAGTTTTTTATTTAAATTTTTCATCAAAAAATCATAATTCCTTAAAGCTTGCCAATTAAACCAGTTTTTTTTGTTTAGGTATCTATTGCTCATCTCTTCTTTATAAAACAAAAGTTTAGCATAGATGTTCGGATAGTTTCTCTTTAAGTGCTCCTCATCTTTAATGTTATCGTCGATAAAAATATATGAAACATAACCTTTAGTAAAATATCTTTCACAGTTTTGGGATTTTATAAATTTCTTTACCATTTTTTGTTCTTCTTGTGTAAGTTTTTCATTGCCATTTAAAATAAATGCCTTATCAAATCCGGAAACGAAACCTACTCCCACTTTTGATATTTCTTTAAGTTTAACATACTTAAAACGGGGAATATTGATGTAAAAGGTAGACCATGGTTCAATTGTTGTGTAATGTGGAATCACATTATATGTGAATAAATCATTTGATTTTTTTGTTTCTAAGGCGCTTAGTGACTTTTCATATATTTCTGATGGCTTGCTATTTTTTCTTTTTATATTAAGCAGGATTATTTTTTCTTGTTTCAAATCAAATTTTCCTTTTATAAACTTAAAAATTATTGTTTCTGGGTTTTCTTCATTGAATATTCTTGTTTCATCTAAATCAATGATTATTTCAAATTTCCCGTAATGTAGAATATATTCTCTCAGCATTTTTGCATAAGTATTATAAAAAAAGTGGTAAGGAACGATATATATTAACTCGCCATTGTCTTTTAATAGTTCTATTGATTTTAGGATAAAAGCATAATAGATGTCGCATTCCCTTGTCTTCAAAATTTTCTTCGTAATCTCTTGAGTTTCCAGCGTAAGTTGATTAAAATGAACATAAGGAGGATTTCCTATAATTAAATCAAACTTCTCTTTTGGATTAAAAGTTAGAAAATCAGATAATAGTATGGTATATTTTCCTTCAAATTTCCTTTTACAAACTTCATAAAGCTCTTGATCTATTTCAATACCATAGCAATTTGTATATCCTGCCTTATCAAGCTCATCTAAGAAAACTCCCATTCCGCAACCAGTATCTAATACACTGCTGTTTTTTTTCACTGTTGACAGTTTTACCATTAACCTGGCAATTTCTAACGGTGTCTCTACAAATCCAATTTTTTTACTATTTCCTGTTATTGCCATATCTCTAAAGTTCATTAGAGTTCTTTGAAAATAAAATTACATTTTTTCATTCTCAATTTGTTTTTTAATCTCCAAAAGGATATTTTTAATTTGATTAAGGGAAACAATTTCTGTTTTGATTTTATTTAAACTTTCCTGCAGTGACTCAATAATTGAATCAGTTAGTGCCATTATGAATGAGAAATAATCTTTAGGAGAACCAAGAGTAGGATTATATCTTACTTGAAACATAGTGTTTCTTGGATTCACATAGAAGGGGTCTTCAATTTCTTCTAATAAGAAAAATTTTGAATTTTCTTTATCTTTAGAGATAACAAAAATTCCATATGCGACTATTTCTTCTCCTTTAATACGTTTGTAAATAACATCTTTATTTAAAACAATTTCAGATCCCAATCTTTGGGTAGGAATATTCAGTATAACCTGAGAAGATTATTGTAAGTAGTTACATCATTGCGGGTATTACTATATATATTTCCAAATTTATTGTTTATAAATATGTTGAAATTTTTATTTTCAATTTTTCCCCTACAAAGAATATCATAAGGAGTTCTACCTGATTCTGTCCTGTAAATGATATCTTCCGGTTCTGAAAACTCTATTTTTAGCTTTTCATCACGATATTCAAAATTTTTCCCTCTCAAAATATTTAATACTTCAGAATCTAATGTTCTATCATTGAATTCTATAGTTTTTAAATTTTTGAAGACTTTCTCAAATATATCTCATAACTTTTCTGCTATTAATTTTAGATCTTTGTTTATTCCCATAATTTTATTAAAGGGTATAAAAGTATTTTGTTCCAAATTCTGAATGACATTTCCTACTGATTTTTCGACTTTATTTATATTACTACATAATCTCTCATCCTTGCTTCTAGAGAGGGCTTCTTCAGATTTATCTTTAAGATCCTTTTCAATAAATTTTATCCTATCCCTTTTATTCAAAAGGCGGTAAATTCCAAAATCTAAATCAGATGATTCAAATTGGAAAAGTTCCTGAAATTTTTGAACGCTTATCATAAACGATCAACTACCTTTAAATAATTATAGGTAAAAATTTTTATGCTTGCGAAAGCAAAATTACAATAAAATGGTCAGAATTTATTGTGAAAGAAGAGAAATTTTAATAAATCTATCTTTCATTTTCATTTATTCGGATTACTCGAATTGAAAATTTAAAAAATGCAGAATTTAATAATGAATATTCAACGAGACTCAACTTGCTCAAAAATAAATTCATCTGATATTTTAGGTAAAGTTTTTTCTTATGTGATATAATGGAAGTGTTCATAAAATTATAAATTTGGAAAGAATGAGAGATATATTATGAGTTAATTATAGGAATTTTGTGTCATTAGTGTTCAATTCATTTAGATGAATTTCATATCTTTCTTTGTAATCTTCTTTTCATCCTTCTTATTGTTTCTCTGCTAACCCCTGTCTTTCTTGAGATTTCTTCATAGGTTAATTTAGGGTATTTTGAAAAAAGATTTTCAAAATATTTCTTCTCAAACTCTTTTCTTGCATTTTTCCATTTCATCTCAAATAATGAGTCCTTTTTTTCTTCTGAATTTTCTGGTGAAGACAGAGTGTTTTGTATAATTTCTATGCTTTGGAACTTTTTTGGAAGTCTCATTAGCCTTTCTACAATGATGCCTAACTCTCTCAGGTTCCCCCAAAATGATCCGTTCTCCAACATCTCTTTGATCTTTTCTCTGCAATCATCTTCTATGTGATCTTTCAATTCCAATATTATTGGAGGAGCAGGCCTCAGGATTTCTGGGAGTTTTAAGATCTTACAATCTTTTCCCAGTGCTGGACAATTTTCATTTTCCCTTATTATTCTTGCGTGTATAAGGGAATAACTCCATTCAAGGATATCATCTATGTCATCTCCATGTTTTATGTGATCGTGCAATGATGGAAGTTCTATGGTGCAGAGACTTACTCTATAATAAAGATCCTCAAGTAGATTACCTTTTTTTCTGGCTTCCCTTGGGTCTTCATTCATGGCAAATATTAGCATACCATTGAATTTTATTTCTTTGCTATCTGATCCAAGTGGGGAGAAACTCCATTTATCTAAAACATGTAGAAGCTTTGTTTGAATTTCAATCCCAGCTTTTGAAAGTTCATCAAGAAATATAACATGTTCTAAATTTTCTCCGAAGATTCCTTTTCTTTCTTTTTGAGCTCCAGTAAATGCTCCTCGTTCATGGCCAAAGAGTTCTGAATATAAGATTTCCTGATTATTCCTCCAAGCTCCGAGATTAATATAAGGAAGATCAGGTTCCGAATTTTTGTAGCCCGCAGGTTTGTAATTCTCAAAAATTTTTGTTAGTCCATCATCGGTATATATCCATTCCCATACTTCAAGGGGTTTTCTGAACCTGTTATTTTTAGTTCTTTCTATCACAGCTTGCGAGAGGTTATCAAGTAAGCCTTCTATATCTATTCCGATATTTTTGTGATAGATATCAAAATACTCTTTTATCTCTTTCTTTGCTGAAGACATCTGTTCCTCAATTGTTTTTTCCCTTCTTCTTAAGTCCATTTTTCGGAGTGTTTTGATTTTTTGATTTAATCCTATATGCTCTATCAAAGATGCTTTGATATGTTCAATCAGATCATTGTATGGATTGAGATAGAGATTAGCCAGTTCTTTTGCAAGTTCTCCTTTCCCACTTCCTGTTGGGCCAAGAATCAAAATAGATGTTCTGGGCTTAAGATAAAAAGATGCACATTTAAGTGCTGTATTTAATTTATTATCTTCACAGAATCCAAATATCTGCCATATTGTTTCTGGAACCGGTATTTTTTGTAAATCACTCATAAGGTAAATAATACAGATATACACAAAAAGTTGTAAAAATACAAAATTTCGTGTAAAAATTTAGAAAAAAACAGAGATTCTTAGGCGGTATCCTTCAAGGGAAAATAAGAGCATTTTTATGGAACAGAGTTTGCAGAAGGTATTATATGAAGATAAAAAGAATAGCCGTTCCGATAGTAAGTTCAAAACCTTGTTTGAGAAGCGTGAAAAAGAATATTCAAGTCCTTCGGGAGTATGGTGTAGAGGTTCTGATATCACCTTTACTTTCAGAGCTTTTGAGGAAAGATCATGAAAGAAAATCAGATGATTGTGAGTTTGGGAAACCTGAGGAAAGGGCAAGGGATATTCACTGGGCACTTGATCAGAGGGCTGACCTTATAATCTGCGCATGTGGTGGCTCTGGGGCAGGGAGGGTTATACGGTTAATTCAGAAGCGAAAAATTTTGGATTCATATACTCCAATAATGGGATTTTCAGACTGCGCCCATTTACTTAATCTTTGGGCAAGCCTTGGAGTGAGAGCCTTTTCTGGTCCTTGCTTTGAAGATTCACACGAATATATCCTTAAAGCTATAAAGCATATAGAAGAGGGAAAACCTTCAATAATCTCAGCAGAAACTGCAAGGTTTATTAATATATACAACGATTTTAGGGTTCGGGGACTTTTTGGGCAAAACCTAACATGCTTCATTTCAGCTTTGGTAAATTCAAAATTATCCGAAGCCCAAGCTTTCATATTTGAAGATATATTTTGTGATTATGGACGAAAAGGAGCTGAATACTCATTTGAAAGTGTCCTTGATGTTATTGAAGCTTTCGGAATTTTTGATAAGGTCACACTTTGGGGAACAATAACAAATGTCAGAAATTCAAATTCTCATATAGAAAAAAGGATAAAAAGACCAGCTGCTTTGAACTTACCATACGGTCATTTCTCAAAGAACTATTGGATGCCGATACCTCTTGGCTATGATATCATGGTTGAAATTATACCGTCAAAGAAAGCTGTTAAAATATACGAGCAAAAAAGCAAAAAGATCTTTAATAAGGTTTGGAATAATGAGGAGCGGAATCGGACAAGAAAATTGATGAAATTAGAATAAAATTGGAGGTATTTGAAAATGGATTTGGGAAGATTTAACCAATTGAAAGAAGCTTTTGAGAAACAGCTTGAAGAAATTAGGGGGGAAGTTGAAGAAAGGAAATCTAAGCTTATAAGTTTTTATAAAAATTCAAATTTAGGAAAATTTATTATCTCTTATGGTCAATTCCTTGATAGTGCCAAAGAGAAAGTGAGAAATTTTTTCGGAAAAGATAAGATAAATTTGGTTGCCATAGATGGTTCTGTTTTTTCAATTCGCTCAAAGTATTGCTTGTGTTTTTGGGTAGGTTCTTGCTCCGTATCCGTGCAAATAGACATAGATTCTGATACATACAAATTCACAGATTCTGATACATACGAAGAAGAGGTAGAATATACTGAACCGAACTTTGTTGGTATAATCCCTGTCGCTTACTCTCAGATTGGGGATGAAGGTATAGAAAAAGTTGATAACTTTCTGATGACCTTGGCAG
Source organism: uncultured bacterium (assembly GCA_964601505.1). GTDB lineage: Bacteria > Calescibacteriota > Calescibacteriia > Calescibacteriales > Calescibacteriaceae > DRWZ01. The sequence goes on along the minus strand of CAZRNR010000029.1, from coordinate 4,039 downwards.
AAATATATATGGCTTATAAATTCATCAAAAAAGATATAAAACCAGATGTTCTTCTTTTAGATGGTTCTTTACTCTTTTCCTTTGATAAGCACACTAATTTTGAGTGGGGTAGAGGAGAAAATCCTTTTGTAGAGTTTGAGAAAATCAAAAAAGATAAAAACAAAATCTTTAATGACTTCAAAGACATTGAAAAAAATTTGGGTACTTGGAATGCGATATGTAAATCAATTTTAGAAGATTCCATAATTCCTCAAAACTTCATTTTTTCGGATCCAAAGATTAGCTACCTTATAGGTGTTGGCCTCATTGCCATACTTCAGAGTTATTACGAGCTGATAAATTCCGGAAAGAGAATAATAATAGCAAGTATTTCAAAAAGGAGTTTTAGTCGGAGCTTTTTTGATAAGTTTCTTGAAAAAGTTATCACATCAGACTTCTCTAAATTTAAAGATTTAATAAATCAACCAGATGCTATCAACATGTTTTGGCTTATAGATGGACTAAAAGAAGAATCTCTGAAACATCCAATATTTACTGTTGATTATGATGGTGTTTTTGAGAAAATTGATGGTGAATCCCCAATTATCCCAGGATTGATTTTAAGAAGTTATTGCCAGATCAAGGGTGTTTCTAATCCACATATTCTTGCTATTGATAGATTAGCTTTTCAAGATGAAAAGGAAAAGATGAAACGTTTTGATGGGGGAGCTTTTTACTATAATGGGAGGAATGATATACAGGAGATTTTGGCTTTTCTCTTTCACACTTTATGTCCTGAGAAAACACCTATTACAGTTGGTTATCCTGAACCTCTTTTACTTGCAGATAGAAGATTGCAGATAGAAAAAAATTTTTATTCTAAAATCCCAGAGCTTATTTTCTTAGACGATGAGTTGTCAAAAGAAGATTTACCAGAAGAAAAAAGTAAAAGGAGGTGAAAACCATGGAGGAAGGAAAAATAAAAGGTAATATCTTTTACTTGGATGAATATTATAAAGAAGGCACCTACAAGGCTTACATTGTTTTTGAATACTCGCAGGAGGTATTACTTCGTATAAGAGAAGGCGTTTTCGTTTCTGCTCAAAGTTATTCTGAACTTACTCAAGGTCAAAACAGTAAAAGGAAGATCAGAACTATACTTTCTATAGCTCGGGTTTCCCCTCTTCATCCCGCTATTGAGACTCTGAAAAAAGAAAATTATTCTGTTCCACTTAGAACTTATCTTGAAAAAATTTATCAAGATTTTGATCTAAGAAAATCTCCGCAAAACGTTTCAATTCTTGCGGAAGCGTTTCCTGTGGGATATTCCATTGTTGAGGAGGACGGGAATATTGATTTTAAACCTGATTTATCAAAACCGGTAATAGGTTCGGAGGTAAGAATCCTCACAAGGAGTGAGCTTGAAAAATTCATAAATCCACCTGATGATCAAAACTGCATATCTGTGGGGAAGTTTTTTATACCATCGGCTTTTTCTGAACAATCTGATTATTTGAAGAGGGATGATATTCCAGAAATCAAATTAAGAGCAGATCGTCTGATAAGTTTGCACTATGCTATATATGGTTCAAAAGGTACAGGAAAAAGTAATTTAAGTTCTCTGCTGATTTCCCGATTGCTCAAATTAGGTAAGATAAACGGTTCGGAAATACGAATAATTGTTTTTGATTGCTCAAACGAGTATGTGCCACTTCTTGCCGATCACATTGATGATATAGCTTATATAACTGACGTTGATAAGAAGAAGGCAAGAGAGCATTTCAAATTCCCTTTAACTCTTGAAGATGATGAACAAAAAATGAAAATATTAGAGAAAAAGATCAGTAAATTAAAGATTTCTAAAGTTCCAACGATCCAGACCATTAATAATTTGGCAAGTAAAAAATATCAATCTGAAATTGATCTTGTTGGTTGGGCTAATGGAGAAAGAAATTATGGTAAGAGACTTGTGATAGTCCATTCAGAATTTGAAAGACTTTTGAATGTTCTATCACATTTCTTGAGTGAGCTTCTTATTTCAAGGGATGAAGGAAAGGGTAAGGACACTTATGTTTTAGTTGTTATTGATGATGCTTATGAATTTGCTTCTGACATAAGCTATAGTGAATATACAAAGCTGATAGAGAAGATATCCAGAATGGGTAGGAAGTATAAGATAGGAATTTGTTTGGTATTTCAAGGATTAGACAGTATCAGCACAACAAGAATCAGGGCAAATATAAATACTTTTTTTGTCGGTTCGCTCAGGCGCGCTTATGATATAACCGAGATTTTGGGGTTAAATGATGTATATCCTGTTTATGATATCCCGAACAAGCCTACGGGATTATGGCTTGTGGCATCTTCTTGTGCCCTCGCCCGAAAAAATATCCCCATACAAATCGTTGCTTATAACCGAGAAAGTGAAATTAATGAATCCAAATAAAAATTAGATGAAAACATTTTTTGGTTTTTTTAATATTGATAATTAATAAATAAGGGATTAGTATTTAAAAAGAGTATTGAACCATTGTGGAATAAAAAGGAGGTGTATAAAAAATGGTAAGGTTAGGTTGGCTAATACCTACCTTAATATTATTAGTAGCGGCAGGCTGTGTAAACCTTGAGGAGGTTCCACCGACAGGTCAGCCTTTTGTTTCTGCTTCGGCTGATAAGGTTTATGGCGAGGCTCCTTTGCAGGTATCTTTCACAATAACTGCTATTCCTGCTCGTGGCTCTATCCAGAAACTCGTTATAGACTACGGAGATGGAAGCTCCGAAGACCTCACTCAAAAAATCAGCAATAATACAGTCTCTGTTTCACATACTTACTCATCAATAGGTAAGTTCAAGGTCGTAGTTACGGCATCAGATAAAAACGGCTCATCAAACGCTGAAATCCAAATAACTACAAACGATAAACCAATCATATCTAACCTCAAAACATATGAAGATCCGGGATACACAAAGGATGCAAACGAGTTCTTACCATATCATACAGTTTATATCAAAGCGAACTGCTTTGATTCAAGCGGTTTAGGCCAGGTTTTAATTGATTGGGGAGATGGTTCAGTAGAACAGAGTCAGGAATGTAAATCCTCTCATCAGTACTCAAGGGAAGGGGACTACACAATAAAGATTACCGTTTATGATATGGGAGTATTTGCTGGAGCTCCAGAGCCACTATCAAACACAGCTTCTACAACTGTGAATATAAAGTATGGGATCGAACCCGGAAATTCAGCTCCGAATATTAGTGTGAATGCTGAAAACACATCGGGTGAGGCACCTTTATCTGTTACGATTTATGTGGGTGTTTTTGATGTAGACGGAGAGGTCAAGGAGGTAAAGGTGGATTGGGGAGATGGCTCTGTAGATACATTAGGAAGTGGTGACCAAATAGGAACACGAGAAAAAAGAATACTTTACAAGAAAACTCACACATACCAAAACATAGGTTCTTTCAGGATAACCATAATAGCAAAAGACGATAAAGATGATGTGCAAATTAATAATAATACATCAGTAAGAGTTTCATCTTCAAGGCCATTGCTTTCTGTAGCTTTCAAAGATCACCTGAACCAAGATCCAAACGGTAAAACATACAATGTTGTAATGACGGATTACCAGAATCAAGCTACAATAACCGCCGATATACTCGCTTATGATGCTCTTCCTTATGATATAGTAGCAGTAACCGAAATAAAATATGCAGATAATTCAACAAGGATAAGTATTGGTCTCTTTTTTTCTGGCACTGGTGTGACCCGTCAACCTCGCCAGCTTATTCAGGTGAGTCCAAACGATATATATTCTACTCCAAATGGATTTTATCCCAACGGCATTACAGCAACATACCGTATCACAATATATGCACTAAAATCGGGTGTAGTATCTGGTTATTCTTGTTCATCACCTAATTTATCAACATGTCTTGAAAATATAAACGCTATAAATTCACATCCTTCTAGTGTTTCTGCTCCTACTATAAGTTTCACGGTTAAGCCGAAGTAATTGATGGCAGGTGTGGTCATTTTCATACCGATCACACCTGCCTTCT
>CAZRNR010000028.1:0-26772 GCA_964601505.1 uncultured bacterium | reverse complement strand
TACACATGAGGATGATGAATTAGGAGCATGTCTATCACCATCTGCATCCATATAAGCCCATCTTTCTATATTCCCTGAACAATCATTATCTTGACCATTGTTGCAGTTCAAAGGAGCTCCTGGGTATATAGATGAATCAGAATCATTGCAATCTAATGGTTTGGATACAGAAGTGAACCCTGTGGGCATGGAGTTAGCACATTGGGAAACAGAGGTAGTCCAGGAATCTGAATCTTGATCTTGGAAGAACCATCTTTCCACAACACCAGAGCAATCATTATCTTGTCCATTGTTACAGTTCAAAGGAGCTCCTGGATAGACAGATGGATCAGTATCATCACAGTCGCCTGTTGTGGAAATTAACTCCGATGGAAGTTTATGTTTACTTGGTCTCGCGCATTGAATTTGAGTTATGCCATCAGAATAAGAGTCCTCATCTATATCTTTATACCAAACTGTGAATGGATTGATATTTGGATTAGAATCATCACAGTCAAGTGAGTTTTCTACATATCCAGATGGTTTTGAACAAGCGCTAACCCAAATTGATGGATTTCCATAACCATCTCCATCAGAATCATTGTAGAATACAAGCGCTACACCTTCATCTACTAGACCATCACAATCATCATCTATGCCATTACAGGTTTCTGTTGAAATTGGATTTACCATAGGGTTATTATCGTTGCAATCTTCTGGTGTAGGTACATACCCGGGTGGCTGGCTACAAGATAAGATTATATCATATAAGTTTCCGTATCCATCGCCATCTCTATCTCTGTAGAATGCTATCTCAACTTCTTCATCGATCTGGTTATTGCAGTTATCGTCTATTCCGTTGCATACTTCAGGTGAATTTGGATTTATATTCTTATTTTCATCATTGCAGTCTCCAAAGGGAATAGATATAAGATATTTTTGCGGTGGAATGCAACCGACATAAGTGGATCCATCGGTATAACCGTCTCCGTCGTTGTCTTTATACCATACTGTGCTTGGATTCACTTTTGGATCAAGGTCATTGCAATCATCTGAATTATTGACATATCCATATGGAACATTGCAGGAATAGATAAACTTGTTTTTATCCCCATAGCCATCTCCATCTTCATCTTTGTAGTATAATTTTTTGCAGATGTTTATCTGTCCTTGCTTTGCTACTGAAGCAAAGCTAATAGAATCCTTTCCGTGAAATATCCAAGATACATCGGTTGATTCATCAGTGTAAGCTTCAACATAAACCTTTTGCTTACCCACCTTCCCAACCTTCAGTTTCTGACCATTTGATAGTTCAATCTCAACATTATCTAATTCTACCTCTCCACTATTTTCTATCTCAAAGATAATTTTCACTTTGCCGGTTACAGGGTCAATTTCATATGAATCCCGCACATTTACCTTTGGACCCTCCAAAATCTTCAAAACAATCTTATCTGATTTATCGGATTTTATCCCCTCTGAGTTTTTTATGATCACATAGAAATTCCCAGTTTCAGCACCCTGAGGTAGGTTAAATCTTATCTCTGTTGAAGAAGAAACAAAATCTTTTACTATAAATTCCTTCCCATCTTCTCTGATCAAAGTGATTTCTACTATTTCATCAAAACCCTTGCCGTATATTATTACTGTAGATTCTGTTCCGTTTGAGAAAGAAGAATTATTCAAGCTCTCGGGAAATGGCTTCGGAAGTCTGGTGATTCTAAAATATGTATCATCGCTCTTTCCGTTTGCAAGCAAGACTTTTAATTTATATTCTCCCGGAGGAAGCCCCTTTGGAACTATAAAGACTATTTTCGCACGAGAAAAATATGTTATATTTGTTAATTCTATATTATCTCCAAGTTTCAAAATTGGAGGTATGCTCTCAACTTTTTGACTTTGAGTTTTGATTTTGATAGCAGGTACAAAATCCTCTCCAACTATCTCTACCTGAGTATTTTCGCCTGTCCAAGCTATGTTTGGCTCAACTTTTTCTATTTTCGGATAGAACTCTTTTCTGCTACAGGAAACAATGGAAAAAATAAGAAAAGGAAAATAGTAATATTTCCTTGATTTCTGCATGCAGATACTATTAATTTAATCTTTAGAAGTTTTTAAGATAAAGTCTAACTTAAAGAATCAAAAATTTTAGACTACTTAAATTACTAGAAGTATTCTTACAACTATCGGATTACGATTTTTAATTAATAAAAATCAGAGAATGATATCTTGAAACTTTAACATTTGTTCAAACAAATCAGATCCGTTTTTCACAGGAAAAAAATCAAAGACACAACAGAAATTTGTTCCCATATTTTGAAGCAACTTCTATCAAATCACCATAATGATAACTTGAACTTAATCTTTTTGAAACATTATAGATAGTACAATATCCATGTTTCTTTTCTGAAACATATGTAAAATATTTGAAACCTTTTGAGATCGCAAAAGGACTAATTTTGCTGTTGCGGTGATTTAATATGAGATTAATTTAGAATGTGTAAATTGGAAAATTGTTCGTAAATGACATTTTCCAGAACACTGGAACAAAACTTGTATAATTGTTAGGGGAGGTTTTTGCTATGGATGGAACACAATATGCCCTGAAATCAGATGAAGTAGAGGAGATGGCACAGAAACTTGAAAATTCAGTCCCACAGGAGATAATAAAATGGGCTTGCCAGACTTTTGGAGATAAGCTCGCTGTAGGTTGTTCCCTTGGTGCAGAAGACATGGTTATTATGGACATAGCAGTGAAGATAAAACCAAATATACCATTCCTTTTTATAGATACCGATTTCCATTTCGCAGATACTATTGATCTTCTTGAAAAAGCAAAAGCAAAATACAAAGCGAACATAATCATCTTGAAATCTGAATATACTCCAGAGGAACAAGAAAAAAAGTATGGACCGCAATTATTTTTCACCGATCCGAATCTATGTTGCACATTAAGGAAAGTTATGCCAATAAGAGGAGCTCTCTCAAATTATGATGCATGGATTACCGGTATAAGGCGAGAGCAAGCTCCAACAAGAAGAAATGCTAAGGTCGTTGAAATTGATAAAGTTTTTGGACTTATAAAAATCAATCCACTTGTTAGATGGACAACGCAGGATGTCTGGGATTATATCAAGAAAAACTCTGTCCCATACAATCGACTACATGATTTGGGATACCCCTCCATTGGTTGTGCTCCTTGCACTCAACCAGTAAGGCCAGGACAGGATTTAAGAGCAGGTAGATGGGCTGGGACAGGTAAAACAGAATGTGGGCTTCACTCTGAAAAAGATATAGCAAAAGTAAATGAATGAAAAAAATACAAAGAAGAAATGAATAAATGTACAAAATTGATCTAAGAAACAAGCTTCTCAAGATTATAAGAGAAAACGCATTAACAAAAGGTAGATTCATTCTCTCCTCAGGTAGGGAATCAGATTACTACATAGATATAAAAAAGGTCTCTCTTGATGGAGAATTCCTTGACCTACTATCCGATCTCACAAGTCATATAGTGATAGAAAATTTCGAAACTAAAAATGTTGCTGGTGTAGAGCTCGGAGGAGTTCCTCTGGCAACTGCTACAATGTTAAAAATAAAACAAAAGGGATTTGACTCGAAAGCTATAGTCGTTAGAAAGAAAGTAAAGGAACACGGAACTCAAAAATGGATTGAAGGGCCTCAGGTTGATAAAGTTGTTCTTATAGAAGACGTTATAACAACAGGTGGAACAACAATCTGGGCTATAGAGAAAATCAAGGAAAACAATATAAATGTTGAAGGGGTATTATGCGTTGTTGATAGAGGTGGACTAAAAAACATCCCTGATGTAAAAACGTTAAGCTTGTTCAATATTGAAGAGATATTATTGAGCGATCATAAGAATTAATAATAGATACATTTTTCAGATTTTATTGCCCAACTCAAACGGAAAATTAACATTTATTCCCATTTCTTAATAAATTTGTTTGATTGAGCGTGGAGGGTAAAGATGTTTGTAGAAAGATCAGCGTGCGGGGTAGGTTTTGTAGCAGATCTTTCAGGTAAGTCTTCAAGAAATATTCTTGATATTGGTATAACTTCTGCAAAAAATCTTGTGCATAGAGGGGCAGTCTCGGCAGACGGTAAAACAGGAGATGGTGCCGGAGTCCTGACTCAAATTCCAAGAAAACTTGTGAATAAAGAGCTAAAGAAATTGGGTATTAGTGTTGATCCGAACAATGTAGCAGTTGGTGTTTTCTTCTTTAACGAACATGTGAAAACCATTATGGAGATGGTTGAAGATTTTGCAAAAAAGCTTGGATTAACTGTTCTTGCGTGGCGTGATGTTCCGGTTTACGAGCAAGCGCTTGGAGATATCGCTTTATCTTCAAAGCCTGTAATAAAACATCTTTATCTGGAGTTCCCAAAAAGCATTAGTATAAGGGAAGTTGAGAGAAAACTATTCCTCATTAGAAAGTATTCTGAAAAGGTTGCTAATCAAAATAAAACCAAAGTCTACATACCATCTATATCTACAAGTAAAATTGTTTATAAGGGGCTTTTCATCTCCACCCAGATAGATAAGTTCTATTTAGATCTACAAGATCCAGATTATGAGACAAGTTTTTGTATATTTCACCAAAGATATAGCACGAATACTCACCCAAGATGGGATATAGCTCAACCTTTTAGATACATCGCTCATAATGGAGAGATAAATACACTTCTTGGAAATATAAAATGGATGGAAGCAAGAGAGAAAGCGTGGAATAGTTCTAAAGTCTGGTCAAAGGAAGAAATAGAGCTTATCAAACCAATAATATGGTCAGATGGCAGTGATTCATCTATGCTTGATAACGCTGTTGAGATTCTTTATCTTTCCGGAAGAGATATATGCTCTAGTATGGCTATGCTTATCCCAGAACCATATGAAGTTGTTGATATGGATGAGGAAGTCCGTGCATTCTTTGATTATCACGATAGTTTTCTTGAGCCCTGGGATGGTCCGGCTGCAATTGTTTTTTCTGATGGTTTAACTGGTGTTGGAGCATGCCTTGATAGAAATGGGCTTAGACCCGCAAGATATGGAATAACAAAATCGGGTATCCTTATCTTTGCTTCAGAGCTTGGTGTGTGGGATATCTCACCAAAAGAATTTTCTGAAGTAGATGGCCTTGGTCCTGGAGAGATGATATTTTTTGATTTTGAGGAGAAAAAAATATATCGCAACAAAGAATTAAAGAAAAAAATAGCCGGAGAAAAAAAATATATTGATCTCATATCTAAAACTCAAAAGATAAAGACCGAAATAGATTTTTCTTCTTTCAAAACATTATCAATAGATGAAAAAGAACTGCTAAGAAAACAAAAAGCATTTGGATACACTGAAGAGGACATTGAAAGATTCGTAAAGGATATGGCTTTAAAGGGACAGGAGGCTGTATATTCTATGGGAGATGATACACCATTTGCATTTATGTCGCATCTCCCGAGAAATATTTACTCATACTTCAAACAGAGATTTGCTCAGGTAACAAACCCACCAATAGACCCTTACCGAGAAAGCATTGTAATGTCAATTACCACAAGGATAGGCGAAAAGATAAATCCTCTTGAAGAAGACTTCGTTAGTGTCCAAAACATCAGATTAGATAGTCCTATAATAACTGAAAAGAATTTGGAGGATCTCAAAGCTATTTTCCCATTTAGAGCTTTTCAGATGGTTTATGATCCAAACGATTTATCTTCTTTGAAGAGAAATCTTTTAAAGCTTGTAGAAGATGTCATTAATGCTGTAAGAAGCGGAGTGAAGCTTATAATTCTTTCGGATAGGTCTGTTGGAGATGATGGTAAAGCGCTCATATCCCCGTTGCTTTGCGTTGGTGCTGTTCATAGCGCACTAATAAAACACGGTCTAAGATTAAAATGCTCAATAATTCTTGAAACAGGAGAACCTCGTGAGGAACATCATTTTGCCTGCCTTATAGGATATGGGGCAGATGCAATACTCCCATATCTTGCTTTCTATACAGTATATAACCTCAAAGAAGAACACATGGGAAAATCAATTCAAACCAACGATAGATTGAACCTAATTAGGAATTATAAATCTGCTGTTGAAAAAGGGATAAAAAAAATAATGAGCAAAATGGGAATTTCCGTTCTCTCAAGTTATCGTGGTGGTAAGATCTTTGAAATTATAGGATTATCGCACGAGGTGATAGAACTTTGTTTTGAAGGAACTCCAGCTTGGTTTGTCCCGGATGGTCTTGGATTTGAGCACATCGCAAAAGATTATGCTGAGTTTTATAACTGGAGCAAAGATGGCTCTCCAAGGCTTGTGAATCTGGGATTTTTTAAGTTCATAAGAGATAAAGAACATCATTTGAAAAATCCCTATGTTTTCAGGCCACTTCATAAATTCACCGAATCCGGAGATCATAGATACTACCAAGAGTTCACTCAGCAGGTTTCTTCAAGAGAACCAGCAAAAGCGCGAGATTTCTTCGATATATCCCCAATTGGAGAACCTATACCAGTTGAAGAAGTTGAACCAGTTGAAAGTATTCTGAAAAGATTTTATGTCTCATCAATGTCTTTTGGAGCTCTTTCGCCAGAAGCTCATGAAACACTTGCTATAGGTGTAAACAGAATAGGTGCTATGATGGGAAGTGGGGAAGGAGGAGAAGATCCAAGAAGATTCGAGCCATATAAAAATGGAGATAACGCTAACTCTTCTATGAAACAGATAGCGTCTGGAAGGTTTGGCGTGACAACAGAATATGCGGTGAACTGTAAAGAACTCGAAATAAAAATAGCTCAGGGTGCTAAACCAGGTGAAGGAGGGCAATTACCCGGGATAAAGGTAAATGAAACTATAGCAAAGGTAAGAAGGACAGTTCCCGGAATAACTCTGATTTCTCCGCCACCACATCACGATATATACTCTATAGAAGATATAGCTCAGTTGATTTACGATCTGAAGAAAGTAAATCCATCCGCGAGAGTTTCTGTAAAGCTCGTATCAAGTGCTGGAGTTGGAATAGTTGCCTCCGGAGTTGCAAAAGCTTATGCCGATACTATTCACATTGCAGGTGATGAAGGAGGAACAGGAGCTTCCCCAGCAAGCTCAATCAAAAATGCGGGAAATACATGGGAACTTGGTCTCATAGAGACAAATGCTCTTTTGATATGGAATAATATAAGAGATAGAGTAAGAATAAGAGTTGATGGAGGCTTGCTCAACGGATGGGATGTTGTTAAGGCTGCAGTACTTGGAGCTAATGAATACGGTTTTGGAAGCTCAGCGATGATAGCTATCGGATGTATTATGGCTCGTCAATGCCATATGAATACATGTCCCGTTGGAATAGCCTCACAAAGAGAAGATCTAAGAAAAAAATTCCCCGGATATCCAGAGAGAATAGAAAGATATTTCATTGCAGTGGCAGAAGAAGTCAGGCAAATTCTTGCAAGTCTGGGAGCAAAATCAATTGAACAAATAATCGGAAGGATGGATCTAATTAAACCAAAAGGTGTGAAGGTTCCAAAGACATCAAAAGAAATAAATATCAATTACTTAAAATCTCTTTATGCAAGGATAGGAAGTGAAGGAGAAAATCCTTTCATAGTAGAATTACCAGAAGAAGATGGATTGCCTGATAAAATAGATGAGAAAATAAGAAAGCTCTCAACATCGATATCCCATGAACCGAAATCAAAAAATGATAGACCAGAAAGTCCAGAAGAAGATCTGAATTCAAAGATCCTTAATGATTGCTTACCTCTTATTGAATCTGGCAAGAAAATAAAACTTAAATACAAAATAATAAATATTCACAGATCCGTTGGAGCAACATTGTCCGGCGTTATAGCGAAAAACTGGGGAGATGGAGTTTCCCTGAAAAAAGGAATTGATATAAATTCTGTTGTAATTGATTTTGAAGGATTTGCTGGTCAGAGTTTTGGAGCATTCCTGGTAAGAGGTGTTAAATTCAATCTCTATGGTCTGGCGAATGATTACGTCGGAAAAGCCCTTTCAGGAGGACACATAAACATAATACCTCATAAAGACGGGCTTATGGCAGTTGGAAATGTTGCGATATATGGTGGAACTGGAGGCTATCTTTTCGTAAGAGGTAGAGCTGGACAGAGATTTGCTGTCAGAAACTCTGGAGTCTTCTCTGTAGTGGAGGGAGTAGGTGATCATGCGCTTGAATATATGACAAATGGTGTATGTGTTATTCTTGGAAGCGTCGGTAAGAATCTTGGAGCAGGTATGACCGGAGGAATTGCCTTTGTACTGAAAGAAGAAAACATTAGAAAACTTGTGAACCAAGATTTCGTAATAATAAAAGATATAGATGAGGACATTGAACATATAATCGCTGAAATGCTTCTGAAAGCTCATGCTAAAGAAACAGGTTCAAAAATTGCTCAAGACATACTTAAAGAATCTATAGAGAATAATCTTTATGTGATAGTCCCAAAAGAATTTCAACGATATAAAACAGCATTTATTGAAGAAAGCATAAGAAGATTGAAAAGTGACTTTGATTATTTGGAATATCACTTATAGCATAATTACAAAAAACACAAAAATCTCTCAAAGATCATAAGAAAGATTTTTGGTGCTTAAGATTAAAAGAGTGAGGTGAACGAAACATGAAAACAAAATTTTACTTCTTTATCCCAGTTTTAGTTTTCTTATTAGGGTGTGTAAAGAATCAAAATAAAAAGGGTCCTTCCACTGTAGAAGATAAATCAGTTCAGTTCTCTATTGATGTAGCTAAAGCGGTTTCTACTTCTGTTAGTGCTGTTAAAGATTCTATATCCGCGGTAAATTCTGCTAAATCAGTCAGGACATCACCTACTGAAAATAAAATGATAACATCAAGGATGGTTACAGGTAGAGTTATCACATCAAGGGCTCCAAGAATAAAACAATCAAACTTTGCTTATTGTCCTGCTTTTACTCCACGCCTTAAACAACAGCAAGAAGGAAGTGGATGTTATTCAGAGGATGAAACATATTTATCTACTACCTTCCCAGATTGTACGAGTTTCGGCATAAATGGAGAATGCGCGGTGTATATAGAGAAAACAAGTGATGAATTCAATGGTGGTAATATATATTTGTCTTTGTCTTCTCTTAATTACAGTCACTCAGATGAATTCACTAATAATTCTCCTAATTACGGTTACACATATGTTTGCCCTAGTTCTCAAATCAGTTTGAGTTGTGAAAATATCCAGCAGTCCTATGAATATCTGGTCCAAAACTTCAGTAATTGCATTACTAAATCTTATTCTAAGTTTTCAGATGATTCAATGTGCTTTTACTATGAAGAAAAAGAATTTGCTTATCTTTCTTATAACTACAGTGGTTCAAGTGGAAACTATCATAATATTTATATAACTCCGCAGAATATAGATACCACATATTGTGAAACGAATGGAGCGTGTAGCTTTACTAGTTATTCTTGCCCTGAAAACAGTATAAACAAAGATCTTTGTGATAAAGATATAAATTATCTTCAAGGTTTAACAAAAAATTGCAAGATTAGCTACATAGGTGTAGTTGATAATCAAGGATGTTCAGTTTATGATTGGGATAATGATGGACAGCCTGATGAAGTTTATTTTTCGTATGGTGAAAAGTCTTTCAGTTTTTGGATCAATGATTCTTATGCAGAAGGGAAATATCTGATGTATTCGGAATGTTATGAGAAAAGCTGTACTCAACACATGTCATCCTATAAAATAGGTGAGGGAAATTGTAGCTTTAACATTTCATGTGATTCCTTTGATAAGTCGGTTACCAATGTAGTAAATATTCTTAAAGAAAAGTGCAAACTGGAGAAAATCGGGTTTTATTCATACGATAATGGAAAATACCAGAGTTGTATGAAAGGAGATTTTACTGGAGATGGGAAACCAGACATAGCTATTGATGAATGGGAAGACGAAAAAGGAATTTCATTCATTGGCGAAAAGGATGGAAAAGCAGAGAAAATCGAATGCAAAGAAGATTCTTGTACTTATTACTATGCTCAAAACTGTAAGATTCAGGAGGGTAGTTGCGAAATCCCAGAAAATTGCAACTGGGAAAAGGTTGGAGAAGATTGGGGCACAAAAGGGTGTGTTGATATTGACATCAATAATGATAGTAAGAAGGAAAAAATTCTTTATATATATGATTCAGATATAGAAGAAACCTTAATTGCCTCCGAGGAGAAATTTGTTTATATCTCCTGTCCAAATCTTGATAGAGAAAATTCCTATCATGGAGCCAAAAATGATTCAGAGTATTGTACAGTGAAGGTTGGAAATTGTAAATTAGAAGAAGAATGTCCTGATAAAGAAGCACTGACACATAATTATGTTAAAGAGAAGATTTCCAATTGCTCACTTTCTGATCACCCCGGGAAGTGCGACAATATAGATGAATGTGGAGATATGATATATGGACTTTTTGAGGGAAAAACATCCGAAAATTCTTGCTCAATTGTTCTGAACTCCAAAACCGGAGAATTTATAAAGATAAAAAAGGTTGAGGGTGGATACGAATATACAAAGGGTTCAACAGAAGGTCTTATTTCGATTTCGTGTCCCTTGGATTCTAAAGTAGATTTCAAGAGTTGCTCCATATCGGGTTGCAAACCTGCTGATGACAAATCTGCTGATTTCATCACAAAATTGACTGATTTCGTAGAAAATGCTACAAAACAAGTTTATACTTTGAGATTATCAGACTCAAAAAGAGGTATAAATGGCACAATCACTGTAGAATACTATAACGATTCGGGGACAATGAGCATAACTGGGATGCTTGAAACCCCAGGTGGCACTATTGATGTAGAGGCTTATTTGAACGAAGACAGTTCTATGACTGTAAAATTTTCTTTGACAACACCAGAGGGTAGAGTTGTAAAAGGTAAATTCTCTATTTCAAGTGATGATGGTTCAGGAGAAGGTGAGATTATAGATTCTGATGGTAATACATACAGAGTTGTCCTTCGAGCAGATGGAACTTATGAGATCTGTGATTCCTCTGGTAGATGCTCATCGTAGGATAATTGTTAGAATAGGTATGGTACGTTTTGTTATGAAGATACTTTGTTATTATGATGTGCGTAATTAAAAGCGAGAAAATTGCAACAGAGCCATAAATAAAATGTTCATTTTGCCAAAAGTTTCAGTATTCTAAATGAAGCTATCAGAGCAACCAATAATCCGATTAGTGTTCCAAATGCTTCACCAACCCCCTGTTTCCAATTCATTGCTCTTCCCAAAATGTATCCAGCAAAGCTTCCTCCAAGGACTAATCCTATAAATTCAAATCCAAGAGCAAATATCAGAATGATTTTGTTTGTCTTCTTCATCTTATCTAGTAATTGTATATTCCACAATGAAATTTCCTAATTATGCATTTTTATAGCTACGGTTATTCGGATATTTTCTCAAGGGCATCAAATATAGCTTGCATTTTGTATTCTGTTTCATAGAATTCTTTTTCTGGAACAGAGTAATATACTATTCCTGCTCCTGCTTGAGCGATCATTTTATCTTGATAGAAGAAAGATGTTCTTATAAGGATTGCACTATCCATATTTCCATCAGCAGAAAAGTATCCTATTGCTCCGGCGTAAGGTCCTCTTCTTGTTGTTTCAAGCTCTGATATTATTTTCGCTGCTTCAATTTTAGGTGCTCCCACAACTGTCCCAGCCGGAAAACAAGATTTTAGAACTTCCGTAGGTTCCTTCTCCGTCCTGCCCTCAATATCTGAAACGATATGCATAACCCTTGAGTATTTCTCTATGTAGCAAAACCTCCTTATTTTTACACCTCCTGGAATACAAACCCTACCAAGATCATTCCTCGCAAGATCTACAAGCATAACATGCTCCGCCAATTCCTTTTCATCTTTGAGAAGTTCTGTTTCTATAATTTTATCTTCCTCCTGATTTTTTCCCCTTCTTCTTGTCCCTGCTATTGGTCTTGTCTCAACTAATCCATTCTCAACTCTAACAAGCACCTCGGGAGATGTTCCACTTATCTTTATCTCATCAAAATCCAAAAAATACATATACGGAGAAGGATTCCCTATTCTCATTGCTCTATAAAGAGAAAAAGGATCAACTTCTCCTCTTACTTCCTTTGCTCTTGAAAGAACAACCTGTATTACATCTCCTCTGTATATTCTATCTATAGCTTCCTTTACTATATTTTCAAAATCTCCTTTCTTCGTTAAATCTTCTATTTCTTTTATCCTTACCTTCTCTATAGATGTGCTTATACTTCTTGAAATCATTCTTTCAAGATCTTTTGCATTTACTTCTTCACTTACAACTATAACATCTTTTGTCAAATTATCAAAAATAAGAATGTTTGGAGTAAAGACAAGATATATATCTGGAACATTTAGAGATTCCTTCCCAGAAAAAGTATCCACCTTGTCAAAAACAGAATACGAATCATAACTTACATATCCGACAAGTCCAAAAGGTATTCTTCTTATGTTGAAATCTTTTTTAACCTGTTCAAGAAAGTCTTTATATTTGTCATATATCATTTTAAGCTTTTCGTTTATCTCATTTATGATTTTCTTTCCTTTCTCAAGTCTATTTTCCGATTCATCTTGAATTGAGAATTTTATAGTTAATAATGGTTTCCCAAAACCTAAAAATGAATATCTTCCCCATTTTTCTATTTCTTCAGCACTTTCAAGGAGAAATATTGGGTTTAATCCCTCTTTCCTTAGCCTTAAAAAAGCGGAAATAGGAGTATCTGCATCAAGAAATATTTTCCCTACGTTCATTGTTTTTGCTAATTTATGAACTTATCACAATTTTTATAATTTTACAGTGTTCTAATATAAGATCAAAAGGTTAATTATAACTCTATTCTTGCTTTTAAAATCACAAGTCAGGAGATTCAAACACATATCTTATACCTAAAAATCCAAACAATTTAAAGCTGGTCTTAGGTATAACCGATAAACCTGGAGATACCTCAAGAGATATATTTATTGGAATGTTTCTTAAAATAAAATCTGCTCCAAGTGGAATATTTGGTCCGATTGAAAAATGATTTCTGATTCCTAAAAATGCTCCAATCCCCGGATATAGGTTTAAACTAAAACCAGATTGGCTTGTTTTCCAAAGTGTTTTGTTCCATCCACCTATTATAAATAATGAATCATCTATTATAGACCAAGAAATTCCTGCCTCTATTGCCTGACTTTTATGGTTGTCCCAAAGCTTTCCACTTATTCCAGAAGGGTCTCCAAGCATCAAGCCAAGACCAAGATCAGACAATAGTATAAAAGTACTAATCATCATGTTAATCTCTCTTATTGCAAGATCTTCCAATTTCAAATTTTTCAATTTCTTTATGATGCTTTTCTGATGGCCATAAGTATTATTATTCTTATTATTATTCTTAAAGAATGTAATCTTAATTTTAAAACATCGTCAGGCAAATCCTTTTTTAGTAAATCTCTAATCCGTTTTTAGTAAATCTCTAATTTATCGGTTTGGTATATGAATTACCGAGATGATAATTTTCAATCTGTTATAGATTAAAATTCTGATTTTTTTATTTTGTTTTTTTTTCTTTTAATGATTTGGAAATATGTTTGATATAAATTTGACGTTTATCTTAAGTTTCTTTATATTTATCTTAGCTTTCTTGGTTTCGTATAGGCTGATATATCTTTCTGTTTCAAGAGAGAGTTTTAGGTATGAAGATGATATAAAGATGAAACTACATGAGGCATCAAGATATACCAGAGAAGCTCAAATGCTTGAAGAGGAAGCCAGAAGAATTATTAATTCAGCTAGGGAGAAATCTATGGAGAACTATAAAAAAAAGATCCAAGAAGCCTCAGAAAAAGCTAATAGAATAATACAAGGAACAATTGAGTATTCAAATCAGAGGCTTTCAGAAGCCATATCTGAGATTGAGAAAGAGAAGAAAGAGATGATGAAAAGGATCCCAGAAATTGCGAAGAATATATCAACAGATATTTTGACGAAAATTCTTGGGAGGGAGGTTCAATAATATGGAACACAGCGGATTTTTATCAAATCTTGTTTTCACTACCATAAATTTTATAATCTATGCATTTATTATATATAAATTCCTTGTCCCCAAAATAAAGCAATCAATAGATCAGAAAAACAAAAAGTTGGAAGAAGAACTTAAAAAGTCTGAGATGGAACTTGAGTCAGCCAAGAAGAGATACGAAGAAGCAAAAAATATGGTAGATAAAGCTAAAGAGGAAGCTGAAAAAATTGAGATTGATATAAAAAATTTGGCTGAAACTGAATCTGAAAAAATATTAAAATCTGCATATGAGTTTGAAAATAAGAAAATAGAAGAAACGGAAAGAATTATAGAATCAAAATTACAAGAAGCTAAAAATGAGTTAAGAAAATACACACTTGAATATGCAATAAAACTTGCAGAGGAATATATAAAAGTAAATAAGAGGCCAGAAGATTCAAAGAGGGTCTTCTCAAAAATTTTAGATTCAATAGAAAAAATTCGAAACGAGAGGTCTAACTAAAATGATACCCCAAAGATATGCAAAATCTCTTCTTTCTGCAGCAAAGGAAACATCTAATATACCCAAAATATTAGATGATGTTAAAAATCTAGAAATAATCCTTAGAGAAGAAAAAATCAGAGATGTCCTTTTGTCCCCATTGATTAGTAGAAAGCAAAAGATTGAACTTATTGAATCAATTTCAAAGGATCTTGGATTCATTGAAATAACTAAAAACTTTCTAAAACTGCTTGTGATAAAAAGAAGAATTGATCTTATTGATGAGATAATATTACACTTCTACACATATTACTACAAAGATCAAAAATTAGAAAAAATAATGATAGTTTCATCAGACGAATTAAGTGATTCTGAGATAAAATCTATAGAACAAAAACTTGAGAAAGTATTCGGCAAAAAATTTGAAATCCAAGTAAGGAGGGATGAAGGATTAATTCTCGGTATGGAGATAATTGGCTCTGACTGGAAAATATCATTTTCCGCAAAGGATATGCTCAATCATTTACTGAAAATAGAATTTTGATATTTACTTAGTTTGCTGTAGATCCCCATTTATTTTGTAATATCTTTTTACTTAGAACCATCTAAAGTTTTTCATTCCTTTTGTTAAGAATTCAGATATGTGGAAAATTATATAAGAATTTTAACGAAGATCTTGCAATATTTTTCAGTTTTTTGTCCCTATTTATTTATTCCGAACCAAGTTATAAATATGAAGATGTTGATCTTGTCAATTATAGCCTTAGGATTTTTCATATTTTATCCATATAGGGTTATTGCAGCAGATATTAGCCCAGATGAACTCAGAAATTTTATACAGGATAGAAATGAAGAAAAAAAATCTTTCATACTTATAGATGTTAGAACCAGTCAAGAGCATCAGGAAGGTTATATCCCAGGAACAGATCTAAACCTACCTTATGATCAGATAGAAAAACTTTCACAGTTTGTTAATGATAAAGATAAAATGATTATACTTTATTGCAGGTCTGGTAGAAGATCAGAAATAGCTAAGGATACACTCATCAAAATGGGATACAAAAATGTCATAAATGCTGGAGGAGTAAAAGACTGGGTAAAAAAGGGATACAAACTTGAAACGAAATAATTACACATTATGGTTAATTTAATTGCATCACGATTAGTAAAATAAGGACTGCTCTGTCCAACAAATTTTAGGTCTTCACGAACATTCCACTTCGCATTACATACCTCTCAAGTCCCCAACCATAGATTTCCATACCTTAAATACCAATCCTTTCTCTCAAATTTCACCTGGCCCACATACCACCTAATCTCTCCACATCGCTTGCCATGCTTCCATCTTATCCCTCAAGCCTTATTATCCCTCTATTGCCACTCATCCTTGTCAAAATACATGGTTCTTATAAACCCTATCACGTAGCCCAGTCCTGCAGACTGGCTCTCGTCGCTTATGTGTGGCTTTATCCATCATTCTTGCCCTCCGCCCTTCCCGTATAGCCCAGTCAAGCACCTTCTGGCAAATAGGTGGGAAATTGTCAAGGTTTATCTCCTATTTCGTGGAATAGGTCAAAAGGGAAAGATTTTTCCTGTCTCCCGGCTGAATCTGAAAGAAGGAAGTGTAAGTTTGTATTGGGTTTGGTAGGAAGATGGTCGTTTCTCATCTTTTCACCACTGCTTTTTCCTCCTATTTCATATATCAGAGAAAGCAAATGAGACTATCTTTTTGTTTTACCTGTTGATGTTTTAGGGAATTCATCAACCTTCCGAACATTGAACTTTATATGTGGTCCTATATATTTTCTGATTATATCTCCTATCTTCTCGTTTTTTTCTTCTTTTACGAGAATTTCTAGTATGAATTGTCTGGTCTGATCGGCTTTTGGTATGACAACAGATTCTATATTAGCGTATTTCAGTATGACATCTTCAATCTCTTCAGGGGAGATACGGTATCCAGAAGTCTTTATGACTTTATCTCTTCTACCTTTGTAAAAGAAGTATCCTTCATCATCAAAGTAAGCTGTATCTCCGGTTTTGAACCATCCGAAATCTGTTTTCAACTCTTCTCCAAAATATCCAAGCATAGATATGGGAGAAGATATACTTACAAGTATATCTCCTATCTCTCCGGGTTTTTTTATTTCTATTGCATTTTCATCTACAAGTTTTACAGCGACCCCAGGAATTTTTTTGCCCATAGAGGATGGTTTTGGTGGAAAAAGTTTTGGAGAGTTAGATATAATTGGTCCAGCTTCCGTTTGACTATAAAATTCTGTTGGATATACTCCGAAAAAATCTCTAATCCAGTGAAAAAGAGTTTCTCCAACATATTCGCCAGCTGTCAGGAGTGAATCTATCTTAAAGTTTAAATTTCCTGATCCCACTTCATTTTGAATAATTCTCAATGCTGTTGGTGGCATAAAGATTATCTTTACGCCAAACTTCTTCATCACAAATATGGCCTCGTGTGGGTCAAATTTTCTCATCCTATAGATCAGAAATGGTTTTTTCAGATACATCGCAGGGAATGGTCCATAAAACATTCCAGCCATCCATCCCCAATCTGCTACATCCCATATCAAACCATTTATCTCCTGAAGCATGTATTTAAATATGTAGCTTCTCGCAATAAGAATCTTGTGTCCATGAATCACTCCCTTTGGTTCTTTCTCACTACCAGATGTAAAAAGAATCATCGCAGGTGTTTCAGGATAAGTCTTTTCTGTTTGAACTTCCGACGCAAACTTTATTTTCTCATCTACAAGTTCATCCAACGTATATATATCAGAAAAATCACACAGTGACCTTATTCTATCAATGTTTTCTTTATTGCATAGTATTAGTTTTGGTCCTGCTTTCTCTATTCTTTTTCTTATAAGTTCATCTCCAAGAATCGGAGATATGGGCATAGATATATTTCCACTCAGATATACCCCTATGTGTGCAAACAGAAGGTTTGGACTCGGATCAGAAATCAGTGCAACTATGTTCTGAGAGTTTCTGAATTTTTCTTTAAGAAAACCAGCAATCTTTCTCCCAATCTCATTGACCTTTCTGTAGCTTATTTTGAAGTCTTCTTTACCATCATAGTATATGAAGGCAATTCTATCATCAGTTGAATTTATCATAGCTTCCCCCATATTAAAACTGAATGGTATTTGCCACATCATAACCCGATAGCTTCCATTAGTTCTTGCCTTCCTATGTTCTTATATGTGTATGCCTTTCCTTCTTTTATTAAGATAATTTTTTCGGATGATAAAGCAGTTGATATTCTATGAGCTATCTTTATTATAACCTTATCTTTCATCATATTCTCAATTATGTGAGAAATCTTTTCTTCTGTCTGAAAATCAATGAAAGCGGTTGCCTCATCAAATATTATAATTTTTGGATCATGATATATTGCCCGGAGAATGGAAACTATTTGCTTCTCACCAGAAGATAGTTCAACTCCGTCTTGCGAGATTTTTCTTGAAAGAGAAATATTTACACCAAACTCTTTGATTATCTTCTCAATCTCATTAATTTTTCTTTCATCATATTTCCCAAGCGTTATGTTTTCAAGAACTGTTCCAGACAAGATGAATATGTCTTGGTGAACAAAGCATATTTTTCTTCTGACAAAGTAAAGTGGATAACTCTTTATATCTTTATCATCTAGAAGTATCTGTCCGCTTTGCGGTTCATACATCCTTGTAAGAAGATTGGCTATTGTTGTCTTACCAGATCCAGTAATCCCAACTATAGATACTTTTTCCCCTGGTTCTATCTTGAAACTGACACCCTTTAGGACATCTTTCCTGCCATCATAAGAAAAGAAGACATTCTTAAACTCTATTTTACCAGATATCTCTTGGTTTTCTTTATCTCTATTTTCAATGATAAGTGCTCCTTCCTTTTCTTCATTCATTATTTCTTTTATTCTTTTTGCAGCCGCTACAGCAAACTGGAATATGTTATACTTTTCACTGAAATCCCAAATTGGATCATAAAGTTTATTCAAAGCATACCAGAATGCTACAAATGTCCCGAAAGTTATTTCTTTTTTGAGTATGCTTATTCCTCCGTATATAAAAGCTGATGCAAGGGATATAGTTGAGAAAAATATTATCGATGAAAAAAAGAATGAGAAAAGAATTATTGCTTTTCCAACTTCTTCAGAGTAATCTTCATTAAGTCTTCTGAATCTTCTTGAAGAAAAAATATAAGCTGGTATTATCTTTACCGTCTTTATACCATTTATCACTTCAGCTGTAAATGAATTCAATTCAGCTATCTTTTTTCTTATAGAAAGATATATTTCTGTTGCTCTCTTCCTGAAAAACAAAATCACATATATCATAAAAGGAAATACAGCGCATGAAACAAGAGCTAATTTGAAATTTAGATTGAACATAACTATTATGATACCAAATATTATCAGTATGTCAGCAATAAATGTTATAAGACCTGATACGAAAAGTTCATTTAAGTTCTCAACATCATTTGTCACACGAATAACAAGCTTCCCAGATTGATTTCTATCAAAAAATATCGGTTTTAGCCTTATTATATGGGAAAACAGTTCAGTTCTTATTTCATGTAAAATGTTCTGCCCAACTTTGTTTGTAAAATATATTGAAAAATATCTTGCTAAAGAATTTAATCCAGCAATAAGCAACAGGAGCAATGAAAAATAGAGTATCTTCTTTTCAGGAATATCTATAAAAACCTTGATAAGTATTGGTATTATAAGCTCAGAACCTACATCAAGAGCTATGAAAGATACGGATAAAAACAAAAGTTTCTTGTATTTCAGAAGATATCTTACGAAATCAAATAAAAAACTAATCTCACTCACTTATTTAATCATTAATCAAATCATACAAGCTGAAACAAAAATCAGTTTAGAATATCACAGGATTTGATATTCTTTGCCTTAGTTGAAATAACAAGTTCAATTTAAAAAAGAGATATGTCCCATAATATCAGACTGCAGCACAAATAAAATTCATCCGTTGTTCTCCATGATATTATTTCAAAGTGTGGGCTAAATGATTTATCTTTAATCCTTCTTAATGATACATCCTGTAAGTATTTATCTGAACCGAAATTAAAAAGTATAAAATAAAGGATGCTAAACAATCATGGAAACCATTTAAGGAAAATTTTCTAGAAGATGTGGTACCAGGTTAATTATGGAGATTAAAAAAGCAGGATTAGAAGTGGAGAAAGCAAGACCACTTGAAAGAGCAGAATATGATGAATTGCGGAAGTGATTATCGCTAGTAAAGTAAAAATTATCTGTTGACTGTGGAGAATTTGGTTTGCATTTACATGACGCTGACTTAATAGACCTCAAAAAGTGTAAAACCATTGCGGTAACATCTTCAAAAGCAACTTTAGGTGAGAGGATTGTGCAAACCGCTTACTGGAGTATAAAAATGAAGCAAAACAGTGTCACAGGAAATATAAATTTTTATTATAAATCTTGATCAAGATAAAGATTTAAAGTTCAAAGGACCTGCTAATAAAGACGGAACAATAGCTGAAGTAGACATGGATTGCACTTATGTAATAACTAATGATAAAATAGAGGAAAGTGATAAAGTAAAAAAAATAGATAAATTTTTTGAGGATTTAAAAAATTCTATAGGAATAAAGTAAGGCTAATCGTATAAACTTTATTCAACTTTAGATTCTGGTTTCTTATAAATTTTAAATTTCCTCTTTACTCACAGATGTACGGTATGGTATAAGTGAAATTGAAACAGTATTATGATTCCATCAGTAAGCACTAAAGATATTTCATTATTTCAATAGAGTTTATATGAGTAAATAAGCATTTTCAGAATCAAATTTCGCACTAAATCTTTATCTTTGCATTTTGAATGTGTTTGAGAATTTTATATCGCTTTTTGAGACTGGAGAAATGGGCTTAGCTGATTTGAAAATGTCGCTCACAAAATCTAAATTTTCAGATGGTAAAACTGTCCTTACAATCGTTTCTTCTATATCGGAAAACAGAATACCTACATTTTGAGAGATTTCCATTATGGAGAACTCTTGAGGTATTTCTGTTTTTTCTCCACTACCTTTTATAAGAATTATCGGAAACTGATAAGAATAGGCTGAAAGAAGAGATTGCTGATCATCTGAATCTCGGGTTATTTGAAAATCTATTTCAAAAGGTCCGTCTTCATCCATATCACCAATTGGTCCAAGAATATCGTATTTTTCAAATTTCACATTTCTTCCCACAAAAATATCAACTGAATTATTTGATGTTTGAGCTACTCCTTTTGCACCTTTCGTTGAGAAAGTGTAAGATTCCCCATCCTCTGTATAGACCTTGAAAAAATTCAGATAAGGTAAGAAAGTTGGATTATAAACTCTGTACCTTTCCTCAAACTCGGTTATCTCAAGATGGCTCTCAACCTTTATGGATGTGATCTTTGAACTAAACGAGAACCGCAGAGTTAAAGAGTGTCCGATCGGTATTTGATTAAATTTCAAATTTATCAAGATCTTGTCTCCACCATCTATCAAATAACATTGATCTGGGTATATCTTTTCCGATTTCTCTTGAAATTTTCCGGGAGGTGTTTCAGATCCTATCCTCCAAGAGCCTCCGTCATCTTCCCACAATACAATATCTGCTAGAATATTTTTAGCGGAAGCTCTTCTAAAACTTTTGTTTATACTATCTGAAAAGAACGGAGATCCTGAGATATCACGTATATCAAGATCTAAGATAAGATTTTCCAAAAAACTTCTGATTTTCTCTCCTGTGCATTCTTTAATTTGCTTTTGAGGTAAGCTATCTACCACCTTTAAACCAAAGGGTGGAATTCCATCTCTCTGGAAACTTAGCGGGTTAATAGCTATGTATTTGCCTTTTTCAACTCTGCGAGAAAACTCAAGATAAATCTGATTTTCTAAATCTTTGATTCTTTCAGAAACGGATTCCATGAGCTTGATTGTTTCTTGTTTATATACACGCTTATACAAGGTTCCAGCTCCGGTGTCATGGTTTGTCATCATTCCCATAAGTTCCCAGATATCGTTTAGCCTCTGCGATATACCTTTGATGTCAAAATTTATTCCAACAAGCTTACCTATACTTGCAGAGGTTTCTATAGCAAGAAGTTTGTGTGTTGTATCAAAGATAAATCTTTTTATCTCTGCATGGGAACCAAAGTATCCCGTCCAGTATGGAGCAAGATGTCCGGAGAATTTTGTTAATTTTTCAGGTTCAATAAACTCAATGTAATCAGAAAAACTTCCATTTACAAGATAAATCTTTGTTTTCGGATAGTAATTTTGATTCCAATATTTTATGTATTTTCCAAGATCGGCATTTGGTTTCTCAAAGTCCCATCCAAGTGGTATAAATATGAACTTTGAATTTGGTTTTATTTTTGAGATATATACTAAAAGTTTTTGACAGAATTCTTCTTCGGTAGCTTTATCTGATTCTCCAAGGCATTCAAGATCTGGATTTAAATACACATTTGGAGCAAGTCCAGATTTGCAAAAGAGTGAGGAACCTATGCCATATAAAAAAGGCATCCAGTATAGTATGATTTTATTTCTGATACCTTCCCATAAAACAAGTTGCCCTTTTTGAAGTAATTCATAACCTCCAGAACCCAGGTATACGCTTCCTTCTGGGAATTCAAATGTCCCTTGAATTAAGGGTTTGATATAGTAATAAGATGTTGGAGCAGAAAATCCATTCACTCTTGATATACCTATTGCTTTAAATCCCATTATGCTGTATAGATCTGGTGTGGTTCGAGCGAAACCAAAAGAATCTGGAATCCATGCAACAGATGGAGCTTGTATTCCTAAAAGCTCTTTGATCTTTCTGTGCCCACTTATGTAATTTCTTATTATGCCTTCTGTTGGAACAACAAGTTGCTCGTCTGTTCCTATTCCTCCACCTTCTATCTTTATTCTCCCTTCTCTAATCAGATTCAGAAAATCACTGTCTTCCGTTTCATCCAGATACTTCTCAATCCAAAACATTTCTGCAAAGAAAGCTACTTGATCAGTATTCTGCCTGAGGAGTTCTGTGGTTTTTAAAAATATGTTTTTTACAAGTTTATCGTAGTATTCTTCTGATGTGTAGAACCATGATATGTCAAGATGGCTTGACTGTCCAAATATCACTACATATTCTGCATCAGATGGGAAATTTAAAAGCTTTTTACTTTCTGTCTTGCTACAGGAAAGGAAAAGAAATATCAGAATTACAAGGAACAGAAAAATCCTCATGTAAAAAATCTTATAAATGTTGTACTATCTTAATTCTATAGTTGGGATTTTCTTATCTTGGAAAAATCTTCAGAACAAAAAAATATGGAAAATATTTCTTCTATCAATGCTGATATATAGTAAATGAATCATGATTAGGATTGAAG
Source organism: uncultured bacterium (assembly GCA_964601505.1). Taxonomy (GTDB): domain Bacteria; phylum Calescibacteriota; class Calescibacteriia; order Calescibacteriales; family Calescibacteriaceae; genus DRWZ01. The sequence continues at coordinate 3,846 of CAZRNR010000028.1, read as the reverse complement.
AGATAGGGAAACTAGGACCTGCAGACTTCATTCAAAAGTTTATAGATATTGATAGTCTTGGCTTTAGAGGATTATTTCAAAATTTGAAGGATTACGAAACTTGGTTTTTTGAAAAAGGAGAAAGCTACTCAAGTTCTGTTGATAAATACAAAACTCCCTGGCTTAAGCTATTTGATGAATCGGGGAGGAGAGTAGATCTGATTCAGTATCCGTACGAGTATTGGGAACTACTTTACGAGGGATACAAAAGAGGCATAATAGATATGGTTTTCCAGTATGATTCCATATTTCCTTTTTACCTTATGCTTTACATCACAACATTTTTTGATGCTGGTTTGGGGTGTCCTTATACCGTTTCTTTATCAACTGCTCTGCCTGTAGAGAAATACGGTGAGCAAAAACTAAAGGAAGAGATACTCAGTAAGATGAGAATAAGAGGAAAAGATGTGTGGCAAGGGGCAACTTGGATGACAGAAATAAAGGGAGGTTCAGACCTTGGATATTCTGTTGAAACAGAAGCTGTTGAGATTGGTGGAGGAAAATGGATTTTGAATGGTGAAAAATACTTTTCATCAAATGTTGGAGCAGAGGTTGCAGTAGTTGCAGCAAGACCAAAAGGGGCCCCACGAAATGTAAAAGGACTTTGCTTATTTTTGGTGAAAAAGTTTAAAGAAGATGGTTCTCTCAATTATTTTGTAAGAAGACTCAAAGATAAAATAGGAACTCGTTCAGTCCCGACAGGGGAAGTTGAATTTAAAAACACAGAAGCATATCTTCTTGGTAAAAAAGAGTGGGGTATTTACGAAATTTTAGATGTCCTCAATTCTTCTCGTCTCTCAAACATATTCGGAAGCGTCGCAGTTATACAAAGAGCTATAAATTTAGCTTATAAATTTGCAAGTCAGAGGTTTGCATTCGGGAAATATGTTATAGAACATCCCCTTATGAGAAAACAATTCAGAGAAAAGATATTGGAACTTATTAAGTGCTTCAACATAGCTTTTGATACAGTAAAACTCTATAACAAAGTTTTTAAACAAGTTCCACCTTTTTCAGATGACTTCAGACTTTTTAGAATTATGTCTCATCTTTCAAAATATTACACCGCAGAGGTTGCTATCCAAACATCAAAGTGGGCTATGGAGGTATGGGGTGGTCTTGGAATCCTTGAAGAATTTGAAGTAGAAAGGCTATTTAGAGAATCTATCATACTCTCAATATGGGAAGGAACTCCTCACAGACAGATGCTTGATGGACTTGAAGCTCTTTCTGGAAAAGAAGGATATAAACTATTCTTTGGTTTTCTACGAGAAAAGTTCAAGGGAGATGAATTCAAATCGAAACAAATATCAGATGCTCTTTCCTATACTGAAAAATTCCTGGAACTACCTGGTGAACAGAAAGAAGAAAGAATAGAAGAACTCTTCAAAAAGCTAATAGATGTTTGGGGTTCTTAAAAGTTTAAGTGCTCCTCGGTTCCCAAGTAAGTTCTGATACATACCTTCCAGTTCAGAGATGGAAAAAATAAACGAAGTATATATCTGGAAATGAATGATGATTAACTTATTGTCAAGCTTATTTTAAAATTAATATAATTATAAAAATATGTTTGAGAAAAGATTAGTCCTGGTTTTTCATGCGCAAACACCTGTTCATATGGGTTCAGGAGTTAGTGTAAGTTATGTAGATAATCCAATTCAGAGAGAAAAACATACTGATTTTCCAATACTTGCTTCAAGTGGAATAAAAGGAGTAATAAGGGAATTAGCATTAAGGAAGTGGAATGATAAAGAAAGAGTTAATGTGATTTTCGGTCCAGAAGAAGGCGGAGAAGAATACGCCTCCTGTATTAGTTTTACTGATGCCAAAATTTTGTTATATCCTGTCCGCTCTGTTAAAGGAGTTTTTGCCTATATTACCTGCCCTTATGTTTTAAATAGATTCAAAAATGAGCTGAAAAGTATTGGAATAAATGATTTACCTGAAATTCCATCATTAATAAAAGAAGATACAATTTTAGTATGTCCCAATTCAGAATTAAAAATTGATAATAATAAAGTTGTTCTTGAAGAGTTCGTTTTTAATATAGACAATTCCCAAAAAATTGATGATTTAACAAGAAAAATTTCTGGTTATTTACCAGCCGAGGTAAGTTCAAACTTAGATAAACATTTTGCTATTGTCTCTGATGATGTTTTTAAAGATTTTGTAAAATATGCAGTTGAAATAAGGACAAGGATAAGAATTGATCAAACAACAGGAACGGTTGCAGAAGGCGCTTTATTTACTATTGAACTTGTGCCCTCTGAAAGTGTCTTTTATGGATTTTTATTTATCAGTGATCCATATTTTGGAATTGAATATTCAATATATGAAAAATTAAAAGAAACAAAAAGTGAAGGAAAAAGTTTTGAAGATATATTAAACACATTAGGTGAAGAAGAAAAAAAGAGAATTAAAGATGAACAAAAAAACCGGTTAAAGCAGGCCTATGAGAAAGGATATTTCACAGCAGAAGAAATAAAAATAAAAGAAGAGAAAAATTTAATGCAACTTTTAAATAACTCTATTATTCAACTTGGTGGAGATGAGACTTTGGGAATGGGTTTGGTAAAAGTAAAATGTATATCCTGTGAAAATAAAAAATCTTAACAGGATAAATAAGTTATGAGCAAAATTACTTTAAGTTTTGAAATTATTACTCCACTTATAATGTCAGGTGCTGATAGAGATGAAGTAGAATTGAGAGAGCAATCATTAAAAGGTATTTTAAGATGGTGGTTTAGATTTTATAAAGGAGCAGAGTTAGATTTAAAGGAATTGAAGGAAAAGGAAAGTGAAATCTGGGGTTCCCAGGAAGTAGCTTCAAAGATTAAAATAACAATAAAAAATAAAAAACTTTCTTCCAAAAAAAATGGAAAAGATTACTATGCTTATCTGTGTATGAATGACGATAGGGGGGATAGATATTCAAGGATAAAAAGAAGAGCGTTTCACGAAAACCAAAAATTTAATATTGATTTTTACTTCTTACCACCTTTTAATGAAAAATTAAGAAAAGAATTGGAAACTACACTCTTCTTTTTAAGCAATTTGGGAGGACTTGGTGCAAGATGGAGAAGGGGATTTGGAAGTGTTGTTATTGATGGCTATCATATTGATGGGAAGAACTTAGAAGAGATAAAAAATAATCTAAATAATAGGTTAAAATCTTTTTCAATTTCTTCATCTAATAGAGATTTTATGAATCTTTCAAATACTTCAATATATCTTTTATCACCAAAACAAAAAGAGAGTTTTTGGTATTCATGGAAAGAAGCAATAAATAAATTGAGAGATGATTTCTATAGAAAATTAAAAAGACAATTAGGAGTCAATAGAATAGGAATAGGTTCTCCGCGGGCTGTTTCTCCTTTAATTATCCAAATTAAAAGAAATAAAGCAAATCTCTATTACGGTGTAATTTTAATTTGGCAGAAATGGGAGCTTTACGAAAAATGCATTGAAAAAATGCAAAAGTTAGATTTTGAAATTAAGGAGGTAAAGATATGAACCAAATTAATAAAACTTTTTATAAAACACTTAATCAGGAAAGGGCAAGTTTTATTTTGAAAGAAGTAAAGGAGTTCACAGGTGATAAAAATAAGTTTAAAACAGAGGCACGGAGAGTGTCTTCACTGATAATTTCTAATGGTCTCCTCCCAACACTTGCTTTTTTAAAATCAAAAGAAGGAAGAAAACCTGTTTATGAGATTATTAACCAATGGTTAAAACAAAGGGAATTTTGTAAGAATGATGCTCTTGAAGAACTTTTAAATTCTGATGCTATAAAACTTCGTCTTGCCA
>CAZRNR010000027.1:0-26823 GCA_964601505.1 uncultured bacterium | reverse complement strand
TCCAAAAACATCTATATAATTGGGATTGAATTCAGCAAGGAAAAAAGAAACATCATAAATTTTCAGTGGGAAAAGTTGTAAGTAGAAGGCTTATAAATGAGAATAAATAGTTTATAGTTTCTGTTTCAATCTTTCAGGATATTTATTTTTGATTTTTTAGAGATGATTGATTTACACTTGAATAATTGAGTAATAACTCTGTGATGCGGTGGATAATTATATAAAGAGTTGGATGGATAGTTTTAAAAATAAATCTGAAATTTGGCATTTCTTAACCTTGTCGGTAAAAATCTTGTAAAAAGGAGGTTCGGGTAGGATGTCTGATCCAATTATTGTTGGAGTGATAATTTTTGTTTTAGCTTTGATAGCAGGTTTTGAGATTATAACTAAAGTTCCACCTCTTTTACATACTCCTCTTATGTCTGGTTCAAATGCTATAAGTGGAATAACAATTGTTGGTTCTATAATTTCAGCTGGTTCTGGGCATACTGTTGCTGCAGAAATTTTGGGAACAGTTGCTATTGTATTTGCATCTATAAATGTCTTTGGTGGTTATCTTGTTACAGATAGGATGCTAAGGATGTTTAAGGAAGGAAGGAGGAAGTAAAGATGTCCGAATTGCTGATAAATATAATTTACCTTGTAAGTGCTGTTCTTTTTATATTTGGGCTCAAGCTTTTAAGTTCTCCAAGAACTGCTGTAAGAGGAAATATGATATCTGCTTTTGGTATGCTACTTGCTATTGTTGCAACTCTGTTCGTTAAAGATATAGTATCTTTCAGAAACATAGCAATAGGTCTGATTCTTGGGGCTTTGATAGGTAGTTCCTGGGCATATATTGTGAAGATGACGCAAATGCCACAAACTGTTGCGATATTCAATGGATTTGGCGGACTCGCTTCTGCTCTTGTTGCTATTTCAACTTTCTACGGAGCTTTCAAACTTCCTCAAGGAGTTTCACCAGAGTGGAACAGGGTTGTTGGAGGTCTTTCCGTCCTTGTCGGTTCGGTGACATTTTTTGGTAGCTTTATAGCTTTTGCAAAACTTCAAGAGATAATGAAAGGTGATCCTATTTCTTTACCTTTCCACAAACTTTGGAATCTTTTACTGCTTATAGCTTGTTTGATACTAATTGGTTTTTTTGCAGATACTGGAAGTTTGAATTTTCTCTGGATCACATTTGCCGTTTCTGCGGTTCTTGGGATTATGCTTGTTATACCAATAGGTGGAGCTGATATGCCTGTTGCTATATCTCTGCTCAACGCATACTCTGGAATTGCCGCAGCGATATCTGGATTTGTCCTGAATAACTATGCTCTTATAATAACTGGTTCCCTCGTTGGATCTTCAGGATTTATATTAACCAAGATTATGGCCGATGCGATGAACCGAAAGTTTGTTGATATACTTATAGGAAATGTTACAATCCAGATGACAGAAGAATCTTTTGCAGGTGTTCAGATAAAGGGAAGGGCCAAAAAGACAGATCCGCAAGAGGTTGCGATTTTACTTGATTCTGCAAGAACTGTTGCTTTTGTCCCCGGATATGGTATGGCTGTTTCTCAGGCACAATTTGCTGTAAAGGAGCTTTTTAATTTGCTCGTTAAAGATGGTAAGCAAGTTTATTTTGCTATTCACCCTGTTGCTGGAAGAATGCCAGGACATATGAATGTTCTCCTTGCAGAAGCTGATATACCTTATGATAATATAAAAACTCTTGAAGAATCAAATGCTCTTATCTCTGAAACTGATATTGCGTTTGTAATAGGAGCTAATGATGTTGTCAATCCACTTGCAAGGGATTCGAAAAATACTCCTATTTCTGGAATGCCAATAATAGAAGTTGATAAAGCCAAAACAGTTATAGTTCTCAAAAGAAGTATGAGAGCTGGATTTTCGGGTGTCCCAAATCCACTGTTTTATCTTGATAACTCATATATGTTATTCGGAGACGCTAAACAATCAATTCAGGAAGTTGCAAAAGAATATAAAGAATTTAGGAAAGCATAATCAAGAAATCTTTGATTTTGATATATTTTACTATTATGTAGATTTACAACCAAGAAAAAATAGGACGAAGAAATCCTGATATAGAATATGTTAAATTGATACAGATATGATTTTTGCAATGAAAAAATGCGTAAATTTAGTTTGAATCTTTTGAGATGTTTTGGTGAGTATTAGATATAAAATCTGAAATAAAAAATTTCAATTGAGATTTCCAAGTGAATGCTTGCGATAATTACCATAAAAATTTTGGTCTCCATTTTAATTTTTAAACATATTCTTAATAATCATCTCTGATTCAAGCCAACTCATTAGTAGGAAAAAGCATTAAGTATGTTGTGTGTTAATCTTATTGTGTATTGTTCTAGTATAGCTGTATTTTGTTTATGATCTGTTTTGGAAGCTCAATTTCTCCATAGTTTATTTTCCCAAGAAAAAGTTTCCCGATTAATTTTTTCAGAGCTTTTTCGTTAGTTCTTTCGGCTATATTTTTGGGCTTCTTTGTAAAGTTCAGAATCACACCGACAATTTTGACTTTTTTTATTCTTGCTACTTCTATTGTCAAAAGTGTATGGTTGATAACTCCAAGGTATGATGAGGCAATTATAACAATCGGAATTTTTGCATCCTTAATAAGATCCGCGTATGTGTAATCATCTGTTATTGGAACCATAAATCCACCTGCACCTTCTATAATTATGAAATCTATATCACTTCTTTGTATTTCTTTTATTTTTTCTCTTATCTTTAATGGATCTATTTTCTTTCTTCTTTCTATTTTTACTGCAAGGTGTGGAGAAACAGGTGTTTTAAAGTGATATAAGGGTGGAGGAGCAATTGTCGCAATTCTGGAACATTTTAGATAATCTTCTGGTACATTTCCCCCTGTTTCAATCGGTTTGAAATAAGCTGTTCTCATCCCAAGATCTTTCAATTTTTTCAAGAGAAGGAGTGAAAAGTATGTTTTTCCTACTTCTGTTGATGTTCCAGTGATAAAAATAGTTTTGGGCATACTTTAGCAAGGAACTTTAGTCAGAGATTTTATACTTTATATTTTTGCAAACTCTGCTAATCAGCTCCCAAATCAAAGGTGAAATACTCAAATCTTGATTTTAGATCCCGATTGAAACTGCTTTTGGGATTTTTCTATAGAGCATTATTATATTGATGAGATGATAGATAGGAGTAGGATTTCTCTTGCTCCGCAATCTCCAGGAGTATATATTTTTCTATCTGGTGGGCATCCTATATATATTGGAAAATCTAAAAGTATAAGAGATAGGATAAAAGCTTACCTTGATTTTACTGATACAAGGAGTAGTGTTCCAAAAATAGTTCAAGAAGCAGATGATATAAAATGGATAATCACCCCTACTGAAGAAGATGCTATTTTCTTGGAACAAAAGTTAATATTAGAGAATCTTCCTAAATACAATATAAAACTAAAAGATTCAAGAGGACTTAAATATCTAAAGTTAGATATGGCATCTGAATTTCCATCTATATCAATAACAAGGATTTACAAAAAGGATTCTTCAATTTATTTTGGACCTTTTAATATCAAGGATACGAAAGAACTATTCGAATGTGTCAAGAGAGTTTTTAATGTAAGATCTTGTAATGATCACAAGTTTAAGCAATTTAAGAAAGCAAAAAGACCGTGCCTTGATGGTCAAATTTCTTTGTGTGCAGCTCCTTGTGCTTATAGCGTAGATAGATCAGAGTATATGAGAAAAGTTAATTCTATGAAAGATTTTCTTCTTGGAAAATTTAGAGCTGTAATAGATGAGATTGAAAAGAAGATGTGGGAGGAAGCAGAAAAGGAAAACTTTGAACTTGCTGCAAAATATAGAGATGCTCTTGAAGCGATAAAAAAAGTTCTTGACTATAAGAGAGTAGTATTCCAAGACTATAGGAGTGGAGATTATATTTCAGCTGAAGTTTTTGATGAAAAGGTTGCAGTTGCAGCAATTAAAATAAGGGAGGGAAGATTTTTTGGAAGCTACGGTGGAGTTTTTAGATACGGAGGACAAAATATAGATGAAATCATTTCATCCAATTTTATTGAATCATCTGATAATGTTCTTGAATGTGTCTCGGATTATTTTGTTGAAAAACAAGTTTTAGGAAAATATATATTTAGGCCACCTCAAGATGAAGAAGAAAGACAGATACTGAAGTTTGCGAAGAAGAGTGCTTTGGAAAATCTTTTACAGATGAGAACAAGTGAATCTGAAAAAATAAGACTACTTGAGGAATTTGCAAAGTTTTTACTACTGCAAGAAATACCAAAGAGAATAGAAGTTTATGATTTCTCAAACTTTGGAGGTAAAAGACTTGCGGGAGTGAAAGTTCATTTTGAATATGGTAAATTCATACCAGAGCGGATGCGCTTTTACAATGTTAGTCCTGAAGGTTATGATGATATATTCGCACTGAAAAATGTCCTTGAAAGAAGATTAAGAGATGGAGTTTCGGGGAAAGATGAACCGATGCCAGATTTTATTTTGATAGACGGAGGAAAAGGACATTACTCATCTGCTGAATCTGTTATTGCACCTTATGGAATACCTTTTGCTTGTATAGAGAAAAAAGATAGAAATTCAAGAGATATAAATATCATTTATCAAAGGCAGGAATTAAAACCAAGGGGAAAATTGCTTGAGTTTATACTTCGCTTAAGAGATTCGGCGCATAATAGAGTAAAAAGGTTTTCAGTCAGGCAATCAACAAGAGTAAAATGAGTTATTATTGCTTTTTTCTGCTATTTTGTATCAAGAATTGCTGAAAATTCCGTGATACTTTTTAAACTTTGCTACTGAATAGTTTTAAACTAATTCTAAAATGGTGTAAATTCCTCTTTGAAGTGTGATATCAATCATTGATAACAAAGCGATATTATTTTGAATCATAAATTGAATCGTCAAGATTTAGAAAATTATATTTATGATAAGAGTACTTGTTTATGGGATAGATGTTGGTGATAGATCTCCTATTTCAAATATTCATATTGGTAATATAGCAAGGAGATACAAATCTCAAATCAGAAATAAAGGCATAGATGTAATCACTTTTAATGTTTTGGGGAATGCGGATATAAGGTTTGACATAGGTATGGGGATTACAGACATTTTGAAAAATCTTCCTGATGGATGGGAACCTGATTTTATACTAATACAAGGTCCTGAATACTTATTTTTACCAAGAGGACTATTTGAAGTTGATTACCCTGTTGTTTTTGTGACTTGCGACTATGACTATGATATACTCCGTTCTTATCATTTTTTCAGAATGGCAGATTGTGTCGTTTGTTTTTCTGATGAATCTAAAGAACAAATACAAAAACTTGGAGCGAGAAGAGTTATAAAATTTCCGATGTGGATTTCGTTTGAAGGGGAGTTTGGAAAGGATGAAATAAAAGACCTAAAGAAAAGAAGTATAGACTTTTTTTACTCTGGTAATACAAATGTAAAACTCATGAGGGAAAAAGCTGAGCTGTTTTCAGAGATAGCGAAAATTCTCCATCAGAAGAATCTTAACTATAAGATAAATAGGGGTTATATATCATTAGATGAGTATAAAAAATATCTTCTTGATTCAAAGTTCTCTATCACTTATCATAGGAGAGGAGAAGTTCAAAGACCTGAATTTATTCTTGCTGGGGGAGTTCTGATTACTAATTCCAAAGAGTTTTCAGCTTTTTTCAAAGAAGGAGAAGATTTTTTTGTTTATCATAATTTTAAAGATATAGGAGAAACGATTGATAAAGTTTTAGATTTTGTTAATTCCTGTAATCACGAGGAAAGATTGGAAAGAATTTTGAATTTACAGAGTTTATTCCGTCCTGATTTACGATTTTCTGAACTTGTAAATCACATATACCAAAATTTGGATTCATCTTCGGTTAGAAATCCATACGAATTTTCTAAAGAGGATATCTTTATTTCAGATATCCTTTCTTTGTTCCAGCTTATAGATATATACTCTCTACCAAAGTCTGTAAAGGAAAAAATCTTCCAATATTTGAAGAAGATTATAGATGAAGATGAAAATTATATTGTCTCATTTGAAGATAGTTTTTTAAAAGATCTATTTCATTCGTATAAGACAATAGTTGATTTCAATATTTCGGCAACATATGAACTTAAGATTTCAGAGAATTTCATTTTACCTATTGATATTGCCCTGCTAGAGATTTCAAGATTCAACTATAAAAAGGCTATTGATTTATTGAAGGTATCGGAGGAGATTTTACTCAAAGAGAAAATAAGTTCCTCTTTTTTAAAGTATGTTCCTTTATTATCGTCTGTTATTCCTCCAGGAATGTTTCTTTATTCTTATTTTCCAGAATACAGGAATTTTTTTCAAGAAATTGTAAATTCAGATTTTTTGAGTAATAAGGACAAGGACTTTGTTTTATCTTATGTTTATTATCTTTTAGGATGTTTATTGCGTGATACAAACTTGTCGGGAGAGTCTGATTTGAACACCTCACTTAAAATGTTTGACAAAGCATATTCTCTTTATCCAAATCAAAGATATATGGTAGAGAGAATAAAAACCTTGATAAAACTGTCTTTATTTGAACAAGCTTATAAGGATTTTCCAACTGAAATTGCTTTGGAATACATGGAAACATATCTACCTCTTTGTCTTTTTAAAGGTCATATTAATGATGAAATTTTCTATATTTTAGATATCTTTTTATCTACAGATGTAAGGACTGATCTTTCCTTGAAAGATAATTTCTTACGATTACTTCGTTTTTCTTTTAAACCTATATATAATACAAATCCAAAATGTAGTTTCATTGTAGATCTTAAAAGTGGTATTAATTCTACATCAATTTTTGTTCAGAATGTTCTGATGAATATATATCCTTTCGTTAAATTTTATGGTATATCTGATGATAGGAATATAAGGTATAGAATAGAAAAAATGTTTCATCCAGACTATGTAAAAATTGTAAAGAGTTTAGATGAAGTAGAAAGTGAATCGGATATTTTTATCTTCTCATCTGATTCTTTGCTTCTTGATCAAAATAAGATATTTTTAGATACTTATTTGCTCAGTTATCTTAAGGCTTCGGCTATTATTTCTAAAACAAAGGATAATTCGTCTGTTATCTCTATCTCAAGAGATCTTTTTGAGAGAATTCTTAGAGAAAAATATGTCTCTACTAACAACTTTGTATTATATCCAGTATCTCCAGGACACAGCATTTTTAAAACATCTGAAAACATATCATTTCGGTTAGATGATAATAATTTAATTTTGAAGTTAATTTAAATGCTTATTCTCCTTACAATAAAACAAGCTTTTTAAATTCATATAGAATTTAAAGAGATATAACCTATTATTTCCTATTAAGTTTATAGTTGTGAATTCAAAAATGTCATATTTATAACTTTCCAATTCCTTAATTATATGACAGCAGTTATGAAAAGTTCCCAGACATATACTATAAAATAGAAAGTGTATTTGGGACAGAGAATTTTGTTTTTTGGAGAAAAAATTTTGATCTTCTTTGTATAACAGAAGAAATCTTGAACTACCTGGAGAGATATTTCCCTAGTTATTTATCATCATGGAGTTAGAAAGAGTTGAAAGGTTAAAAGATTCAGATGGATATACAATTTAGACTTCATGGTATTGATTTTTTGTGGAGATAATTTGATTGGAAAGGATTTTATATATTGGTCAATTTTTTGAAACTTTCTTATTGTTACGCTATGAAATCCAATAGGTGGAGAATTCCGGTGATTTGGTTGATTTTTCTATTCTGATACAATTGCAGAAGATGAAAGAAGATAAATTGTTTAAATAAACAGCTATTTTTCTGTATGATTTTTGAATCCTCTGTAGAAACCTTTGAGAATATGAATTTTTGTATTCCATTGAATTTCTTAATAAAATATAAATGTTTTTAGGAAAATAGTAAATTATGTTTTCCAATGCTTTCGGTCGTTATACCTGCCTATAATGAAGCTAACACTATAGAGGATATATTCAAAAAGGTTAAAGAATCTCCATATAAGAAGGAGATAATAATAGTGGATAATGGTTCAACTGATGGAACATGGGAGTTAATAAAAACTTTTAAATCAGATAATATGAACAAAGTGAAAGTTTTGCGTCAGGACAAGGAAAAAGGGAAGGGTGCTGCACTAAAAACCGGTTTTATGGAGGTACAAGGAGATATAATAATAATTCAAGACGCTGACCTGGAGTATGATCCGGAAAATTATCCGGTGCTTATAAAGCCTATATCTCAGGGTGTGGCAGATGTTGTTTATGGTTCCAGATTCCTGGGAGATAGCAGAAGAGTTTTTATGTTTTCTCATTATCTTGGAAATAGGTTTTTATCACTTTTTGCTAATTTGCTTTTTGATAGCATACTTACAGATATATCAACTGGATATAAAGCTTTCTCAAAAATTGTTCTTGATGAATACTTACCTTTGATGAAAGCTAAGGGTTTTGAATTTGAAGTTGAATTTACTGCGAGGGTTTTGCAGCTTGGTTTTAGAGTTTATGAGGTTCCAATATCATACTATGGTAGAACCTATGAAGAAGGTAAGAAGATAACATGGAAAGATGGAATATTATATCTTTTATGGATGATAAAGTGTAGATTAGAAAGTAAAAATTATGTTTTGAAACCCGTTTTAGGTCTGAAATGTTCAGAAAAGATATATGAAATGATCAAAAACAAAATTGGTAGAAAAGTTCTATATGTTGGAGCAATCAAATCTTTTATACCAAAGTTTATAATTGGAAGGGATCTTGTAGTCCTATCCGGAAAAAATGATATAGAAGTAAGATATCTAAAGAGGAAGTATAGAGAGACATCAAGACTTAAGGTTATGAGCTTTGATCAAGCTATCCGGAGTTTTGATTTTGATACTATTATAACATATGATCCAGAAGATTACAAGATTTTAGATAAAAAAAATATAATATTGATATCTGAAAGAGAATTACCTGATAATTATTATAATAAAATAGGTTTTGTCAGGGATGGTAGAAGGAGGTGGTTTGTTTTTGAGAAGATTTCTTAAATTATGGATTCATTGATTAATATTTACGTATCAGGATAAGAAAATTGGATGATGGATATCAATTGATTTGATTGTTTTTTGTTAATCTATAGATTGAATTTGACCTTTTGCATATTTTTATGATATGGAAGAAATAAAGCTTTCCGTTAACGTTGATCATGTAGCTACTCTGAGAGAGGCTAGGAAAACTTATGAACCGTCTCCTGTTCAGGCTGCTATGCTTGCAAGACTTGCGGGAGCTGATGGAATAACAGTACATATAAGGAATGATCGTAGGCATATAAAGGAAAAAGACGCAACACTTATTAAGGAATCAGTTCCTTTACCTTTAACAGTTGAGATGGGGTTCTTTGAAGATATACTTGATTTTGTCCTCGAATTGAAGCCGGATAAGGTAACTCTCGTACCTGAAAAACAACAAGAAGTTACGACTGAAGGCGGAATAGATCTAACAGAAGAAGAGAACTTCAAAAAAGTGAAAGATTTTTCAAAGAAACTCAGGAATGCTGGAATAAAAGTTGGAACTTTTATTGATCCGAAATTGGAGATAATAGGGAAGGCAAAAGAGCTTGAGGTTGACTTTGTGGAGATAAACACAACTCAGTATGCCATGAACCCACAAGATTTTTCTATCTTTAACTCTATAGCTGATTCAGCGAAATTTGCTCATGATATGGGATTATATGTTATGGGTGGGCATGCTTTAAATTTGAATAATGTTGGCAAGATCTGCCAGATTCCCGAGATATCTGAGCTTTCAATAGGACATTCTATAGTTGCGCGTGCCGTGTTTGTTGGGTTTGAAAGAGCTGTTGCAGAAATGAAAGAAACCATAGTTAGAAGCAGAATCTTTTCTCTCAAGAGAGTTTAATCAATTCTTGAAATTTGAACAAATGTTCAAATTGTATGTAAGTTCAATTTATTATGAATGTATATGTAAGAGGAGTGTATTATAAAGAAGCTGTTAAGGAAAAGTTCGGGATTCCTTATAAAGATGTTATATTTGATGTCCTGAAAAAAGCCATAGAAGATGCAGGGATTTCTCATGATGAGATTGATGGGATAGTTTTTACTCCGCCGATTCTTGGAGGTATAGGTCTGAACTTTTTTATGCACGCTCATCATATGGGACATTACCTTGGGAAAGAACTTAAGACGCAAATCATGGTTGAAAATGGCGGTAGTACGGCCGCTTTGGCTATAAGATATGGAATGCTTGAAATAATTTCAGGGAGATGTGATCTTGTTGCTGTCGTTGCGATGGATGAAAGATCCGATAGACCACTTGAAAGCATGTCATTTGAACAATTCATTTATTCTGCGACGATTTCACAAATAAACCTTTATGGTCCGTATGATGCTCTTTATGGTATTGGAGCTCCTATCCCTTACTACGCTATGGCAGGCCAGAGATATATGTACGAGAACAATATAAGTAGAGATGATCTTAATTATGTTGCTGTTCGCTTGAGAGAGCATGCTCATAAGAATCCAAAAGCCCTTTTGCGCGAGCTTATATCTCCAGAAGATGTTATCAAATCAAAAGAGATATGTTATCCTTTGTATCTTCATGATTGTTCTGTTTTTGCTTCTGGTGCTGCCTGTGTTATACTCTCATCAGAAAGATTTGAAAAATCCACCCCATGTAAGAAAAGAAGAGTAAAAATAAGAGGTTATGGTGAATACCATACCCCAACTTCTTTCTGGCCGAATCAATTTGAGTATAGCATATATAGTTCTAAAGGAGTAGCAAAAGCTACAGATGAGGCTTTCAAATCATCAGGATTAACCAGAAAAGATGTAGATGTTGCTGAGATATATGGTGTCTTTTCAACAACTGAACTCACCATACTTGAGGATATGGGATTTTTCGAAAAAGGCAAAGCAGTTTATGCTTTCAAGGAGGGGAATGTTGGACCAGATTCAAAACTTTACATTGATCCAAGTGGAGGTAGAATAGCTTTCGGGCATCCTGCAGGAGCTACACCAATGATAGAATTTGCTGAGGTTGTCATGCAGTTGCGGGGAGAAGCAGGTGAAAGACAAAAAAAGGGGAAGTGTGATGTAGGAATAGTTCAGGCAGAACACGGTATGTTGAACGGTAGCGTTGTTTTCATTCTAGATGGAAAAGACTGAAAGGCATTTTTCCCAATCATCCCGGTAATAATTTCTTATTTCAAGAAGCTCTTTTTCAGTTGGGAATATATTGTATGGAATCTCTGGCATAAACTTGCCTATATATAGTAGAGAATATCTTATTGGAAGAATAAACAGTATCCTTCTCAGAGTATTCTCAGAAGGAGTATATTTTATGAACCTTGAAGCCACATATGAAAACTTTAATTGTTTTTCAGAATAAGATTTATGTCTTTCTTTATATCTGATCATATTAAACCAATCGGTCCCTATGTAATCACTTATCTTTTTCAGGAAATCTTTAGGTCTTTTTCTTAAGGACTCATAATTTAGAAAAATTGCCCCTTTCTTCATGTAATTAATTATCTTTTCAATCTTTGGATAGAAGAAGAGATCTTTTGGTTTGTAGTAGAATCCATCTTTCAGATTGAAAAAATCTTGAAAGCTGATGTGATAACCATTTTTCACAAACCTTTTGTATTGCGAGAGTATCCATTCATCTTGTCTTCTGAATACGAGAATTATCCCAGCATAAGGCAATTCTTTTGAAAGAAGAGTTATTATTTTATCTAATTCTATATCGTACTCTCCAGAGTAAAGTATTTTTTTCCCTACATTCTGAATTGATTTCAAAAAACCTATAGTTTTTTCTATCCTCCATCTATGTATATAGATTGTATTTTTAAGAAATGGGAAAAAATCATATTGAAGAAATTTAGTTCCTGTTTTCCCAATACCAAGGTGAAGAAATATTTCAGTAAAATTCATATTATAAGACATTATCTTGAGAATGATTTTTATCTTTATTAATTTCTTTTTATAATTTGCCGAACAATAGAGTGATTCTTGAAAGAATCAGATTGAATCAATTATTTTGTTGTCTTTTATCTTTTATATCTTGGTGTCCGTTTTCTTTGGCATGACCGTTCTCAAATTTTTTCTTCTTTTCCAAATACCTTTGTACGCTTTTTTCATCATAGCTTATTCTTAGGTGATAAAAATCACAAAGAGCTTTCGTTACTGATTCTTCAATTTTTTTAATCTGCTGAAGCGTTACTGGGGAATTATCAAACTGTCCTTGATCTATTTTAGATTTTACGACTTTTGAGACCATATCTTTTATTCTCTCAGGACTGTATTTTTCAAGGGATCTTACAGCTGCTTCTGAAGAATCACAGATCATCATTATAACGGTTTCAAGGCTTCTTGGAGTCGGGCCGGGATATCTTATATCAAGATGTATATCTAATCTTTTTGCTGCTCTCAAAAAATATTCTGGATAAGTGGTTCCGTGATGTTCAAGTATAAAGTCGATTATTCTCTGGGGGATTGAATATGACCTTGCAATTTTTTCGCCATCCTCAACATGTTTCACAACAAGTTTTGAACTTAAGGGTAAATTTATCTTCATGTGTGCGGACATATCTCCTATGTTCTCTATAAAATAATCAGGTCTAGCGGTTTTACCTATATCATGATATAAAGCTGCACATCTTATGAGTTCAGCATCTGCTCCCACTTCCTTGGCTGCTACATAAGCTATATCTGCTACTACAAGGCTATGATGGAATGTTCCGGGAGCCTTTTTCCTGAGTTGAACAAGAATAGGATGTTCTATATCTTGAAGATCAAAAAGATAAAATGGTGTAAGGATATTAAAGGTTCTTTCAAAAAAGTATAGTATGGAGATGGAGATGAAAGGAGAAATTATAGAGGATAAGATGAATATAACTGCTTTCCATATTCCACCTGTCATTGTAAATATAAGCGTTCCTCCAAAAAGTCCATAGACAATAGAAGTTTTGAACAGAGAGAATCTCCTTCTACTTTTTGATAGCATCGGAACAGAAATCAATGAGGAAAAAAACCAAGCCGAAGGAAGTGTCAGGAATTCCTGATTTATTTCAGGAAGTATAGGTATAGATAAAAGGCATAAGAAGGTGCAAAAGTAGACTGCTTTTTTTCTTTCTATTAGAAAAAATAGCGTGGATATGATAGTAAAGTACGGAAAAGCAAAAAATATTTTATAGTCAGATACGAATATCCTTTCTTCTATTATCAATTTCCTCAATCCATATAAAGATAGAAAGAATAAAATGGAATACAAAGATATCATTATGTAATCCATTCTTTTGACATTTGAGAAGATAAATACATATAGTAAGAAAGAGATTATGAATGCGAAGCTTGGGTCTATGTTTTCAACTGAAACAGAAAAAGCAAATGCAGATGCGAAATATAGCAAATATTTAAGTAAATTATCTTTGTAAGCTCCTGATTTTTCTTTGATTCTTTTTACGAGATTAGAAAATATTCTCATAAAGTAATGTTTATTTTATTTTAGCCATGTTCTAATTCGTAAAAAAAATTATAGGAATTTATTATTATAATAATTCTATGATAGAAAACCTACCAAAAAATCTTTTTAATATAAAGATATCAGGTAAAGGTGTAAATAAGATACTAGAGGGTATCAAAGATAATATTGTTGAGATCTCTATAATGAAAAAGCTCGGTGATGTCAGTAAAAGAGCATATATAATAGGATTAAAAGATGACAATAAACTTGTTTTGAGATCCGAGCAAGCATTGAAGCAAGGAGAGAATTATGAGTTAAGATTCATCTCTGGTAGAGGGATAATTTCGATGAAGGTAGTTCCGGTTGAAACTCTCAAAGGTATATATCCTAATATATATATAGTCGGGGTTCCAGATAGTATTTTTATATGTGAGAGGAGGAGATATTACAGGGTTAAACCTAAAGAAAAAGCGGATGTTATCATAAAAAGAGAAAATGGATACGCTCTTTCTGGAAGTTTGGGAGATATAAGTCTTGGAGGTTTTTCTATGCACATACAAATGAAGGATAGGATGATTGAATATTTCTTGCCCATGATAGATGAAGAAGTTAAATTCTCGCTTGATTTATCAGGAGGTAAATCAGGGATAAAAATAGGTGGTTCAGCTGTGCTTAAGCACTATACTGTTGATTCAAAAGGTTTTTATAGGGGAGGATTTTCATTCTCAAAGATAGATAAATCGGAACTGAAGAAATTCTTCAGGAAACTAAAAATAGTTTAGAAAAACAAAGGTTTACTGAAAAAAAAGTAAGGTTTACGAAATATATAAGAATACATAAAATGTCATATGATTTGAAACTCAAGGAGATAGCAAATAAGGTTCTGAACGGAGATCAGATAAATCAAGATGATGCTAAGTTTATACTTGTTTTTCCTGATGTGTATATAGAGAAATTGTTTGAGTATGCTACAATTATCAGGGAAAAGTTTAGAGGTAAAAAAATTGATTTTTGTGCTATTATAAATGCTAAAAGTGGATTGTGTCCAGAGGATTGTAAATTCTGTTCTCAATCTACACGATGGAGAACAAATGTTCAGAAATACACACTCCTTCCTGTTGATGAGGTAGTTGTGAAGGCAAAAGAGGCTTACAGGATGGGAGCAACAAAGTTTGGGATAGTAACATCCGGAAGAGGACCTACAGATAAGGAAATTGAAATTATTTGTGAGATGGTTAGAGAAATAAGAAAACAGGTTCCTGGTATATCACCTGATGCTACCTTAGGGGAACTCACAGAAAAGCAAGCTCAGAAGCTCAAAGATGCTGGTGTAGATCATTCAAATCACAATATAGAGACATCTCCGCGTTACTTTGAAAAAATATGCACTACGCATTCATATCAGGATAGATTGAGGACAATAAATATAATAAAAGGTGCTGGAATAGAGCTATGCTGCGGATGTATATTTGGAATGGGGGAATCTATCGAAGACAGGGTTCAGATAGCCTTTGAGCTCAAGAAGATAGACCCAAAGATAATTCCATTGAATTTTTTAAACCCTCGTCCAGGAACACCTTTTGAGATCCTACCTCTTATGAGCCCATATGAAGCGGCAAAGTGTATTGCTATGATGCGCTTTGTTCATCCAACAAAGCAGATAAAAGTTGCTGGGGGTAGGGAGGTTGTTTTTGGAAAAAGGCAAGATTGGGTTCTAAAAGCGGGGGCTGATGACCTTATGGTCGGAAATTATTTAACAACACCCGGGCAGGACTATAAAAAAGATTGGGAACTTGCCATTTCAGCTGGACTTGAACTGCCTGAACATATCTCAGATAATTATAATTATTCTACTAATAACAATAAAAATATATCAGCATATGAGTGATTCAAAATTATTTGAATTTGGTTTTGATAAACCTGTTCTGATATTTGATCGTGATTGTCAGTTATGTGTTTCGTTTTCAAAATTAGCAAAGAAATTAGGATTTGCTGTAAGGCCTATACAAGAAAGTCAGGATATATTAAAAAAGCTTGTTGGAGAAAATTTCCCTTTTGCTTTGTATCTTTTGGATTCAAATGGGATATTCTGGGGTAAATATGCTGCAAAGCGTATCCTTGAGATAAAAGGTCTTGGTTTGTTCTCATCTATATCGTATGTCATATATCCATTGATAGCATCATTTAATAAGAATTCAAGAAAGATAAATACATGTGGTTGCATGATGCACGGAAGAATCTATTTTGATCAACCGAGTAGATGATCAAAACCATCAAGGATTAACATTGAAAACACTATGGAGATAAAAAATATTTGATTCAGGTTATAAGTTCAAGTTTATTTTTCTTGAGATGTTTTTATTTTTGCTCTCTTGAGTTTTATATATCCGGCAAATTCTTCGACTATTTCTCTTGATGTATATCTTGGGACAAAACCTACTATATCCTTGGCCTTTGTTCCATCGGCAACAAATGTATACCTTATGTAATCTATGTGTTGAGGTGGAAAAGGAGCAATACCTGCTGTTCTTGCAAACATACACATAGCATAAAGCCAGGAATAAAATAGAGGTATATTAACTCTTCCCATAAGCCGAGTTATATAAAGCAGAGGCAAAGCGCCCTTACCTGCTATGTTATAAATTCCTCCAGGTATCTCGTCGTGTCCTACTGTGAATCTTAGGAATGCATCGATTAGGTCCTCCTGGTGCAAGAATTGCATCATAGGGTCGAAACCTAAAACAGAGAATATTATCGGACCTGAAAGATACCAAGTTGTAAAATTCTTGATCTTATCTCCCAAAACAGGACATTTTCGCAAAATTAAAACTTTTGTTGATGGACATTTTTTTGCAAACTTTTTTGTAAGCTCTTCTGCTTCAACTCTATCCTTGATATATTTATATGATTCATTTATTCTCAGGGGAGCGTCTTCTTTTATAAGATTTGGATTCATAGGATGCGCACCATAAACTTCTGTTGTTGAGGAAAGAACGAATTTTTTTATTTTCTTTTTAGCGCAAGCGTTTAGAACATACCATGTTCCTATTACTTGAACCTCATGACAATATGAGGAAGAAGCGGGAACCTTACCTTCGAAAAACGCCATGTGCAAAAATGTATCTACATTCTCGTTCTCAAGGGCTTCATATATCATCTGATCAGATTTGGGATCTGTCAGATCTATTCTGTAAAATTTTACTTCTTCTTTAAGAAAGCTTGGTCTATGTTTATCTAAAACTGTAAGCTTTATCCCAGGAATATTTTGTAATCTTATGGCTAAATTTGAACCTAAGAACGTTCTTACTCCTGTTAGAGCTATACTCTGATCAAATCTCATAATTTTATATTATTATAATTTGTTTATTTATTTATTATTATTATAATTTGTTTTGTACTTTTTGTTTTTTATCTAACACCTATTTTCAATGTGAATATTTTCAAAAGTTTTTTTAGGATAAAATTAAACTGAGCAGAAAATGAGAATAAAAAAATAGAAAAAATTATACAAATTCAGTACGATTTTTAGCATTCTTAAAAATTAACTTAATGTAGGATCGGAATCTTGAAAAGATTTTCTCAGATTGGTAATAAACTTTATAAAAATAGATTGATTACTTATTAATCTTTTCTCATTCATGTTATATTCATTATATGATTGAACTTAAAGGTATTGGGGTTGATATTTTGAATATATCAAGAATAAAGAAAGTATATTTAGAATATGGAGAAAGATTTTTGAATAGGATTTATACTCAAGATGAGCTGAAATACATTATGAGTGCAAAAATAAATCCGTACGAGAGGATAGCAGCTCTTTTTTGCTCAAAGGAAGCAATTTTTAAAACATTTCAGACTAAAAAGAGGATAGTCTTCAGAGAAATAGAGATAATTCACCTACCTTATCCTGTTGTGAGATTGTATGGAGGTATGTTGCACGCTGCTACTGAAAGAGGAATAAAAGATATCCTAGTATCAATATCACATGATGGAGATTTCTGTGTAGCTTTTGCTGTTGCTATCTGATTTTATTGCTTTTCAAAGAATCTTTCAAAAATTTTTTTTATCTCAGGTGTTTTTTTTTGATATATGTTCTGCCGAGCAATGAATATTATATCATAATTTGGAGCCTTCCCTTCTTTTATCATTTGTCTAAATGCTTCTCTGGTTATGCGTTTTATCCTGTTTCTCCATACACTTTTTCTTGCAACTTTCTTTGGAACAAATACTGTGAATCTACTGTACCCTTCATGAGGGTAGTATCTAACCAAGAATATTTCATTTCCTTTTTCATCAAAAATTTTTTTCAATTTCCCAAACTTTATTACCTTCTCTATATCTCGTCTCAGCCTCAGACGATTTTTCTTAAACTTCATTTTATCATTACTCCGTACATATACATTGTTGCCACACAGAGCAGAAAAAAAAGAATACATGAGATTAATGCAAGAATATTTGATTTTCTTATATACTCTTCATTTTCTGGTAGGACAAAGTCTCCAATTGAGTAGAAGCCAATTTTTTCAAGCTTTATTCCTAATGCACCACTAAAAAGACAGATCGGAATATATGAGTTTGGACTCGGTGTTGCTCTTCTATACTTAAAAAGTGTCTTAACAGAATCCTCTATATTGTATCTGCAAATTATTGCACCTAATAATATGAAAAGAATGCTTAGCCTTGCTGGTATGAAATTCAAAATATCATCTGTTTTGGCTGGGAAAAAACCAATGAATTTATATTTCTCGTTTTTATAACCAACCATTGCATCAAGTGTGTTTAATACCCTGTAGAAGATACTTCCTGGGATACCGAAAAATAAAAAGAAAAAGATTGGAGAAAAGAAACTATCGACTGTGTTTTCTGCTACGCTTTCAACAGAAGCCGAAATAATGTGAGGTTTATCCAGATCTTCGGTTTTCCTTCCAACTATTTTTGATGCTTCCTTTCTGGCTTTTACAATATCGTTTTCCTTAAGGCTTATGAAGACTGAATTTGAATGCTCTATAAGTGATCTCAGAGCAAATGTAGTTTTAAAGATAAAGGATTCAAAAAGTATTAAAGGTATATCGGAACTTGAAATTAAAGTGATTATTTTCTTACCCATAAAATATATTGATAAGAATACTGCGTTTCCTATTATGATCAGGAATAAACCAAAGAGCAACTTTGATAAATTTGATTTGATCTTCTCGGTAAGACATAAGGATATCACCTTACCTGTTATTACAACTGGATGTATCTTTTGGGAAGGTTCTCCTATTGTAAGGTCAATTATTAATGATAAAGTTAGTATTACTATCTTCCTGTTTTCAAGAATTTCCATATTTTAAGTATTGAATTTTGATGTTTTTTGATGGTTTAATATTTTTTTCTTTATTTTTATGTTTATGTTCTGGCAATCTTTGTTAAAAAGTGTGGATAATGTTTTCCGCTTATTTTCTCCGTATATTAAAAGAAGAAAAATTAAGGGAAACAAAGGGGCTAAAATTTTGATTATAAGGCCAGGGGGAGCTGGAGATGCAATACTTCTTACACCAGCTTTGAAAATGTTCAGGGAACATTTTCCTAATTCAGAAATACATTTTCTTGGTGAGAAAAGGAATATTGATTTTGCAAAGTTCTGCTATGGCGATATTATTGAACAATTTTTTGTTTATGATTCATTCTCCTTTCCCTTCTTCGTTATGAAAAATTTAGGTAGATATGATTTCGTGCTTGATACAGAACAGTTTTTTGTTCTACCAGCTATTTTTGCGAGGATTTTGGGCAAGGCTTCAATAGGTTTTTCAACAAAAGCTCATATACTTGATTTTTCTTTAGATTACTTTCATTTTTCTTTTGAAGCTTTTGAATTCTTTAGGCTATTTTATTTTGCTATGAGTATTATATCAGGATCTCCTGATTCAGATATGAAAAAAATAGACGAAGAATTTCAGAATTATTTCCCGATTTCTATCAGTGGATTAAAGAATTACGATGTTGATGTTCTTGTTGCTCCTTTCACAACGAAAAAAGAAAAAATTTATGATAGATTCCGGGAGATAACAGAATCCTTATCAAAAAAATATAAGATTGTGGTTTTAGGAGAAAAGAAAATAGATATTTACGAGTTGTTTTCACTTGTTAATTCAGCAAAGCTTTTTGTTGGAGTAGATAATGCAATCTTACATATTGCGGAACTTCTTGGAAAACCGTCTGTTGCGATATTTGGTCCAACTAACCATCTGAAGTGGGCATATACCAAGAACACAGTTGTTGTCAGATCTAATACTTGGTGCTCTCCATGCTCGTACTTTGCCGAAATCTCAAGATGCCCTAGAAATGTAGAGTGTATGAAAAGAATAGAACCATCTATGGTCATTTCAATTGTCGAGTCTTTACTTAATTGAGGGGTGTTCATAATTCTCAATCATTTTAATAATTTCAAACTCTATTTCTGAAATTTACATATGCCACTTTATTTTATTTTTAAATACCCATAAATATTTGCAAAGCAAACACTCCTATAAGAATATCTATTTTATTAAAGTGTGTTCATAATTCTATCACCTCTTCTTGCTTTATAAAAAATCAATATTGTGATAGGAGCAAGAGAAGGTAAGAATAAACTTTTGCTTAATTATGAACACCTCTCACTTAATTATTCTTCTTGAGTTATTATTATCTTCTCCCCTTGTTTTACCCATCCGAATTTCCTAAACACATTCTCAAGATATTCTCTATTTTTGCTTTCCAGGAGTTTTTTCTTATATTCTATTTGTTTTATATTCTCTTTTACTTTATTTATTTCCTTCTCAAGAATCTCTATTTGCTTTTTTTGCTTTATGTATGTGAAAATACCATTTTCTGATAATAGGAAGTATGCTGATAGCATATATGATATTATGGAAAGGAAAAAAAATATTTTTGGTATCCTTATGCTTATTTTTTTCATTATATTCTTCTCTTGCTTTTTCTTCTTTCTGTGATTTATCTGATTTTTATGCACATATGAAATTATAAAAATTCTATTTCAATCTTGATATTGATTTAATTACTCGCCAATGGTTTTAGCTCTTGTATCTTCTATTTCCACTTTGTCTGAATCAAGATATACTTTTATTATTTTTCCTTGAATTTCAAGACCTTTCTGATATATTGTTGCATTTCCAGTGAATATTATGATTTTTTCTTTTGGAAATATTTCAGCTTTTTCAGCTTTTATCGTTCTTCCATTGGTTTGAACTTTCACATCCTCGTAGCTCTCTATTTTCTTTATGCTTTTGTCATCTAAAAAAATCTTTGCCTTTTTTGTTTCTGCATATATGTTTTTAGCCTTTAATCTTACATTTCCGCTGATTTCTACGATACCAGATTTCAAATTATATACTGACTTTTCTGCTTGAACTTCTATCGTACCTAATTCTTCTTCATCAAATGATAAAAATAGATTTTGTGCATAAACTATATCCCCTGATGTCTTTGCAGTTTCGGCCGACATTCCAAGCATTTTACCTCCTTCTACTTCCACAAAACCGTATCTTATATCCTTTTCATAGGAAAGCATAAGGAACAATGAGATAGAAAATATCAATATGCCTAAAATTGTTGCAAACTTTCTCACATCTTTTTAATTTGATAAAAGATTCAATTTTAGGTAAATTTAGAGAATCTTTCTACCCACTTCTGATAAAACTTATTAATTGTTGTGTTTTATCTAATTCTGTTTATCGAATAGATTGATTAATACCTATTCTTTTGTTTTAAGCTATACATAGGGGTTTGTTTGAAGATGATTTTTTCCGAATGAAATATTATATACATTGAGGAAATTTGACTTTTAGGTTATAAATATTTTTATACTATATTTATGCTTGAAGGTGCAAATGATATAAAGCAAATTATAAATTCTATAAGATGGAAGGAAGTAAGGGATGAAGCTGTAGAACTCTTGAGGAATCTTGTAAGGATTGATACTACAAATCCCCCGGGAAATGAAGCACCTGCGGCCGAATACATTAAAAAATATTTTGATGACTTTGGAATACCATCAAGGATAGTTGAATCTGAAAAAGGTCGTTCAACTGTGATAGCTGATCTTAAATCTGGAAATCAAGAAAAGCCAGTTATACTTTTAAGTCATCTTGATGTTGTTCCTGCTGACCCAAGGCAATGGTCTGTTCATCCATTTTCTGCAGAGGTAAAAAATGGCTATGTATGGGGTAGAGGAACAATTGATTGCAAGGGACTTGCTGTAGTTGAGGCTGTCGCTACAACAATCATAAAAAGAATGAATATAAACCTTAGCAGGTCTGTGAAGTTTATATCTGTTGCTGATGAAGAGATGGGAGGTGAGAAAGGAGCGGGGTATCTTACTAATTACGAAGATATAGACGGATTTTGTGTCATAAATGAGGGGGGAACTGGAGTCATATTAAATAATAAAAAAATTTATCTTCCATGTTTTGGTGAAAAAGGACCGATATGGTTGAAAATAAAGGCTAAGGGCAAATCAGGACATGCTTCGATGCCCTCTGAAGATAATCCCAATCTTATACTTGTCAGAGCCCTGGCCAAAATATCTTCATCTGATCTTGGAAAGAAAATAATAGAAAATCTTGTTAAATCCGTTAAATTCTATCTCTCAAAAGATTTAAAATTTTCCAATCCCATCCTTTCATTAATAGAAAATTCAAACTTTCTCAAGAATATTGTAGGAAGAGCTTTGTATAAAGTTCTGAAAGGCAAACCTAAGTTATCTGCTATGCTTTCAAATACAATGAGTATAACCATCATCAAATCAGGATACAAAGAAAATGTCATTCCAGAGGAAGCTGAGGCAATCCTTGACATAAGAATTCTCCCGGGCTATGATTATTATGAAATTGTAGAGAAACTTAAAAATATCGTTGATGATCCACGGGTTTCTTTTGAAATAATATCCGCATATGAGCCATCAGAGTCTGATCCTTCAAGCCATATATTAAAGAAAATAGAACAAGCTTTGAAACTCGTTTATGACTATCCATTTTTTCCAATAATATCAACAGGTTTTACAGACTCAAGGTTTTTCAGAAAAAAAGGAATACAGTCTTATGGTATATTGCCTTTCTTCCTTACCGAGGAGGAGATTTCTACTATGCATGGAGTAGATGAAAGAATATCTATTGAAAACATGGAAATAGGAACAAAACTTATGGTCAGCATGATTTTAAACCTCTGTATGTGATTATGAGGAGTATTCATAATTCTCAATCACTTTTTAATAATTTTAAACTCTATTTCTGAAATTCACATATGCAACTTCATTCTATTTTTAAATACCCATAAATATTTGCAAAGCGAATACTCATAAAGAATATAACCTATTTTATCAAAGGTGTTCATAATTCTATCATCTCTCCTTGCTTTATAAAAACCAATCTTGTAATAGGAGCAAGAGAGGTAAGAATAAACTTTTGCTTAATTATGAACACCTCTCATTTATATTTATTCCAATTCCCTCTTTTCAATGATAAAACTTTGCTCTGTTGCATTCATCAAAAATTATCTTGAAAGGTGGTAATCCCCAGTTGTACGACAAAAGAACCTGAGGTTGCTTCATTCTAAATCTCACCCAAAAACATACCTACGAATTCTTGTCGCTTCTGTTGAAATAAAAAACGAGGATTTTTTATGGATCCTCTTGAAATCAAAAAATTCTTTGTAAATTTAACTGCTTTGTCAAATAAAAATGAGAAATTGTCAATTTGCATAGTGGAGGATAAAAATTTTTTGACACAACAGTTAAAGAAGGAATAAATTGATTTGAAATAATTGAAGGATTAAATAGTAAGATTTCTTTCAAGATTTGTTGGAGGATTTATTCAAAAATTTTTATTACCTCTTTAGGGAAGAATACTATAATTCTTTAACGAAAGAAACTTGTAGATCATTTCCTAATTTTTCGGAAGAAAAGCTTGAATTTCCTCATTTTTACATGCTTTTTTGTAAATGTTCAGAGAAGCACTATAATCTTGTAATAAAATTCATTTAAGTTTTTTAGAACTTGCAACATTTGAGTTTTTCAATTTCAGGAAAGATAAAATCATCTTATGGGAAGATATGATGTATCTTTAAAAAACATATTGGAGGGTTCAGAAGTAGAGATATTATCTTTATTCGGGATAAAAGTAAAGAGGTTAAAAGTTCAAGATATTGAGTTTTCTGAGGTAAGAGAAAGAAGAGCTGACAGGATATATGTTGGATTTACAAAACGGAAAAAAGTTATAGTTCATTTTGAGATACAATTGCAGTATCAGAAAGAATTTCCATTAAGAATGCTTGAATACTTTGTTCTTCTGAAAAAGAGGTATAAAGATAATGAGATTTGGCAGGTAGTTTTATGTGTTGGAAATAAAGTTCCTTCAAGATTTGTTCAAAGGACACCATTTAATGGAGTTGAGTATCATTTCAAAGTTATAGACATAACAAAGATACCTTTTAGGAAGTTTCAAGGGAGTAATAATCCGCATGTAAATGCTCTTGGGATTTTGAGTAGGGATGTGGATGTGAGAAAGATTTTTGAGAAGATAATGAATTATAGATTTTTGTCAAGACAGAAGTTAATGGAGTTAGTGAATAAGATATATATACTATCAGTTTTGGTAGGGAGAGATAGGGAGGTGGAGAGGGAGATGGAAGAGGTAGCGAAGATAGATTTGACAAAAACAAGGCTTTTCAGGAAAGGTTTAAGGAAAGGTATAGAAAAAGGACTCAAGGAAGGTATAGGAAAGGGACTCAAGGAAGGTATTCAGATAGATATAGAGGAGAGGTTTGGGGAGGAGGGGAGATATTTGATAGAGATGCTGAAGGACATAAAGGATATAGGTAAGCTGAGGGAGATAAAGAGGGCTATAAACAAGGCAGGGAGCGTAAAAGACCTTGAGAGAATACTGCGAAACTCAAAATGATTAGAGCATCAAGGAGAGGCTGAAAAGTCTTCCTATGCAGCACTAAGAAATTGGTAAAAGTATGTGAGACATTCAGTGATTCTACAGAAATTTATATATGGCATGCAGATTGAAATCCTGATGAGATAGAAAGGCTAATATGGAGGGAACAGGAGCCAAAATAAAAAACTTACCGCTTTACTACTTATTAAAAATTAAAAAAGGAATAATTGATGATTAACATAACGGTTCGGAAATAGGGAAATATCATAAACACCGAACTTTTTAATTTCAGATCTTGTTCATTTTACGAGATTCTTATGGGGCGTTATATTAGAACAACTCCCGTGGATTTTTTATGGATCCTCTTGAAATCAAAAAATTCTTTGTAAATTTAACTGCTTTGTCAAATAAAAATGAGAAATTGTCAATTTGCATAGTGGAGTATAAAAATTTCTTGACACAGCAGTTAAGTGATTCCAAAAAAGTTTTTTCCCAAAGTTAATATAATCAAGGAATGAGGTGAGAGAGATAATAGAACTTTGGATGTGAGGTGACAAAAAATCAAAAAATATGAAAGTATGGTGTTTCTTAAATCTGAGAAACTGGATTAAAGATATAGAGAGCTTCAAGATGATAAACCTTGTTCAACCAACACTATCAAAGCATCTTTCTTGTATAAAAATATATAAATCCTCTCTACTCTTTGGTTATCATCAAAGGACCTTCTCTCCCCATCTTAATATAGAAGGAGATTGGAGGATAATAAGGAGTAGCAAATCATGGGATTCAAGAAGAAGCTAAGGAGATTGGAAGAAAAGAGTGGTAAAAGACTGACGGAAAAATTTTTTTGGATTTACTTAAATTTGAAAGAATTGAAGGATTAAATAGTAAGATTTCTTTCAAGTTATACAAGATGCTCTGTCGCAATCACTGAAACTTTACTTCCTTATTTCCTACAATTTTACGATGAAGTGATAATATGCACCAGGAAAACTATAAAAAAATTCAAGCAGGAAGATACATAACTTTCTTGAAAATCGCATTAAAAGTTTGTTTAGATTCCTTATTCTCTTACTCTCATCCAAAAACATACCTACAAATTACCTTTTTATCTTGTGGATACAAAAACTCAAGCTTGCCAAGTTAAAGTTTCCGGGAAACGATGCTAATAGTAAGCTTGAGAAAATCTCTCCTGTTCATCTATTTTTTGAATTTATGGATAGAGGTTTTGATGGAAAAGGGAACTAAAGAGAAGACTTTTACTTGCGATTTTTTACAATATTCATTCAGTTTTAGGAAATAAATTTTTTTATGGGAAATATAAAGATTTTTACATTTTACTATGTCTAAAAATGTTCGCTACAATAAAATTTCAATATGTTTGACTATGATTGCGACAAAGCATATACAAAATTTGTTGAAGGATTTATTCAAAAATTTTTATTCCCTTTTTAGGGAAAATACTATGATTTTTGATGAATGCAATAGAGCGTGTCTTATTATTCCCGATTCTCTCTCTTCAAAGCTTATGATAAAACTTATGTAGAAAATCAATCTGAATTTTTTTTGAAATATAAAATTGGTAATACTAAATCATTGATGAGGAAATATAGGGTCTCTTTACCAAGTAGCATAGCAGAATATATTTTTATGGATGGTGTTGAGAGATATCCAAATGAAGCTTGCGGGATTATTCTCGGAAGAGTGATTGATGATGTTTTTACACCAAAGGAAGCTCATAAGGCGAAAAACTTAAGTGATAATCCAATAAGATTCATACTTGATCCAAAAGATTTCATTAA
Source organism: uncultured bacterium (assembly GCA_964601505.1). Taxonomy (GTDB): domain Bacteria; phylum Calescibacteriota; class Calescibacteriia; order Calescibacteriales; family Calescibacteriaceae; genus DRWZ01. Next base: position 602 of record CAZRNR010000027.1, on the reverse strand, counting down.
GATTCAAGATTATGCCGATAGAAACAACCTTGAGATAATTGGGATATATCATACTCATCCAGATCATCCTCCGATAGCTTCTCAATACGATCTTCAAGCAGCTGTTGAAGGACTTGTGTATATAATCATGTCTATATGGGAAAGAAAGAAAGGAGATACAAAAGCCTTTATCCTTTCTGATCATAATAGCTTCATTGAGATACCAATAGACTGGGTATAAATTTATTTAGCGTATTTATGATTTGATAATGTGTTTTAGTGTGAGAATAAAGTAATATTTATATTTGATTAGATCATAAGAAGCAAAGAAAATAAAAACATCACTGATAATTTAAAGGAAAATAAGGCAAGAGGAACACTGTATCGGAATTCCTGGGATTCAATCTAATAATAAACGAATAATGGGGAAAATTTCCATAATTAGATTGAATCTCTTGAATTTTAGTTCTTCTTTTTGTGTTGAAAATTTTTGTCAGGGAGATTCTTTAAAAATGGATTTGCAAGGAAGTAATCTCGTATTGCTCTGTTGCATTCATCAAAAATTCACATCCCTTGAAGTTTTGTGATATATAACTTTCCCAAGGAGGTGAAGTAATGTCAAG